>JAGRKZ010000014.1 GCA_020442065.1 Bauldia sp.
GGGCGTGCTCACGCCACCCTCCTCGGCCCGACCTGGCCCCTGAGCATGTCGTTGAAGTCCTTGTAGCCCTCGTCGGGACGAGCGATCCGAACTCGCCGACCTTCGTGGACCCAACGGGCAGCGGCATCCCGCGCGGCGGCTTCTCCGGGCTCGTCCGCATCGGCGAGGACCACGACTTCCTCAACCAGGCGGGGCAGGACGAGGGTTCTTAGCCCCGAAGTCGACAATGCCGCCCACCCCGGGACGCCGGTCGACTGCATCACCGACAGCACCGTCTCGATGCCCTCGCCGACGACGATCTTCTTCGCCGCCTTGGCAAGGCGGACAGCGCCGCCCCGGATCGGACCCAGCGCCATCTTCGCCGGCGACACAGGCGCCTTCCCCGATCCATCCCGGGCGAGGAAGGTGCGGTGCACGCCAATTGGCTGATCGGCCGCGTCCCTCACCAGCCCAACCATCGCCGGCCATACTGTGCCGGTCGAGTGCGTCAGCGCCGTATGGAAGCGAATGCGACCGGAGAACGGCAGGACGAGACCGCGCGACGATAGGTACGTCGCGACGGGGGTTCCGCGAGCGTCGTGGCTCGCGTCCCAGATCCGCACCGCCGCCGCGATCCGTTGCTCGGCATCGGGGTCCGTCGCGGGAGCCGATGATGAGGGACCAGGCCTGAGAGCAGATGGACGATCAGTCGAGTCCCAAAGGCCACGTCGCCGGAGGACATCGATCACAGTTCGCTGGTCGCAGCCGGCGTGGCAATGAACGAGAACACGACCGTCGTCACCATCGCGAATGGCGAGGCTCGGCTCTCGATCATCGTGGGCCGGGCAACAGGCCAGCCAGGTCCTTCCGGACCGACGGCCGCCCAGGGTCCGGGCAAGAGTCTCGGCGCTCATGACCGGCCTCCCATGCCAGGGCGGGCCGATCGCCGCGGGCTACGGGCGCGGACGGCAACATAGCTGTAGTCGTTCGGACCGTGTCGACGTTGGACGAGATGCACGTCGCCGGCCTCGGCCATCGCCATCAACGCCGTGGCGACCCGGTCGAGTTCGCGACCCGCCTCCTCGCCGAGGCGACTGCCAACGCCGCGGTCCATCGCGAGGTAGCCACGGTGGTATTCCAAGCGGTCGCCGGGCTTGGCTTGGACGAGCCACTCGTCGACCTTGCCAATCGCGATGCCGACGCTTGGTGAAGACGCCGCGCCACGAAGGCCGCCGCGAGACTCGCTGCGGGAATCGGCGCAGTTGGGGTGGAGCGACAGCAAAACGCCCATCACCGGACTCCGATGCCATCGGCTTCAGTGACGTGACGACCGGCCTTCTCGAAGGCCTCAATATCTTCGAGCCGATAGGCCACTCGGCCGCCTAGCCGGAGATAGCAAGGTCCCTTGCCGTGCGAGCGCCAGCGTTCAAGGGTGCGGGCGGAAAGGCTCCAGCGGCGAGCGAGCTGGTCCTGGTTGAGATGACGCGCAAACAGCGCCGAGATCGCGGCCTCGGCGGAATCAACGGTTGGTTCGTTCTGGGTCATGCTGGTCTCTCTTTTGGAGCGACAGAACAAACTCTGTCGCGCTACGAGGGACCCCAGCTAAGGCATGTCGGCTGCCCGAAAAACATGCCCGAAATTCAACCGATATTTCAATTTCGGGTAGGCGGAAAGTACTCGCGTCGTTGTTCGCGAAGTCGATTGGCAATGGTCTTCAGGGTTGGCGGGCTCCAAGAGGGGTGAGTCTTCACGAACCACGCGTGCAGCACTTTGGCTTCCCCGCCGACAGAACGAATTGCCTCACCCCGCGTAACACGAGCGTCGAACTCTTCGATAATCACCGACATCGATGTTGGTCTACCCGGTGCCCCGGTTCGCGGGGGCCCATCGCTTCCAAGGTCGAAGGGCCACCAAGTCGCGACATCGGCCCTGCTGACCACGAGCTTCGACCAGATGGTCTTGCGTCGTTGGCGCAGGTCGTCGCTGAACTTCGCCCGCCAATGTTGCTTGTCAACGTATGGCGTGGCCCACAGATAAAGTTCGTCGTTATCGGCGTGATCGACTTCTTCCGAACTAAACAGATGATGGACCACAAGGTCGCTGAAAAGCGCCGGATCGAGGGGTTCGCTGCGTCCGCTTCTGAACTCCTTGCCGGTCACGGCGACGTCGCGTGATGCAATCCGGTCGGTGAGTCGAAGATAGGCATCATCCCACGCCACGAAGTCTGCGCCCGGATCATGCGCTCCGCCCTTCGTGGCGATCCATTGTGCCGCGGCCGACAACGGCATGTAGCCGGGACCTTCAGGCGCCATCAGCGGCGGGAGTGTTTCGGGCAGGATACGGTCCGGCCAGGCGTCGATGATCTGACACATGGGAAATCGGATGTCTCGAAAGCCCGATCGCGAGAGTGCGTCCTCCTTGGCGACGTCCGTGCCGAACTCGAAGTAGAGTTCGAGGTTCTTCCATGCCGATGCTTGAATTTCGACATTTTGCTTGGTGTCGAGGTCGATCGCGTCGGCTTCGATGTCCCCCTGCTGGAGTGCTTTCCACAGTTCCTCCAGGGCGTCGTGGGGAGATCGGGGCCGCCACGGCGCTTCCCGTGACCGTTCGCGCGGGTAGTTCTCGTTGAGAGCAAGCACTGGCCAGGTCGGGTTCGGAAGTGGACCAGGCTCGAAACCTACGCAGCGCCCATCTCGAAACACTTCGCGCCAACGCTCGTAGCCGATGATGTAGGCGTCCCAGCTCTCCCGCACGGCCTCGGGCGTGCGCCACACGATCCACGCGATGGTCATCGGGAGCGTCCAGCGATCCTGGCTCATGGGATCGAAGGCGGTCGGGTCCGGCTGATGGAGCAACGGGCGAAGGTGGAGTCGCTCGGCTTCGACTTCGGCCGCGGCGGGCGTCAAATCGCCATGGCACACCGCCGCCAGCAGTCGTTGTCGGGGAGGCAGTTCCAACTCAGTCTTGAACGTTGCAGTCCGTCGTACAGGCATGTGGCGATATCTCCTGTTGAAGGATGATTCGCCCCCGCGTCTCACGGAATCGATTGTACGCCATTACGGACAGCTTCAAGCGGTCTGGTTCGCGATACCCAGTAATCCGCAGGTTCCACTAATCCCCCGCAGCGGTTCGCAGCGCGCAAAGTTGGCCTTTTCGATCTCGCCTACCGAGTGCATCACCATCGGAATGGCGAGCACGAGATTACTGACCCCGGCATCAAAGGAAGCCCGCGAGCGCATCGCCGAGATCGGCGCGTTGCTGGCGCTCGGGCTGGTTCGGCTGCGGACGCGACAGTCAACGTCTTTATCTGCAGCGACCGGAGACAGTTCGGTGGACTGTGTTGGTACACCGAGCGGTCATGGCGGAACCGAACCGGAGACCGCCGCACGATGATCGACTACGCCAATCACCCCGCCACGCCCTCGGTGCTCACCCGCCTGGCAGCATTGAAGACGACGCCGACGGCCGAGTTGAAGCAGCAGTGGCGCGACCTCTTCGAGACGGAACCGCCACCCTACAATCGCCGCTTCCTCGAAAGTCGGCTTGCCTACCGAATCCAGGAACTCGCCTATGGCGGACTCAAGCCCGAGACGATCGAGCGCCTTGAGGCGCTGGGGGAGCAGCTCGATGGCGGCAACGTCGTGCTCCGGCGCCTCCGCGTCGACGCCAAGCCGATCAGCGGTACGCGTCTGATCCGCGAGTGGCAGGGCGTCGAGCACTGCGTGACCGTCCGTGACCACGACTACGAGTACCAGGGTCGACCGTACAAATCGCTGTCGGCCGTCGCCCGCGCCATCACCGGCACGCGCTGGAATGGCTGGGTGTTCTTTGGCATCAAGAGCCGGCGGGCGCAGGCATGAAGAAGCCGATCGTGCGCAAGCTCCGCTGCGCCATCTATACCCGGAAGTCGAGCGAGGAAGGTCTCGACATGGAGTTCAACAGCCTCGACGCCCAGCGCGAGGCGTGCGAGGCCTTCATCGCGAGCCAGAAGTCGGAAGGCTGGGTGGAGCTGGCCGACCGCTACGACGATGGCGGGTTCTCCGGCGGGACGCTCGAGCGGCCGGCTCTGGAGCGCCTGCTCGCCGACATCGAGGACCGGCGCGTCGATGTGGTCGTCGTCTACAAGATCGACCGGCTCAGCCGTTCGCTGATGGATTTCGCGAAGCTGGTCGACGTGTTCGATCGCGGCGGTGTCACGTTTGTGTCAGTCACGCAGTCCTTCAACACCACGACCTCGATGGGGCGGCTCACGCTCAACATCCTCCTCTCCTTCGCCCAGTTCGAGCGCGAGGTCATCGGCGAGCGCATCCGCGACAAGTTCGCGGCATCCCGGAAGAAAGGCATGTGGATGGGCGGCTTCGTACCGCTCGGCTACCGGGTCGAGAACCGCAAACTGATGATCGACGACGCCGAGGCAGCAACGGTACGCATGGTCTTCGAGCGGTTCATCAAGGTCGGCTCCGCGACCGCGTTGGTCCGAGAATTTGCAGCCGAGGGCGTCCGGACCCGGCGCGGCCGGCCCGTCGATAAGGGCTTCCTCTACAAGCTCCTGAACAACCGGGTCTACGTCGGCGAGGCCGTGCACAAGGGAACGGCCTACCCCGGGGAGCACCAGCCGATTATCAGCCGAGCGCTCTGGGACAAGGTTCATTCGATCCTGCGCGAGAGCCCACGCAGCCGCGCCGCGAACGCCCGCGCCCAGACGCCGGCTCTCCTCAAAGGCCTCATCTTCGGCCCGACCGGCTGCGCTATGACCCCGACCCACACGCGGCGCGGCGACAAGCTCTATCGCTACTATGTCAGCCAGGACGTGCTGAAGCGTGGTCGCGATGCCTGCCCCGTCGGACGCGTGCCCGCCGCCGAGATCGAGGCCGCGGTCGTCGACCAGCTGCGCGGGCTCCTCCGCGCGCCGGAGATCGTCGTCGGCACATGGCGTACGGCACGGCGTAACGTCGATGGTCTGACCGAGGCCGAGGTCAGGGAGGCCTTGGAGGGGCTGGATCCGCTGTGGGATGAGCTGTTTCCGGCCGAGCAGGCACGGATCGTTCAGCTTCTCGTGGAGCGGGTCGATGTTGGAACGGACGGCGTCGACATTCGCCTCCGAGTCGATGGACTGGCCCACCTCGCGCGAGATCTCGGCGGCGTTGTCGATGGATCGCGGAGGGCGGCATGATCGCCCGCAACAATGCCGCCGCTGACGCGCGCACGATGACCGTCCGAGTGCCTCTGACGCTCCGGAAGCGTGGAGGGCGGAAGGAGGTCGTGTTGCCGGATGGGGGAGCCTGGGGCGCGCCCCGGGCGCATGTCAACAACACTATGGTCAAGGCGATCGCCCGCGCGTTTCGGTGGCGGAGGCTGCTGGACAGCGGCCAGTTCACCTCGACCCGCGAATTGGCCCAAGCGGAGAAGATCAACGACTCCTACTTGGCGCGCGTCTTACGCTTGACGCTCCTCGCGCCCAGCCTTGTCGAGGCGATACTCGACGGGCAACAGCCACCTGAAATGACTCTGGCGACGTTGATGGAGCCGTTTCCCGCGCAGTGGGACAAGCAGTGGCCGCGGCTCAAAGTCCAGCAACGGTGAAAACCTAGTCTAGAGGTCCGCTCTGCACCAAAATCGCACTTCGGTTAGCGGGTACTCGGCGGAAATCTGAACTTGGCTGGGTGCCTTGCGTCGAGATCTCCTTCACCCCTCGGGTCGCCGCAGAATCAGGGGTACATCGCTGCAACGAGCTCGTCGATCTCGCGGCGTGTGATCGCGTCGATCGGCACGGTCGGACTCCTGACCTTGGCAGTCCGGATCACCCCCTGGCGGACGAGCAGCTCCTTGTGCACGTGGTAGAAGACGTCGCCGCCCTGCGCGGCGAGCCGATTAACCGGCATGATGGCCCGGTCGAAGGCGGCGCGGGCTCCGCGCTCGTCGCCTGTACGGTAGAGGTTCCAGACTTCGACGAACGCCGCCGGCTGGCTGCAGAACGGCATGGTGCCAAGCGAGCCGCGCCGGAGCTCCTCGATGAAGTAGGTCCCACCGGCGCCGCCGAAGATGGTCAGCGCATTGCCCGCCGCGTTGACCATCTCAGACACCTTGGCCGTCACCGGCAGCGTCTCAACCTTGATGTAACGGACATGCTCCGCGGCCTCAGCGATCCGCTTGGCGAGACCCGGCGAGATGGGAGCCGCGGGCGTATCCTGGAGGAAGATCGGAATCGACACGGCGTCCGAAATCGCCCGGTAGTAGTCAACCACCTCGTCGGGCCCCGCCGGTAGGAAAGCCGGCGGGATGATCATCAGCGCGTCGGCCCCGGCGTCCTCGGCTGTACGGCTATAGAACACAGCAAGGTCGGTGCCGCCGGCCCCGGTGTTGATCACCACCGGGACACGTCCCCGCACCTGGTCGATGACGATCCGCGTCACCTCGGCCCGCTCGGCCTCGTTGAACTTGAACATCTCGCTGCCGATCGCGACGCCGAGGCCATGCACGCCGGCGTCGAGGTTGAAGTCGACGAGCCCGCGGAGGCTCTCCCCGTCGATCCGCCCCTTGTCGTCGAAGGGGGTGACGAGAATCGGAAACACGCCTTGCATCGTTCCGTTCGGCATTTGTCCTCGGTGCTGTTGTGGGCGGGTCGCGAGCGGCCGCGCCTCAGTCGATGTGGAAAGCTTCCTCGATCGGCTCCATCCACGGAGTGCCGTGGGTGTTGTACTCCATGTACGGCTCCATCATCTTCCACCAGCGGAGCACGATCGGATCGTGCGGCTGGCCTTCTGGCGGCGGCGCATCGCGCTCGAGATAGGCGAACAGGATGAGCCCGTAGCGATAGATCGAGTAGTTGCGCACGCCCTGCCGCTTCATCAGATCGACCAGCTCGGGCCAGATCTCGTCGTGCTTCTGCCTGTAGATCGCCTCGTTGCCGGGCTTCAGCTTCATCACCCACGCAAACCGCATCGTCTCAATCCCTGCTTCAGCCGGCTTTCCGTCGCGGCATCTCGGCAGACGCCAACTCGACCGGAGGCCACGCCCCGGTGTAGCCGAGCTTGCGACTCACCTGACCGCAGGCCGGCGCGAGTATCGCGACTAGCGCGTCGAGCTTCGGTCCCGGCTGCTTCGGCGATGGCCCGGAGATGCTGACCGCACCGACCGGGTGGCCGTTCCGGTCGAGGATCGGCATGCCGACGCAATGCACCCCCACCACCACCTCGTTATTGTCGAGCGAATAGCCGCGCCCGCGGATGATCGAGATCTCGCGACGAAGCATCTTGTGGTCCGTAATGGTGTGGGGCGTGAGCGGGACGAGCGGCGCCGCGAAGATGCGCTCCTGCTCGGCCTCGCTCATCGCCAGCATCGCCTTGCCCGCGCCACCGCAGTAGAGTGGCCCCCGCGAACCGATCGGCGCGTCGAGCTGCATCCCCTCGTTGCCGCGCACCTTGTCGATGCAGATGCCGAACCCGCCGGAAAGAGCTGAGACGTTCACCGTCTCGCGCGTCGCCTCCGCCATCTTCTCCGCGAAAGGTCGGATCAGGCGAGGCCACTGGATGCGGTCGAGCTGCCGGCCGGTGATCTCGAACAGCCGATGCGCAATGTCCCAGTCGCCATCGGCGTTGCGGTCGACGACATCCTCCCCGGCAAGGTCAAGGAGGATGCGGTGCACCGAACCGAGCGGCAGCTTCAGCTCCTTGGCGACGGCGCGCACGCCGAGCGGCCCGCGCCGTGCGAGCAGGTCGAGAATCTGGACGGTGCGGCGCGTGCCTGACATCACGGCTTCACAAGGTTGTCGTTGATGTAGTCCCATTCGATCTCGTAGCCGAGGCCCGGGGCCTTTGGCAGCGTCACGTAACCGTCGGGATCGAGCTTGTCGCAGATCGACCTGAGATACGGGTGCGGCGCGTCGTAGTCGACGCCCGGCGCAAGCAGGCCCTTCTCGTAGTACTCGCTGGTGTCCTCCGACGTCGCCCCGCAGACCTGAAGATTGCCCCAGCCGGCCATGTGCATCTCGCAGCGCAGCCCGTAGGCCTCGCAGACGATCGCCGTCTTGCGCGCGCCGGTGATGCCGCCACGCACCACGTCGATCCGGCTCATGTCGGAGGCGCCGCGAAGGATCCATTCAGCGCGGGTGAAGACGCCGCCGGCCGTGATCTCCGGCGACAGGATCGGGATCGACAGCTCCCGGCAGAGGCGGACATAGCTCTCGACCCGATACTCGGGCATCGGGTGCTCGTACCAGTAGAAGCTAAGCTTCTCGAGTTCGCGGCCGACCTTTATCGCCTCTTCGAGCGTGTGATAGGTGCCCCACGGGTCGTACATCAGCACCATGTCATCGCCGACCGCCTCGCGGACGAGATGACAGGTCTCGATGTCCTCGGCGATATTCGACGGCCGCCCCGGCGATGGCGTCTCGGTCTTGGGATTCCAGAAGTAGTGCGGGTGGATCTTGTAGGCGAGATATCCCTCGGCCTTGCAGGCGAGCGCGTGCTCGGCATAGACGCGCGGCTGGCCGATATTGGGGTAGGTGCTGGCATAGGCCTTCACGCGGTCCCGAGCGCCGCCCATCAGTTTATAGACGGGGAGGTTGGCGGCGCGGCCGGCGAGATCCCACAGCATCAGGTCAACGACCGAGGCTACGTTTTCGGAAAGGTTGGCGACCCACATCCACTTCCAGATCAGCTCGCGGTCGAACGGGTCCTGGCCGATCAGCAGCGAGCGGATGCGGCCGAGGAGCAGCGCCTGGTCGACGACGTTCAGGCCCTCCTGGTCGCCGTGCGAGCCGCCGCCGAAGTAGTAGCCCGAGATTCCCGCGTCGGTGTCGACGATCGCCACCGTCTGCATCAGCTCGGTCCTGGGTTTCGGAACGCCGTGGCCCATGTCCCAGCGGTCGGCATGTGTACGGAACGAAATAACGCGGATGTCGGTGATCTTCACGATGCACTCCGGGCTGCGAGGGAAACGACCTGAGGGGTTCTGGCCAACCTACTCATAGGCGTCGCCCCCGCGCAGTCGGTCGAGGAGCACGGCGGCGAGCAGTAGCGCGCCTACGATGACGTTCACGTAGTAGGGGCTGATGCCGGATAGATCGAGGATGTTTGCGGCGCCGGCAATGACGAGGAATCCGAGCGCGCCGCCGACGGGCGCGCCGACCCCGCCGCGGAGGATCGAGTAGCCCCCGATCATGAGCGCCGCGTAGACTTGGAACTCAAGACCGAAGCCGAGAAGCCGCGACACCGCGCCGAGCTGTCCGACATAGAGGATCCCGCCAATCCCCGCGCCGAAGGCGGAGAGCAGCAGCGCGCCGGTGCGGACCCGCGCGACCGAAATGCCGGCGCGCGCCGCGGCGAGGGGATCCCCGCCGACGGCGCGCACATGGCGGCCCAGCCGCGTCTTGCCAACAATAAGCGCGGCAACGGCGGTTACGCAGAGCGCGATCAGGAAGATCAGCGGCAACGACCAGGCCATCATGTTGGTGAAGGCGAAGAGACCCTCATGGAAAGCGAACAGCGATCCCGACTGGCCGAAGGCCTCGACAATCACGTAGGTGGCGCCACGAAGCCCGGTGAGCATGCCGAGGGTCGCTGCGATCGGATCGGCATTGAAGCCGACGATGGCGAGGGCGTTGATGCAGCCGAAGACGAGGCACGCCGCAAGGGTGATCGCCATAGCCGGCCAGATCTCCCAGCCATTGACGAGAAGGGCACCGATGATCGCCGCCGACACACCTGCCATTGAGCCGATCGAGAGATCGACCACGCCGGCGAGCAGGGCGAAGGCGGCGAAGGCCCCGATCAGTATCGGGATAGCCACGAACTGGCCGGCGATGGTGATGTTGCTCGCCGAAAGGAATCGCGGGCCGATGACGATCAGGCCCGCCGCGATCACGATGACGAGGGTGATCCCGATACTGCCGACCGGGCCGGTGAAGACTTCGCGAACCGGGTGGTGCGCGATGGGGGGCGGCGCGTCCTGGCGGCCCGTGGCGAGGGTATCCGTCATCGTGCCACCGACTTCTCGCGATAGCCGTCGATGGCCACGGCGACGATCAGGATCGCGCCCTGGAAGATCGCCTGCCAGTCCGAGGTCAGTCCGAAGAAGACCAGCGCCGTCGGCACCGTCGACAGGAAGCCCACCGAGAGGAGGATCAGCCAGATGTTACCCCGCCCGCCGCCGAGTGACACTCCGGCGAGGATCGATGCCGCGATCACCGGGAGCAGGTAGACCGTGCCGCTTGCCGGGGTAAACGGCCCGCTCGAGGCGGCGAAGAGCAGTCCGGCGATCGCCGCGCAAACGCCGCTGGCGATGAAGATGGCGAACCTTGTCGCCCGGAGCGAAATGCCGCGCGCCTGCGCGGCGAAGCGGTTGCCGCCGACGGCAATGGCGTGGCGGCCGTAACGGGTGCGGGGCAGCAGGAATCCGACGACCAGCACCAGCGCCACCATCGGCCACCAGATGTTGGGGAGGCCGAGGAACGAACTCCGGCCGAAGGCGCGGAAGGCTGAGTCGATCGGCGCTTCGGCGATGGCGAAAAGCAGGAAGAGCGCCGCGAGGCCGATGAAGTTGGTCGCAAGCGTGACGATCACTGGGTTGAGCTTGCCGTATACGATGATCAGCGCATTGAGCAGCCCCCACGCCGCGCCGACCGACAGCGTGACGAGGATCGCGAGCACCAGGTCGAGGCCGAGCGCAAGCAGGCGCGAGGCGACCAGCGCGGTCAGGATCAGCGACGTCGGCTGGGAGAGATCGAGGAACCCGCCACTGACTCCGACCAGCGCCTGGCCGACGGCGAGCACGCCGACGATCGACATGGTGAAGGTGATCGCGAGCACCGTCTGGTGCGAGACGAAGTCGGGGCGGTTGATCGCCGAAATGGCGACCAGCGCCACCCACGCCAGCGCGACCACCGCGGCCGTCCCCCAGCCGTCCAGGCGGAACCTCATGCCCGGACGGCCGGCAGGAGCGGCGTGACCGATGGCGTGTTCGGCCATCTCACGACACTTACTTGTTCGGGCAGAACAGCTCGTAGGCTGTGGTGCCGGGAGGTGCCTCAAGCAGAAGCTTCACGCGCTCCGGCATGTCCGGCACCTTCGCCGCCTCCTCGGCCGAGACCGGGCAGGGCTCGACACGCGAGGCGGGATCGCCCGCGGTGTCCTTCATCGGTGGTGGGTTGCCAGCGGCGATCGCATCGATCACGTCGCGGATCGCGTAAACGGCGTAGCCTTCGAGGAAGTAGAACACGCTGCCCGCGAGGTGCGGGTTTACGTTGTCGCCGGTGATGAAGGCGCCATCCTGGCCCCAGCCGATGATCTCGTCGGCTCGGCCGAGCTGCTCGGCGGCGTTGATCGCGGCGAGCACGCCGCCGTCATTGAGACCGACCACCGCCATCTTCTTGGCGTCGGGGTGCGCGGCGAGGAGGTCACGCGCTGCGGGCAGGCCTACCGTCGCCTGACCCTGGGATTCGAACGACACCCACTTTTCGGCCGGGATGTCGGGGCAGACCTTCTTGAGTCCGTCCCGCATACCGCCGGTCCGCCACTCGTTGACGATGCCGGCCGCGGCGCCCTCGGCAGAGATGACTAGATCGGGCTCGCAGTTCCATTTCTCCTTGATGATGTTGCCGAGCGCCTCGCCGCCAGCGAGACCGGCCGCGAGATTGTCGATGCCGACGAAATAGAAGCCGGGCTGGGCGATGTCGTAGGTCACGACCGGGATATTGGCCGGTGCGAAGCGCTGGGCGAGCGCAGGATTAGCCGAGGGTTGGCCGTTGAACTGGATCACGGCGTCGGCGCCTTCCTGGATGAAGATGCCGGCGTTCTTAAGCGCGGTCGCGGCGTCGTCGTTGTTGCTGAGCTCGATATAGTCCCAGCCGCGCTGCTCGGCGATGGCGCGGGCAACGTCGCCTTGCGCCTTCATCCACTCGCAGCAGGGGTTGCCTCCCACCGCCATGCCGAGCTTGAACTTGTCCTGCGCGGCGGCGTCGGTGGCATAGCCCGCGCCGAGGACCGTGGTTGCCGCCGCCGCGACGGCCAGCGAACGGAACGGAGAGCGTGTCTGTCCTTCCATGTTTTCCTCCCGGTTGGACTTGGTTTGTAGTTGATGCCGGCGGCTCACGCCGGGGTGGTGACGCGACGGGTCTCCTCTTCGGGGTCGGCGCCGATCGCGCCGGTGATCAGGCCGACGATCTCGGAGACCTGGGTGTCCTTGACGACGCGGGTAGCGACGGTGCGGCCCAGCCGCATCACGGTGATGCGGTCGGCGATCTCCATGAGCTGCGCCATGTTGTGGCTGACGACGATGACGCTCACGTCATGCTTCCTTAGGTCTCGGATCACGTCGAGCACCTGCGCCGTCTCACGGACGCCAAGCGCCGCGGTCGGCTCGTCCAGGATGACGATCTTTCGCCCCCAAAGGATCGCACGCGCGATGGCCAGGCACTGGCGCTGCCCCCCCGACATTCCCTTAACGCTGACATTGATCGACGGAATCTTGACCGACAACGCGTCAAGTACCTCGCGCGAGCGCTTTCGCATCGCGCGGTCGTCTACGAGATTGAAAAGGCGAAGCAGCGGGGACTTCGCAAGCGGCTCCCGCCCCAAATAGACGTTTTGGTAGGCGCTCATGGTGTCGACCAGCGCAAGGTCCTGGTAGACGGTCTCGATCCCCGCCTCCATTGCGTCCTGCGCCCGCCGGATATGGATCTCGCTGCCCTCGAGCAGGATGCGGCCCGCATCAGCCTGCAGCACACCGGACAGAATCTTGAGGAGAGTCGACTTTCCCGCGCCGTTGTCGCCGACGAGGCCGAGCACCTCATGCCGGCGAAGCGCGACCGAGGCATCCGCGATTGCTACCACCGCGCCGAAGCGGCGCTCGACGTGCTGCGCCTCGAGCACCGGGGCATCGCCCGCGGCGGCAACCGGAGACGCTGTGACCGGCGACAGGCTTGCGGTTGGGTGCAACGGACCACCTCCGTGTTCCATATATGGAACGTCCGTACCATGACTTGGACGGTATCAATCGAGGCGCGGCCCTGTCAATCGCGGGGTTCTCCATGACGTCGGCTTCGGGTCCAGACGCAGCCACTCAGACTGCCGACGTTAGCCTCACGCAAAATCAACGTGCATAGACAATCGGTCGGCGAAGAGGATGCCAAAAGAGCTCAATCGAGCATGTCTGATTTAACTTGGACAACAGACACTTAGACCGTCGTACCAATCTGGCCGCAGTCCACAGGTTCAGAGAATATGGCGGAGAGAGAAGGCTTGGGACCGGATTTCCAAGCGAGGCAGTCCACAGGTCTGCACAACAAGCCCGCGGTTCCCGGGCGTTTCACCGCCGCTTCACCGAGCGGAGAACATTGAACTGGGTGTCGCTGGCGGAGGGAGAGAAACTCCCGGCGAACGTTCTCTGGCGAAATTGCGGAATTCTGAGTATTTTGGTGGCCCTGCTGCTGGTTCAAAACAGTGACACTGAACTAAGAATTCGCTCCACTAGGGATCCGGCTTGCCAGCGTTGGGAAGAACATGACACAAAGAATCCGCCAGCGTCTGGGACGATGCCACTGCTGCAGCAATCCATTCGACAAGCTTCGCTGCGATGTCGCCGAAGTCGGCGAGCTGGCAGCTGGCCTTGGTGGACAATCCGGCATCGTTGAGTGCGATTCGCTTCTGAGCGACGTGAAGACGGCTGGTCGCGACATGCTCGTCGGTCTGCAGCAGGCCTTCGCCGCCGGCGAAGTGCCTCAGATCGATCCAGCTTTCGAGCGGAGCGTGACGTTGTTCGGATCAGCCATTGAGCGCCTCGCCTCGACTCGGTCGGATGTCGCGGACTCAGGCGAGACGCTCGAACGGATGCAGAAAATGAAGGCCGCTCTGGAGGGCTTGGTGGAGAGTTCGCGTGAGTTCGTCGAAGAACTGGAGGCGCAGGCGCCTCAGCGCCGTCCTTACCCCAAGGCATCCCGCGTATAGAGGGGCTCTGTCGACGTTCATTTGATCAAGTCGTAGACCCCCTTGTTGAACCTGGTGAGCGGACCGGCGAAATCCTGATAGGGTTCATCCCAAGGATCCTTGATACCCCATCCACGGCCGGTGTTCTCGACGTAGGCGCACCAATGCCAGCCAATGAACCACGGTTCCTTGACCAGAGGTGCTAGCGACTCCGCGTACTGGACGCCCCGGGCGGCCTGCGAGGCCAATCCCGTCTTGCGATTGGGATTGAGCTTGGTGGCCGTCCAGTTCCCTAGATCGGCGTTGATCACCGGCTTTCCCGTGATCTCCTGCCACTCGGCAAAGGACTTCCGCATTTTCTCGTGATCCGCGGCCGTCGCGCCGGAAAAGTACTGGATCGACAGCACGTCGACGAACGGCTTCATGGCCATCAGCGGTGGCGTGGGGATGCCCTTATTGCCGTTGTAGCGGTCCCCGAGGATCAGGTGGTTAGGGTCGTACTGGCGGATATGCTTGGTGATGGTCTCGTAGTACTTGCTCGCGACGTCATAGAGCTTGGTGTCGTAGGCTTTGCCCGTCAGGCCGCTGAAGCCCGAGAAGAATCGGCCGCTTGCATGCGGAAACCACGAGGGGATGTCGACCAGGAAGTATCCGATGAGGTTGCGATTGTCGGCGTGATCGTAGCAGACGCTCCGCGCGAGGTATTCGCAGTAGACGTCGAAGTCGTGAGAATAGACGTCCGGAAAGGCTGGCTGGCCCTTCCAGTCCTCGATCTCGGCAACGCGGATTTGCAGGATGTAGGGCATGTCGGCGGTCTTGTAGTCCGCGGCCGACCACGGCGCGGTGGAATGTCCAAGGTCGATGGGGTCGCCAAACCAGTCGAGGGCGACGCCCCAGTCGCCGCTGACATACTCCTGCGTCCAGCCGATCGTGTTGAAGCCCCACGCTTTGAGGTCAGGGACGACGCCCTCGCGAATCCAATTGTCGCGGGTGCCGTACTTGCGTTTCCAGATATCCCAGTTGTGGGGGTACTTGAGATTGGAGTCGTCGATGTGGTTGAGCCCGATCGTGAGCATCCCCGCTCCGTCGGGGTCGACCAGCCACCATCGGTCGCTGGTTCGCTCCACTCGAAAGAACCCGGTCCCATTCAACTTCACATCGATGTTTCCGCCGTAGCGGTCCAGCGTGGCCGGCATTTGCTTCGCCTCCTTCGGGTCTTTCATCGGGACGCCGTCAGGCACTCTGCCTGACGGCGCGGTCTCGGGTTACTTACAGCCGGTGTCCGCGACGCAGGCCGACACTAGCTCCTCCGGCGGATCCTCGTGGAAGACCTGCCGATAGGACTCGGTGAGGTTGCTCGGAAGGACGGGCACTGCCGGCAGAACGATCCACGGCGGCGGCTGGTTGCCGAGCAGCGTCTGCAGGGCGGCTTCAGCTTCCGCGACACCCTGGTCGTAAGGCTGCTGAGCCGCGATCCCCTTGATCAGGCCGCAGCTCGCGAGTTCGATGCCGGCCTCTATCCCGAGGTCGATGGTGACCACCGGCAGGTCCTTGCCCTGGGCGCGAAGGGCGCTTGCCACCTGCATCGCAGGCGCGTCCCACACCACGAAAAGCCCACTCACGTCGGGGTTGGCGGTTAGAAAGTTCGCGGCAACGTCGCCGGCCTTCGTGGTATCGACGAAATCGACCTGCTTCAGCGTCACGTCCGGCCGATTCTTCTCGAACCAGGCTCTCACCTGGCGGGTCCGCTCGTTGGTGGTGAAGAAGTCGACGCCGAAGTCCACGATCCCCACCACGCCGCCATCGGGGATGTGGGCGGCAAGGATCTGCGCCGCAACCTGGCCGTTGCCGCGATTGTCGGGAGAGATCACCGCCTGGTAGTCGTCCGGATACTTCAGCCCCTGCGGAACCTGGTGCATTAGGATCAGCTTGATGCCCGCGTCGGAGATCGTCTTGTAGGCGGCAGCAGTGGCCGTATTGTCGACGGGGATCGAAATGATCGCCTGCGGCTTTAGCTGAATCATGTCGCCGATCTGTGCGATCTGCTTGTCCACTTGGAAGCTCGGATTGGTGACGCCGACCAACTCCGCGCCATACTTGCCGAGCGTGTCGGTGATTCCGGCGACGACCAGCTTCGACCAGTCGATGTCCATCGTCTGCATCACCACGCCGACCTTGAACTTGCCTGCCCGAGCCTGCTCGGCCTGCGCGTCGGTCAGCTTGACAGAATCGATGGTCGACGGCGCCTCGCCGAACGGACCGCTGCCGACGATGCCCGGCGGGATCAGCGACGCGACATCGAGGGTGTTTGCGACATCGCAACCCGCGGCGTTGGCCGAGGTCAGGCTGCCAAACGAAATCAACGCGGCAGTGCCCAGCCACCGCGCCGCCCTTCCTGGTCTTCTCAAGTCCATGGTGCGTCCTCCTGGTTCTTAGGCAGGCACCATTGCCTGCCGGCCTTTTCAACTTTTGGCGTTCAACCGCGGCTCATCGAGACCGACAGCCAGATGATCAGTCCCTTCACGATGATCTGGATCGATGGATCGACGCCGATCAGCACGAGGCCGTTGCCGAGGATGCCGATGATCAGGCTGCCGATGAGCGTGCCGATCACCGTGCCGCGACCGCCCGACAGCGCGGCGCCGCCGAGGATCACGGCCGTGATCGCGTCGAGCTCGAGACCGGCGCCGACGTCGGGCCGCGCCGCATGGGCCCGCGCGCTCAGCACAAGACCCGCGAGCCCGGCGAGAAACCCGGCGAGTGTCAGCGATATGACTTTGACCCGAATGACCGGGATGCCCGAATAGCGCGCCGCGGTCGGATTTCCCCCGGCCGCGTACACGGCTCTGCCGAACCCCGTGAAATGCAGCGCGATGATCCCGCCGAGAATGACCACGACCGTCCAGACGATCGGCGTCGGCACGCCGAGGAAATGCCCCTCGCCGAAAATCGCGAAGTAGCTGCGGTTGGTGATAACGACCGGCCGGGTATCGGTGATCAGCATCACGATCCCCCGCGCGATGCTGAGCGAGCCGAGAGTGATCAGGAACGAGGGGATCCGAAGGCGCGTGGTGAGGATGCCGTTGAGCAGTCCGACCGCGGCGCCGGTAGCGAGACCGGCCAAGGCACCGATCGCCGCGTACTGCGCGATCTCCTTCATAGCGATCGCCGAAATCACGCCGGCGAGGGCCAGTGTGGAGCCGACGGAGAGATCGAACTCGCCGGAGACAATGACGAAAGTCATTCCCACAGCGATGATCGACACGAGCGCCGTCTGGCGGCCGATGTTCTCGAGATTGCCGAGCGTCAAGAACACCGGCGAGGCGATCGAGAAGAAGACGACCAGGGCGACCAGAGCACCGACCAGGAGGCCCTCGGCGCTGAAGGCGCGCGCGCGCAGCGTGGTGGCGATGCCGTCCATGGATCATCGTTTCCCGAGGGCGACCGCGAACCAGATTATGAGCCCCTTGACTGCAAGCTGCAGCGAGGGGTCGACGCCAACCAAGTTGAGGCCATTGTTGAGGATGCCAATCATCAGGCTGCCGATGAGGGCGCCGATGACGGTGCCACGACCGCCCGAGAGCGCCGCGCCGCCAAGGATCACCGCCGCGATGACATCGAGTTCGATGCCCGCGCCTGCATCGGGTCGCGCGGCGTGGGAACGCGCCGTCAGGACAAGCGCGGCGAGTCCGGCGAGCGTTCCGGCAATGACCAGGCAGATCGTCTTGACGCGGCGCGTGTTGATCCCCGTGTAGCGGGCCGCGGTGGCGTTGCCGCCGGTAGCATAGATCTTCCGCCCGAAGGTCGAGAAGTGGAGGAGGACGATTCCGGCTAGGGCGACGACGATGGTCCACACGATCGGCACCGGAACGCCGAGGACATATCCTTCCCCAAAGATTCTGTAATAGGATTCGTCGACGATGTTGATCGGCCGCGTTCCCGTGACGAGGAGGGCCAGACCTCGCGCGATGCTAAGCGATCCGAGGGTGATCAGGAACGAGGGGATCGAGAGGAGGGTCGTGAGAAGCCCGTTGACAAGGCCAACCGCGGCACCGGTGGCAATCGCGACAACCGCCCCGACGATCCACACATCGCCAAGGCCCTGCATGGCGAGCGCCGCCGCGACGCCGGCCAGCGCCATCACCGATCCAACGGAGAGATCGAACTCGCCCGAGATAATCACCAGCGTCATACCGACGGCCATGATCGAGACCAGCGCCGTCTGCCGCCCGACATTGGCGAAATTCTCGGTCGTGAGGAATACTGGCGAAGCGATCGCGAAGATGACGATCAGGGCGACGAAGGCGACGTAGAGCATACGCCCGGAGAGGAGCGTCGACCTCAGGACATCTGCGGCGCTTCTCGGGGGGCCCGCGGCAACGTCTGATGTCATCCTTGTGCCTCCTGGACGAGCTGGTGAAGATGTTCCTCGCTTTCGATCGCGGCGCGCTCGAACTCCGACCTGATCTGGCCGTCGACGACAATGGCGACCCGATCGCACAGCATCGCCAGTTCGCCGAGGTCGGAGGACACGACCAGGACAGCCGAGCCCTGGCTGGCGGCTCGCCGGATCAGGTCGTAGATCTGGCCACGCGCACCCACATCGACGCCGACCGTCGGCTCGTCCAAGAGCAGGATCGCTGGCGTCGGATCGCGCCATTTGCCGAAGACAACCTTCTGCTGGTTACCGCCCGATAGGCCGCGGACGGGCACGCGGATTCCTGGCGTCTTGATCGAAAGGTCGTCGACCGCGTCGCGAGCCCGCCGGCTGGAGGCGTCCCGATTGAGAATCCCGAAATGGGTGAGTTGCTTCAGCCTGGGCATCGCAATGTTGCGTTCGATCGAGTGGTCGAGCACCAGGCCTTGCAGGTGGCGGTCCTCGGGAACGAGCGCGATCCCGTGCCGGATCGCGTCTATCGAGCTGCCGAGGACCACTGGCTTGCCCCGAAGGCGGTATTCGCCGGAGCCAGCCCGGCGGAGCCCAAACACGGTCTCGAGGATTTCGGTGCGGCCGCTGCCGATCATTCCGGCAAGGCCGACCACCTCGCCGGCTCGAAGCGACAGGCTCAGCCCCTTCAGCCGGTCATTGCGGACATCTGTGAGCTGGACAACCGCCGGACCTGGCTCCCCGGCCACTGGGCGCGGTACTGTTGTCTGCGCCGGCCGGGCCGACGCCGCAGGGCCAAGGATGGCGCTCACCAGCGATGCGATGCTGCTGTCCTTGGTTAGGAAGGTCGCCGCGTTTTGCCCGTCGCGGAGCACCGTCACCCGTTGCGCCAGTCGAAAGACCTCGCCGAGGCGGTGTGTGACATAGATGACCCCTACGCCGCGCCGCGTCACTTCCTCAACGGCCTTGAAGAGGATTGCCTCCTCGCCTCCGGAGAGCGACGAGGTCGGCTCGTCGAGCACGAGGATGCGGACGTCCCCGAGCAGCGCCTTGGCGATCTCGGTGAGCTGGCGGTAGGCGAATGGGAGGTCGCCGACGATCGCCTTGGGGTCGAGGTGGAAGCCGTGCTCGTCGAGGAACCGTTTCGCCGACTGATGGATCTCGCCACGCCGCGCGATGCCGAACCGCCGCGGCTCGCGGTTGAGAAACAGATTGTCGGCGACCGTCATCGACGGAACCAGGCTGAGTTCCTGGTAGACGACCGATATGCCCGCCGACCGCGCCCCCGATGGCGTGCGATAGTCTACATCGCGGCCGTCGACCGAAATCGTCCCGCCGTCGCGCGCCAGGACGCCGGCGAGGATCTTGATCAGGGTCGACTTGCCGGCCCCGTTCTGGCCGAGAAGTGCGTGGACTTCACCCGCCTGGAGCTCGAAGCTCACGTCGCGGAGCGCTCGCACCGCGCCGAAGCTCTTCGATATTCCCCGGAACGACACGATCGGAGGTTCGGGGGAACCCACGGCTGCGGCGGAAGCGTTCATCGGCTGGCTACCCCACCTGGCGCGCCTCAGTTGCCGACCGCGACCCAGCGCTCGGTCGCTCCCGATTCGAGGATCGCGTCGGCAATCAGCGAAATGCGGTATCCGTCCTCGAAGTTGGGCGACGGCAGCTCGCCGCCGACGATGGCGCTGAAGAAGTCGAAGCATTCGATAATCTTGGTCTCGCCGTAACCGATGCCGAGGCCGGGGATCGGCCAGAGGTTGGCCCCGTACGGATGGCTCGGGCCGGTGTAGACGGTGCGGAAGCCGCGCGCATCGCCCGCGTCCGACGCGAACATCACCTGCAACTCGTCGAGGCGCTCGTAGTTGAAGGCGATCGACCCCTCGGTGCCGTGTATCTCGAAGGTGAGGAAGTTGTTGCGTCCGTGGGCATTGCGCGTCGCCTCTATCGAGCCGACCGCACCATTTTGGAACTTGAGGAGGGTGATGAACTCATCGTCGACATCGACCGTGCCGCGCGGCCCTTCGCCCGACTTGTCGGACGCACCGAGCATATCGAACCCGCCGGACTGGATCGGGCGCGTCGGCACATAGTTCTGGACTATGGCATTGACGGCACTGATTTCGCCGACGAGGTAGCGGGCGAAGTCGATGACATGGGTGCCGATGTCACCGAGGGCGCCCGAGCCGGCGACATCCTTCTGGAAGCGCCAGGAGAGCGGGCCGTTGGGGTCGGCTGACCAGTCCTGCAGGTAGGTTCCCCGGAAGTTCAGGATTCTGCCGATCCGGCCCTCGTCGATGTACTTCTTCGCGAGAGCGACCGCCGGCGTCCGGCGGTAGTTGAAGGCGACCATGTGGATCGCGCCGGATGTGCGCGCCGCGTCGAGCATGGTCTTGGCCTCGACACCATTCCGCGCCAGCGGCTTCTCGCAGATCACGTGCTTGCCGGCCTTCAGGGCGGCGATCGCGATCTCGGCGTGACGATCGTTCGGCGTGACGATGTCGACGACGTCTATGTCGTTTCGCGCGACAACGGTGCGATAGTCGGTCGCCGACTCCTCGAAACCGTAGCGCGCCGCACCGTCCGCCGCCAGCTCGGGCGTGACGTCGACCAGCACCTTCCGGCAGGCGAGCGCGGGCGCCGGCCAGAAGAACATCGGCATCGCCGCATAAGCCATCGAATGGGCCTTGCCCATGAAGCCGCCGCCGATCATTGCTACGTTGAGTTGTCGGGTCATGACGTGCTCATCCGTCGTGTTGAACTGAAGAAAAGGCGGCGACCGGCAGGGAGAAACCGGACGCCAGGGAGAGGACGCGCCTCACCGTGAGCCGCCGAAGCTGCGCAGGAAGGCCAGGCTCTGGCGCGCCGCCCCCTTGGGGTCGGGCCAGCTATCGAGCTCTGTGGTCACCCAGCCGTCATAGCCGAGCGCCTGAAGCGTGCGGACGATCGCGCCCATGTCGAGCGTCCCCTGGTCGAGCGGCGTGAAGGCGAAAGGCTCCTTCTGCCAGCCTTTGAGGTGGACGTAGGAGATCCGGTCCTTATGCTCCTGAAGAAGCGTCGGGATATCGCCTCCCGCGGCGGCCAGGTGGGCGGTGTCGGGGCAGAAGTCGATCGACGTCTCAGCGAAGACCTCGCGGACCTCGGCAGGACCCTCGACGATTGTCGTGAGGTGAGGATGGTAGTGGGCGGTGAGCCCTTTCGGCCTCGCGATCGCTACGACCTTCTCAAGCGCCGCACCCAGGCGCTTGATGTCATCGGGCTTCCGACCGGCGGCGCGCTTTGCGCCGCCGCCGACGACGAGATGCTCGGCGCCCAGCGCCGCCGCCGCGGCCGCCGCGCGCTCGATCCGGGCGAGTTCCTCGGCCAGCACGTCATCGAAGATGAAGTTGCCGCCGGAATAGACGGCGACCAGCCTGACGCCGGCAGCGCCAAGGACTGCAGCAAAATCCTTGATCCGGCCCTCATAGTCGAGGAGATTTCCGTCGAAGAGCTCGGTGCCGGTGTAGCCGGCCTCGCCAATCTCCCCGACAGCGCGCTCCATGTCGCCGAAGGTGCGATAGGTGAGCTGCGTTATTGATGTGACGCCAACCGCGTTTCCGCCAAGCGCGCCCCAGCAATTTGCGTGATAGGCCAGTTTCCACGACATTCTCTTCTCTCCGCGTGCCCCTTGGCAAAGGCCGGCACGAGCCGATCCCCGATCGGCCCGGCGTACCGGCCGATCTCACCGCGAAGCGACGGCTTCGCGCACAAATGGATGTCTGGTGCGCCGGGCGGGACCGGCTTCTACAGCGTTCCCGCCCGTCACGGGTTACCGAGGATCAGTTCTTGAAGAACTTGATGTACTCGGCCGCGAGCTGCTCAGGGCATTCCTCCGCGAGCTGATGGCCGCGCGGCAGGATCACGCCCCGCACGTTCTTCGCCACTTCCCGCATCTGGCGCTCGTTGTCTTCAGCAATGAAATACTTGCTGCCGACCGCGAGCACCGGCATCTTCAGTTTCTTCTTTGCCGATTCCCGGTTCTGACGGCCGCTTTCGAGCGTGGCGCGGTAGATGTTGAAGCAGCAGCGAAGCCCGCCCGGCGACGAATAGCAGCGGATGTATTCGTTGAGATTGTCCTCGCTGATCGCCGTCGGATCGTGGCACTCGTGCTTGATGAAGTAGGTGAAATACTCTCGTTCCTTGCCGGTGATCAGAAGTTCTGGAAAGTCCGGCACGTTGTAGAAATTGATGTGCCAGAGCCAGACATAGGTGCTCACGTTCTTCTCGGTGAGGAACGAGTAGTCCTCAAGGCCGTAGCCCGGGAGGATCATCTCCTGGTAGACGAGCCGCTTGACGCGGTCGGGATGGTTGGCAGCGAGCTGATACGCCGTCGACGCCCCCCAGTCCTCCCCGGCGAGGTTGAAGGTTTTGTACCCGAGATGGGTGGCGAGCTCCGCGATGTCCTCGCCCATGTTCTTCATGTCATAGCCGACGACGGGGTGCTCGGAGTCGCCCAGCCCGCGAAGGTCTGGCGCGATGACGCGAAAATGCGGCGTCAGCAGAGGGATCACGTGCCGCCAATGATAATGGGTCTTCGGGACGCCGTGGAGGAGGAAGAGCGGCTCCCCCTCCCCGGCGGTCACATAGTGCAGTCGGACGCCATTGACCTTGGCTCGTCCGTGCTCCACCGGCTGGCCGGTGTGATCCACGATCGGTGCGGGCATGTTCCTGTCCTCCCTTTGGGCTTTTTTGTTGAGGGGCTGCGGCGCTACTTGCCGGCGCAGACCGGATTGCTGTCGCAGGCCTCCTTGAGGTCGTCCGGCACCGGCAGGTGGAAGACGGTGTCCCATGCCTGAAGGACGTTATTCTGGATCACGGGCACGGCGGCGTAGGCGAGGAAGGGGGGCAGCTCCTTGCCGAGCAGGCTGCCCATTGCCGCATTGGCCTCGGTGATGCCCTGGTCGTACGGTACCTGCGAGGCCAGCCCCTTGATCATGCCGCCCTTGGCGAGTTCGATCGCGACGTCACCCTCGAGATTGATGGTGACGCTCGGGATGTCCTTGCCCTGGGCGCGGGCGGCCGAGGCCGCGTCGAGGCCCGGACCGGACCACTCAGTGAACAGACCGGCAATGTTGGGATTTGCGGTGAGAAAGCTTTCCGCCACCTTGCCAGCGTCGCTCGGGTTGAGGAATGGGGCTTCCTTGATCACGACATCCGGACGGTTCTTGGCCATCCAGTCCTTGAAGCCCTTGGTACGCTCGTTGGTGACGTAGAAGGAGATGCCGAACCAGACGACACCGACCTCGGCATTCTCCGGAAGGTAGGGTGAGAGGATCGCCGCCGACACCGCGCCGAGCCCCTGGCTGTCCGAGGAAACCACAGTCACGTAGTCCGTCCCGTGCTTCAGCCCCGCGGGGACGTTGTCCATCATCACCAGCTTGATGCCGGCTTCCTGGATCTTCTTGTACGTCGCGGCGGTCGCGACATCGTCCACCGGGATCGAAATGATCGCGTCGGGCTTCAAAAGGATCATGTCGCCGATCTGGGCGATCTGCTTTTCGACGGTGAAGTCGGGGTTGGTAACGCTGACGACCTGACCGCCGCAGCGCGCCAATCCATCGGTGATGCCGCGAACCTGCTCCGTCGACCACTCGATGTTCATCGTCTGCATGACGATGCCGACCTTGAATCCCTTCTCCTTGGCGGCGGCGCACTCCTCATCCGTCAGCCACGCGAGCTTAGGGTCCGATGCGGTATCGCCGGCCTGGCTGGGACCGACGATGCCCTTGGGCACCAGGGTGGCAGCGTCGACCTTTGCCATCGGATCGTCCGCAAGCGCAGCCGTGAGGCCGACAAGGCACATCACGGCGGCTGACACCGAACTCAGAAAATGGGACTTCATCGCAGTTTCCTCCGGTTTTTGTCTATTTCACAAATACTAATTCTGATAATATACAAAAGTCAATGGAAAATCACCATAATCGCAGATCGAGAGAAAAAATCGCGATTAATCAGTGTGTTGACCGCAACATGTCTTGCGATTTCGGGTGACGCGAGAGATTCTCGGCAGAAGGCCGCGGCCGTCATCCCCTTGTCGGCATGGGGACGCGTCCTTTAATCAGGGCAGGAGACTGCGTCGTCGCCCTTGTCTGAGAGGTGGGTCACCCAGCAATGACCCTTGAACACGACACACTGGGGCTCCCGATTTTGGAGGGAGCGCGGCAACAGCGGCGCCCTCAGCGGATCGACGGCGAGCATTTCAGCCTTGCCTTGATCCTGAACTTGATCCGCTCGGGTCAGGCGACGACGCGACTGGAGATCGAACGCCAGTCGGGGCTCGGCCGTGCTGTCGTGATCGACCGTCTGGCAACGCTGATGGAAAGGGGACTTGTCGCTGAGGGCGACCTTGGCCCGACTACCGGAGGAAGAGCGCCCAGGAATTTTCGCTTCCGCAGCGAAGCCGGAATGCTGCTTGTCGCTGTCCTCGGGCCCTCGACGGTTGGTGTGGCGTTGGCGGATTTATCCGGACGGCTCCGAATCGAACACCACGAGTCGATCGACATGAGCGTCGGTCCAGCCCTTGTCCTCAGGCGGCTGCAGACGCTTTTCGACTGGATTATTGACCAGCAGGACCAGAGCAGCCGCGAGGTCTGGGGCATCGGTCTGGCGGTTTCCACCCCGGTCTCGCCGGCACCCACGGGGCTGCTTAGCGCGGCAACCCTGCCGTCCGTTCCCGGCTGGGCGGACTTCCCATTCACGCAACATCTTGCTGTCCGCTATGGTGCGCCGGTCTGGGTCGGCAACCGCATCCACATGATGGCTCTCGGTGAGCAGCGAGCCGGAAGCGGCGTCGGCGTCAATGACATGGTCTTCGTCCATCTTGGCAGGCAGATTGGCGCCGGCATTATCACCGAAGGCCGCCTTCACAGCGGGGCTCAGGGCGGGGCCGGCCTAATCGGCCACATCGCCACCGGAGACGACAACCGCGCCATATGTCGTTGCGGCAATGTCGGGTGCCTCGAAACGGTTGCAGGCACCGATGCAATCGTTCGCCAGGCACTGCAGGCTGCGCAGGATGGTCGTAGCGCAATGCTCGCAGACTCGGTGGCCGCATCGCGCGGAATCGATGTGGCCGAGGTCGGCTCGGCGGCTCAGTCGGGTGACGCCTTTTGTGCTGAGCTGATGTCGCGCTGTGGACGCCAGGTGGGGACGGCTCTCTCGGCGGTCGTCAACACATTCAATCCGTCTCTGATTATTCTCGGCGGAGCAATCGCACAGACCAGCGACATGTTGATCGCCGCGATCCGTGAAGGAATCTTCCGGAAGTCCCATCCCTTGCTGTCGCGAGATCTGCGTATCGCGAGGTCTCAGATGGGAAGCTCGGCCGCCTTGGTGGGTGCCTCGATGACAATCGTCGATGATCTGTTGTCAACCCCTTCGATCAGCCTGTGGGTGGATGATGGGTCCCCCCTAGCCCATTCCACGGTGGCAAACATTCTCGCCCTATCGAAACAGACAATCAGCATGAACGAGCCACGCCCGGCTCCCCCCGAGCCCCCGGCGCCACGCCGCCGGTCCCTTCGGCCATGATATCGCTATGGATGAACAATGCGAGCCAAAGCGGGCGCAAACGCCCATACTGCAGTCTGGATTCCAGCGCGGCGGGCGGCGGCAGGCTAGAAAAGCGGCGCACGTCTCGGGCGCGACGATAGCGCAGGGGAAAAGCAACGAGCACTGCGCGTACAGGGGAAGAACGTCGGATGGCCATTACGGGACTTGGGCCGCATGGTGAGCAGGCAGTCCCTCCGCACCACCTGCGACTCACGCACGCGGAGGCAGAGCTCGCCAGGAAATGCCAGTTCACTGTCGCCGTGGTGCTCCACACGACGAGCAGCGACTGGTCAAAACAACAGATTGCCGGAATTGTTGCAACTCTGGGCGAATACTCCGCTGCGGTTATCGATGTTGTAGATTGCGGGTTCAGCGAGGCTGTTCAGAATAGTGCACTTGATCGTCTGACGCGGGACACTCCGGATGCGATCATCAGCATTCCTATTGGCAATGCTGCGGTTGCTGACGGGCATCGTTCAGTCTCTCGTGCTGGCGTGAAACTCATATTACTCGACAACGCCCCTACCGGTCTCCTTCCGGGCAAGGACTACGTCAGCGTGGTTTCTGCTGACAATTTTGGCCTGGGCCAGATCGGCGCTGAACTGCTGTCGCCATATGTTGAAGAGGGAGCTTCCATCGGGATCATTTCCTATGGTGTCGACTTTTTCGTAACAAACCAGCGTGAAATAGCCTTCCGGAAATGGATGGAGACGGAGCGGCCGGACATCAGAATGAGGTCCGCCCGCTTCATCGACGTCAACTTGGTGGCGCCGGTGGTCGACGGGGTTCTTGCAGCCAATGCCGACATCCAGGGTCTTTTTGCGGTCTGGGATGAACCCGCGATGCAGGCCGTCGCAGCCCTGAAGTCACGGGGGAGGCAGCTACCCCTGACCACCGTCGATCTCGGCAATGAGGCGGCGCTCGAACTGGGCAGCGGGGGCATGATCAAGGGGATCGGTGCTCAGCGGCCCTACGATCAGGGTGTGACCGCGGCAGTGGCGGCTTTGCAGGTCCTGGTCGGTCGGAGTCCGCCGCCGTGGGTAGCCTCGCCGGGCCTGTCTGTGACACGGCGCAATGTCCTCGAGGCCTACCAATTGATTTGGCATTCGCCGGCTCCGCAGCAGCTAATATCCGCTCGTCAGAGGGCGTAGCCCTACCGTTGATCGCGGACCCGGTGCGGCGAGTCGCAGCAGTACTGTGGCGGGCATCCGGGGGGACAGGCTGAGCAATCGATTGTGATCACGCAGGCAGAACTCGGTCAGCTCGCGAATGCGTCGCGTAAGCTGACTCTTTAGTTCGGCTTCCCCACGGCCAACCGCCAGCGCCGTTTCGCCTCCAACCCCATACGAATGGGTTCGGCTTCAACTCAAGCAGCGGCCCGCCCAAGCGCCCAAGCGCTGTGTCCAGCTCGCGGATGCGCCCCGGGGCCCCTCGTTGGTCATCTCGCTGGCGGTCTTCACCGAGACCTCGTGTGCCTGCGGGGTCTTGCGCCAACCGCCGCGGGTCCGCGACGAGCGAATAGTCTATCTCGACGCCGCCTTCGCGGCATCCGCCACGCCATCAATCGCGGCGTAGACATCCGCGGCATCTTCGTATGGACCCTGCTCAACGATTTCGAGGGGGACGCCGGGTTCGGCGCATAATACGGCATCACCTACGGTCGACTCTCCACCCAGGCGCGTATCCCCAAGAACAACGCGATGTGGCTGCGCGATGTCGCGGCAGCCAACGGCCTGATGCCGCTCGGCGAGGCCGAGGCCTGACCGGCCCGGCGCTAGCCAGAACGGGGGAAGTCGCCCAGGATCGACCTAGGTGGACTGTTCGGGCGTCGGGCGATAAATGGGGCCCCGATCGATGACGGGTTGCAAAAGTCCATCTTGTAGATATTCCGACGGCGCGTCGGGGTCGATCGGGCGTCTCTCCTGTCCTGGATACCCGATGAGCTGCATGACCCGCGGATTCATATAGTAGGCTGCTGATGCGACGAGTCCGATAGTCGCGAGCGCCCCCGGGTCGGACTCGTTCAGCGCGCGGGCCGCACCTTCCGGCTCCTTGCCCGCCATGGCGGCAAGGCCGCGAATGAAGGTTTCGAGAAGGTCGTCCCGTAGCGTGAGAATCCGGTCCAGCGGCGCGCCTCCTACGTCAACCGTACTGGCTGCCGGCATTGCGCCATACGCCGGAATGAGAATGTCGGCAACCGCGACGAAGGTTTCGCGCAGTTCGTCGTCAATGATGCCACTCATGCTGCTACCTTCATGTTGCGGCGGTCAGCGATCAAATGCTTAACGCTGCGCAGCGCTACGGCACAGATTGTCCCGGTCGGATTAAATCCGGCGGATGTCACGAACACGCTGCCATCATAGACAAACAGGTTGGGGACGTCGTGAGACCGTCCCCATTGATTGACGACAGACGTACGAGGGTCGTTACCCATCTTGCATGTTCCCATGAGATGCCCGGTGGCGCGCAGGCTGGCACCGGTATTGTGCTCGCTCCGGTCGGTCATCAAGCCGCGCACCGTCACCGATGTCGCGCCGGCCGCCTCCATGGCCTCTTTCGCCCGGGCAAGGTGGAACTCCGAGAGGCGCTTGGTGTTTTCCGAGTAGTCGTAGATGATCTTGGCGGCCGGAATGCCATCGCTGTCCGCGAGCTCCGGGTCCAGGACGACCCGATTCGCTTCTTCCGGCAAGTCTTCGGCCATGATGCCCCATTCGAACGAGCGGCCGAAGATGCGGTCGCGGTTCTGGTGGAATGCCGGACCCCAGGCCTCGTCGAACGGCCGGCCAGGGGCGGGCGGACCGCCCAACGGACCGCCGCCAGGTAGCACGTGCCACTTGGCGCCGCGCACAAACCCTCGGCTCGTGTCCGTCTCATAGAATTGCATCGACTGGATCGGCTGCCCCGCTGGTCCCAGCCAGCTCTCGAGCCAGTCGTCGAAATGCCCGACAACAGTCGAGTAAGGATGCAGCATCAGGTTCCGACCAACCAGGCCCGACGAATTGGCGAGCCCATCGGGAAAGAGGGACGACTTCGAGTTGAGAAGCAGCCGCGGCGTCCCGACACCATTGCAGCAGACGATCACTGCGCGCGCCAGCTGACGCCGTTCGCGACCGTTGCGGTCGATATAGACCGCGCCGGTGGCAAGGCCCTGGTCGTTGACAAGGATCTCCCGCACGCGCGCCCCGGCCACCAACCTGAGGCCGTGCTTCAGCGCCGCGGGAAGATGGGTCACATCGAACGTCGCCTTGGCGCCCTCGACGCAGCCGTTCCGGCATGTGCCCCTGAGAGCACAGGGATTGCGGCCTTCAAATGACCGCGAGGCAATCGAGTTCGGCGCCGGCCACCAGTGCCAGCCAAGCTTGTTCATACCCTCGGCAGCCTTGCGTCCCATGCGGCCAATGGGCAGTGCCGGCAAAGGGGGTCCCTTGCCGGCCGGCAGTGCCGGATCGCCTCCGAGACCGGAGACGCCGATCTCCGCTTCCATTTCGTCGTAGTAGGGGGCGAGGTCCTCGTAGGTGAAGGGCCAGTCGTCCGCCACCCCATCAAGCGTCTGCACCCGGAAGTCGGACGGCATGAAGCGCTGCCAATGCGCTCCATAGACGATCGATGTCCCTCCGACAGCATTGTACATCAGGATCGGGACGTCGGATTCCGAGGTGTTTACCGGATAGTCGCTTTCCAGATCCCGCACATTCGGATTGGGATGCCAGCGTTTTTGAATCATCAGTTCGAACTCGGGCTTGTCGCCCCAGTAGCTGCCGTGGTCGACACGCTCGCCCTGCTCCAGGCAAACTACGTCGAATCCGCTCTGCGTCAGGTGCTTCGCGGCAACGAGCCCCGAGGGACCGGCGCCGACGATCAAGACTTCGGCGACTTTGGAACCCTTGTTCACCGATACCATGCGGCGATCCTCCCGTCTTCTTTCGGTCCCCAGCGCGGACGATTCTTACTCGCGGCCCCCCGAACCGGATCGAAGCTTGCCAGAGGCATCCCAGCGATGCAATATGAAAGAGAACTTAGTTCCTAATTGGGAACTGAATGAGAAAACTTAACCGACAGCCGCCGTGTTGCCTTGACCCGAGAAAGGTGGACGGCGGCCAAAAAATTCGGCGAGCCCGCGGTCACATTCTAAACAGTACCGCGATCGGGAGGTCTGCTGGGATGCATATAATGGTCGTGCTGAGGCTGGTGGCGGATCTCGGAGGAGATATCGAGATCGCCCACGGCGGAAAGGACATCGACCGCGAGTGGGTCGATCTCAAGCTCAATGAGTTCGACGATCATGCGCTCGAGGAAGCAATCTTCCTCAAGGAGATCGTGGGCGCCAAAGTCACCGCCATTATGATTGACGGCGACGGCGTCGAGAGGTCGCTCCAAACTGCGCTGGCACGCGGCGCGGACGAAGCGCGGCGAATCGCGGTAGACGATACTGATGGTCCAATCTCGTCGCGCGCCATGACGCCTGTGGTTGCGGCAGCCGCCGCCGAGCTTGGTGCCGACCTCGTGCTTACTGGCGTACAAAGCCCGGAAGACATATTCGGCCAGCTCGCACCCAGTCTCGGCGCTGTGCTCGGATGGCCTCAAGCCAGCGCTGTCAGCAGTGTGAAGCCCGACGACGGTTCGACCATCACCGTGCAGCAGGAGTATAGCGGCGGGGTCTCGGCGGCCATCCGCCTACCGCTGCCCGCCGTGCTCGGCGTCCAGACGGCGTCGCGTCCAATCCGGTATGTCACCGGCAGCAAGCTCCGGCAAGCAATGGCGGAAGAAATCCCTCGCATCGAGGCGACGGCAGCCGTCGCCATGCCGGATGTTGAGATCGTCGAGCTCCGCGTCCCGGACGAGGCCGGCGGAGCGGTGATGCTCGATGGTGATGCTGATGCGATCGCCGACGAAATCTTGAGGCTGCTGGCCGACCGCGCCTTGCTGCAGGTATGCTGATGAAAGACGTTCTGGTTTACATCGAGCTCATCGAGGACGGCGTTAGGCCATCCTCAAGGGAGGCGGTTTCGGCCGGCCGCGAGATCGCTTCTGCGACCGGCGGGTCGGTCATCGCCCTGATCGCCTCCGGAGAGCCTGTGGGCGTCCCCACGCTGGATGGGGTCGACCGGATTATTCACGTCACCCATCCGGCGCTCGGTGCTTACACTGCGGAGGCACACGCCGCCGTGCTCGCCGACATGATCGCCAAGCTTGATCCCGCGGCCGTGATGCTGGCCTATACCACCGCGGGCCTTGACCTAGCCTCCGCCGTCGCCGTGACTGCAAGCTTGCCACTGGTCGCCTACTGCACAGACGTCACCGTCGCGGACGGCGCGTTGACCACCACAAGTCAGATGTATGGGGGACGGCTGGAAGCCGTCGTCCGCGCGCCGCTTCCCGTGGTGGTGTCAATCATGCCCGGAGCCTTTCCGGAGGCGGTAACGACCGGAGCAAGTCCTGAGATCATAGTCCAGGACGCGCCAAAGTCCCTCGACGCCCTCCGTTCCGTCTTCGTCGACGAGCAACGGCCGGCCCGCGGTAGCTTCGACCTTTCGCTCGCCGAACGCATCGTCTGCATAGGCCGCGGGATTGGCGCCGCGGACAGCATCGCTGTCGCTCGCGAGCTTGCAGATGCGCTCAACGCCGAAATCGCGGGCAGCCGGCCCGTAATCGACCAGGGTTGGCTGGAAAAGGAGCGCCAGGTCGGGAAGTCCGGCCGCCTCGTCAAACCCAGGCTGTATATCGGTCTCGGAGTATCGGGTGCACCCGAGCATCTTGAAGGCATGCGTTCCTCCGACCTCATCATCGCGGTGAACTCCGACGCCGCGGCGCCAATCTTCACCGTGGCGCACTATGCGGCGGTATGCGACATGTTCGACCTCGTGCCGGCCCTCATAGAACGCCTGAAGGCCGGAACCCCCTGACATGACACCCACGATCGTGCTCTGGCTGCTGCTCGGCGCGGCAGTCGCCGTACTCCTATGGCGATCATCAAGGCTGATAGGCCCGGTCATGATTTCCCAGCCGGCGATGCGGTTTGATCAGCCCGGAAGACGGCTTCAGGGCCTCCTGGCCGCCATCGGTCACCGCCGGCTTATTAGGAACCGCTACTCCGGCATCCTCCACGCCATGATCTTCGTGAGCTTCTTCGTGCTCGCTACCGCGATCGTCCAGTCCTTCGGCTCTGTCTTGTTTCCCGGATTCAGCCTCGCGCCAGTGGGCGGCGATACCTGGATTGCGCTCGCCCAGGATGTGTTCGCCATCGTCATGCTGACGGGCGTCGCTCTTGCCGCATGGCAGCGACTCGTTCTTCGACCCGCCCGGTTCAAAGGTTCGAACAATACCGACGCCAACATCATATACATCCTGATCGTCATCATCGTTGTCACCATGCTGCTTGAGGCAGCGTTCGCAATCGTCGCCGGCAGTGGCGCCTCGGCGATATGGAGGCCGGTTTCTGCGACGCTGGGGGCCGCCTTCACCGCAATGAGAATGTCACCAGAGTTCGCCAGCCAAGCCCACGACGTCTTCTACTGGCTGCATGTCGGAGCGATCCTCGCGTTCGTCGTCTACATTCCCGGTTCGAAGCATCGGCACATGTTGCTCGCCGCTCCCAACGTCTATTTCCGTAGTCTGAAACCGATAGGGCAGATTCCGCGGCCGACGCCCGAAGTCCCGCCACCGCCACTGGCAGCAGCAACCGACTTCGCGTGGAAAGACATGCTTGATACCTACGCCTGCACGGAGTGCGGGCGCTGCCAGGCGGCATGTCCGGCATACGCTTCCGGCCTGCCCCTGAGCCCGAAGCTCCTGATCACTGACCTTCGCGATCACTTCGTGACCCAACCGGCCGATGCGCCGATCGTCGGGCCCACGATCAGTGAAGACACGCTTTGGGCCTGCACCACATGCCGCGCCTGCATGGAGGTCTGCCCGGTCCACATCGAACACTTGCCCAAAATTATAGGCATGCGACGGACGCTCATCGAAAACGGCAATATCCAGCCGATGCTTCAGACGGCCCTGTCGAACTTGCAGCGGGTCGGAAACTCGATGGGCACGGCCTCCAAGATGCGTGCGCGCTGGACCAAGGGACTTCCGTTCAATGTCAAGGATGCACGAAAGGAACCGGTTGACGTGCTTTGGTTCGTCGGGGACTTCGCCTCTTACGATCCGCGCGTACAGGAGATCAGCCGAACCGTAGCACTCCTGTTCCAGCGTGCCGGCGTCGACTTTGGTATCCTTTATGACAGCGAGCGCAACAGCGGAAACGACGTCCACCGCGTCGGCGAGGAAGGCTTGTTCGAGACACTTGCGCGCGAAAACATCGCGACGCTCTCGGCCTGTACATTCAAGCGAATCGTAACCACCGATCCGCACAGCCTTAACGCGCTGGCGCAGGAATACAGTGCTTTCGGAGCAACCTACGACGTCGTCCACTACTCGGCCTTCCTCCTTGAGCTTGTCGAGGCCGGCCGACTGCCTCTAGGACCAACGGAGAGGCGAACTGTCACCTACCACGATCCGTGCTATCTCGGCCGATACAATGGCGGCTTCGACGCGCCCCGCGCACTGATTGCCAGGGCTGGGTGCGCGATCAACGAGATGGGGCGCTGCCGAGAGAATTCGTTTTGCTGCGGCGCCGGCGGTGGCCGCATCTGGCAAGACGATTCGGCCATGACCGAGCGACCGAGCGAGAATCGGATTCGGGAGGCCCTCGCGCTCGGCGACGCGGAGCTGTTTGTCGTCGCCTGCCCCAAGGACAGTGTGATGTACGGAGCCGCCATCGATGCCTTGGGGGTATCCGACCGTATCAAGGTCGTCGACTTGGCAGAGCTCGTCATGTCGGCGGCAGAGACGCACTCGTGACGGGGCGCGGTGCGGGAGACAAGCAGGGCCCGGTGCGATGACCGGGCCCTGCGACGGCGCCTTGTTTTGGACGAAGGGAGGTATCCGCCAGGCGCTTCGTTAGATCACGCCGCTCCGTCCGGGCTCAATGAACGGCCGGAGCTCCGCCCACAGCGTCTCGTCGATAGGGTGGTCGAGCAGCGCGAGGGTCTCGTCGAGGCGGGCCGGAGTGGACATGCCGACGATGGTCGAGGCCACCCGCGCGTCCCGCGTCGAGAACTGGAGCGCCGCAGCAGCGAGCGGCACATCGTGCGCCTTGCACAGCGCCTCCATCGCCCGGACGCGGGTGAGGGTCGCCGCGGATGCCGGGGCATAGCAGTAGCGCGGAACCGCGTCCGGACCCTTGACGAGCATGCCGCCGCCATAGGGGGCGGCGTTGACGAAGCCGACATCGCGCGCCATGCAGGTCTCGATCAAAGGTTCCGCCGATTGGTCGACCAGCGTATAGCGGTTGTGGCTGATGATACTGTCAAAGAGGTCCGTCGAAAGATACCGCAGCATCAGGTCGATTGGTCCTCCGGCCACGCCGAGATGCGCGATGACCCCCTCGTCGCGCATCTTCACCATCGCCTCGACGGCGCCGCCAGATGCCATACCTGCTTCGAAGGTCATCTTCTCGGGATCGTGGAGATAGACGATCTGGAGCCGCTCAAGGCCAAGTCGCTCGAGGCTTTCCTCGACCGAACGGCGCACACGGTCTCCGGAGAAATCGGAGCTGCCCGGGAGCGGATCGACCTTGGTCGCTAGCACGAAGCCCGGTGGCAGGCCGCCCGCCTCGCGGATCGCTATGCCTATGCGACGCTCGCTGTCGCCGCCATGACCGTATTCGTTCGACGTGTCGATGAAGTTGATAGGGCCGGCGAATGTGCGGCGAATGGTTGCCACGGCCACATCGGTGCCGACCGCGTAGCCGTACTGCTCCGGGAAGCTGCCGAGGGCGCTCGTACCGACGCAGAGCGGGGTGACCGGCAAAGAGGTTCGACCGAGGGTACGCTTCTCCATCTGTGGCAATTCCTTACTATTGGCGGCGGGTTGGAGCGCAGGCCGGAGGACGGCGTCGCTGCATTTTCACGGTCCGGTGCGCCGCTTGCCCCGCAGCGAAGACACCGCCGCCGAGATTCGTTCGACGCCGCCCGCACTCGAGAGGAACACGGCGACAAGAATCACCGCTCCCTTGATGACGAGCTGGGGCTCGGACGAGATTCCGACAAGGTTCATGATATTAATGATCGTGGCCATCACGAACACGCCGATAACGGAATTGACCGGATTGCCCTTGCCGCCAACAAGCGACGCGCCGCCAACCACGACTGCTGCGATCGCATCGAGCTCACTCCCACGCCCGACCAGCGAGCTGCCCTGAAGAAGTTGCGCGGCAGCGACAAGGCCGGCAAGACCGGCGAGAAAACCGGACAGCGAATACGTCACCAGCAAATCGCGGTTGACCGGCAGTCCCGAGAGGCGCGCCGCTTCGCGGTTGCCGCCGATCGCATATAGGCGTCGGCCAAATGTCGAGTAGCGACTGACTATCGCTGCGGCGACGGTCACGAAGAGAAAGATCATGACTGGATTGGGAATTCCCAACACGCGACCGTCGGAGAACCAGGTTACGAACGTCTGGTTCTGAATGTAGATCAAGCTGCTCGACTGGATGATGTAGCTGAATCCCTGGACGACGCTCATCATCGCCAACGTGGCGATAAAGGGTGGGATCCGCACCCAGACTACGAGAAGCCCGTTGCCGAGGCCAAAGCCGGCGCAGACCGCGAGCGTGAAGACAACGGCGATGCCGGCATCGACGCCGGTCTGAAGGGTGAGGGCGACGACCACGGTCGCCAGCGCGAGGATCGCGCCGACCGAGAGGTCGATGCCGCCCGTGACGATGACGTAGAACTGGCCGACCGCAAGGATAGCGACAATCGACGAGAAGGAGACGACGTTGCTGAAGTTGCGTACCGTCAGGAAATTCGGCGAGACTAACGCGCCGACGATGACGATCAGCACGAGTACCAGGATCAGGTAGCTCTGCGGCAGGAGACGCCGGAGGGCGCCGGATACCCCACCACGGCCCGATGCGGTATTCCCGGCTGTCGTTGCCCGTGGCGGTATCTCGCCCTGTGCCGTCGCATTCATGGCCGCTCTCCCCGTCCCGTTCGCCGCCGCCCTTGTCATGCAAAGTGGCGGATGATTTCCGCGCCGTCGCTGCCCACGTCGTCGTGCGCGAGTTCGGCGACCACCCGGCCCCGCGCCATGACCAGTACGCGGTCGCAGAGGACGGCCTCGGATATCTCCGAGCTTGCAATGATCACCGTGCCCCCGGACCGCGCGAAGTCGGAAAGCAGCGCGTACATCTCCTCCTTGGCGCCGACATCCACGCCCCGGGTAGGTTCGTCGCAGATCAGGATGCGCGCCGAGCGCACCAGCCAACGCGCCAGGATTCCCTTCTGTTGTGTGCCGCCGCTCAGGGTCTTCATGGACTGGTCGACGCCGGAGATGCGCATCTCGAGCCGCGCGGCGATGTCACGTGCGGTCTGGCCAATTCGGCGGTCGTTCAGCATGCCAAGACGGCTGAACATCGGCAGGCTTGCGAGGCTCATGTTGTCCGCCACGCTCATGTCGGGGACGAAGCCGTGCGCTTTCCGATCTTGCGGCAGCAGCCCGATACCGAGCCGGATCGCGTCACGTGGCGAGGCGAAGTTGACGGGCTTCCCCTCAAACGCGATCGTGCCGGAGGTGCGCTGACGCGCGCCGGCAAGCAAGCTGACAAGGGTCGACTGTCCGCTGCCGACGAGGCCCGTTACGCCCAGGACCTCGCCACGGCGCAGTTCTAGGCTCGTTGGTTCGACCTTCCCCGTCTCGGCAAGTCCCTGTACCGAGAGGATGACGTCACCGACCTCGCCTGTCCCCAGCCGCGGATGCGTTCCGCCGCTCAGCGAGGCCTCCTGAATCGAGCCCTTAAGCGCCTTGCCGAGCATCGCGGAAATGACATCGGCCGGGGTTGTCTCCGCGGTCGACATCGTGGCGACGCTCTGGCCGTCGCGAATCACGGAGACCGTGTCGCAAAGCTCGTACAGCTCGTCCATGCGGTGCGAGATGTAGATCATTGTCTCGCCCTCCTGCGCGAGCGCTTTCAGCACGCTGAAAAGGCGGTCCACATCCGGAGGCGGAAGTGCCGAGGTCGGCTCGTCGAGAAGGATGACGCGCGCCCGTTTGCGCAGCGCCTTGGCGAGTTCGACGGCCTGCTGCTCGGCGACCGAAAAGGATGACACCGGCTTTCGCACATCCATCTCGAAGCCAATGCGGGCCAGTGCCTTTTCGGCCTCACGGTGCATCTGCCGCCAGTCGACGACCGGCACCGGCGCACGGCGCGGCAGCATGCCGAGGAAGATGTTCTCCGCGACTGACAGCTCCGGCACCAGGCTGAGCTCCTGGTAGATCGTCTGTATGCCGGCCGTCTGCGCGTCGATCGGTGAGTGAAGATGAACCTGCTTGCCACCGAGCAGGAGCCGGCCCTCGTCCGGAATCTCGGCGCCGGAGAGAATCTTGACGAGCGTCGACTTGCCCGCGCCGTTCTGGCCGGCCAGGGCATGAATGCTGCCGGCGCGGACGCTGAGGCCGACACCATTCAGCGCACGGACGCCCGGATAGTACTTGACAATACCCTCAGCAAGCAGCTCAGGCTCCGGCCTACCTTGCCGCACGACGGCTTCCGCTGCTTGGTTCATGGAACACGCCAGTGAAGATCGAGGTCGAGGAAGGCTAGTCCCTATTTCCGCCCGATGCGACACCCGCGAGACGGACGGAAGGGCCTAGGGGGCACTCCCGACGGAAGCGCCCCTGGGGTTCCGGCGAAAACACGCCCGGCGCGGCGGCTAGTCGCCAGCGCGCATGTAGGTTTCGTCGGCCTTGTAGTACTGGGCCGCGGTCTCCGGCGTCACCACCGAAGTCTCCACGTAGTTCGTCTTGTCGGGGCAGGCCGAGGTATCGTTGTTGTAGGCCGCGACCGCCATCTTGACGGCGAGGACCGCCTGGTCCCACGGCTGGTTGGAGGCGACCGCCTGCATGGGGCCAGTCGGATCATCCATCATCTGCTTGAGCACGACCATGCCGCCATCGTAGCTGCCGATCAGCAGTCCGTCGCCCCACACGCCCGCCTGGCGGAGGCCCTGCGTGATGCCGCCGTTCATGACGTCGCTCATGCTGAACAGGATCTTGAGGTCGGGATTGGCCGTGGCCATGTCGCGGATCGGGGTAAGGGCCTTGTCCGGCTTCCACTCGCCGAACTTCATCGGCAGAATGTCGAGCGTGATGTTCGGATACTGGTCGAGAACGCTCTTCAGTCCCTTCATGAAGCCATTGAAACGCAGGTCGCTGATGACGTCGCCGGGAAAGCCGCCGATGCTGCCGAGCTTCCAGGTGCCGCTGTCGCCGAACTTCTCGATGGCCTTCCGCCCGATGATCTCGCCAGCCAGCGCGCCCGTCGCCTCCTGGTCCTCGGCCACGTAGCAGAACATGTCGCCGACGAGCTGCGGGTCGAGGTTGGAGTTCACCGTCACGAGCGGGATGCCCGCCTGCTTCAGCGCCTTGACCGAGGCAGCGACACCGATCGGATCATTGGCATTCATGATCACGACGTCCACGCCCTTGCTGATCAACGTCTGGACATCCTGGTTCTGGCGGGTCGTATCGCCATTGGCGTCGAGGACGTCGATCGTGGCGCCGATTTTCTGGGCTTCCGCCTCGCCCCCGGCGATCAGCGTCTTCCACCAGTCGCTGCCCGACAGGCCGCGCTGGCTCCAGCCGATGACCAGACCCTCGCCCGTGGATTTGTCGGCCGAGGCGGGCGAGATGAGCGCGCTACTCGCCAAGGCGGCGAGAGCGAAGAGCGAAATCGCAGCGCGGCTGCGCCGTTCCGTGCAGTTCATGGCATCTTCTCCCATTTGCTTGTTCTTCTCACTCAGGCGTTATGCATTCGAGGGCGGCGTAAACACGCCCCGGTTTACGAGCTCCTTGATGGCGTTGGCGCGGGTCGTCTCCTCGCGCTTGAGCCAGCCTTCCGCGGGAGGCCGGTCGAGGTACTGGTTCTTGGGATAGATCGGCTTCTCGTAGATCGCCGCGTACTGCTCCGTGCGCAGGTCCTTGAACTGGTTGTAGAGGCCGTTGGCGATCCGGGCGCGCCGGAGGGCCTCGACGTCGATCACCGTGGTCACGAACGAGTCGCCCGACGTCCAGCCACGCTGCTCAGCGACGATTGCGCCGCGATTGTTGACGATCATCGAGCGGCCCCCGAACAGATCCTGGATGCCGCCATCCTTGAGGATCTCGGGGCCGAGATTGGGGGCAACGACATAGACCTGGTTGAACATCGCGTGTGCGCGGTTCTGCAACTCCCACATTCCGTTCATCACCGCGGGCTCGATCAGCGTGGGGCGGATAATGATCTCCGCGCCGTTCATAGCAAGGCCGCGCACGATCTCCGGGTAGACGCCCTCGTGGCAGATCGCGATGCCGATGTTGCCGATCTCGGTCCGTGCCACCGGGAAGATCGCATCCATGACGCTGCCATTGCCGCGCTTGGCGATGAACTCGTCCCACACGTCATGCGGATTGGCGTTGCCGAGCATGCCGCCCTCATAGGCATCGCTCGTCGCCTTGTAGCGCTTGTAGATGATCTCACCCTGCGGCGACACGATGAACGCGACATTGAAGTACACGTCGGGGAAATCAGCATCGCGAACCATGTAGAGCTCGGCGGCGATGTGAGCGTTGATCGCTTTGGCCTTGCGGCAGAGCTCATCGGTCTCCGGCCCGGGGATCTCCATCGCGTATTTCGCTTCGGCGGCACGGTTGCCAGGGGTGTTCGCGATTAGACCCTGGATCGCCATTTCCGGGATTACGACAAGACGGGCGGGAGCACCTTCCCACGCGCCGACCATACATGCCGTATCCATGAAGCTGCAGATGCGTTTGACGTTCTTGAGCGCGTCCTCGCGCTTCTCGATCGTGAACGTCCGAGGCGAAAGCGCCACGACGGCGTACGGTTCGATCATGGGATTTTGGTTCCCTCCCCTATCATCGATATTGGAACTTAGTTCCCAAAAAAATCGAGTCAACCAAATAATGGAAATCAGTTTCCATATAGGAACTGGCTGAGAGTTCGTTATTCGTCGCCGCGAGAGGTTGCGCGAGACGGCACGCCGGCCAATGTCTCTTCGACCTCTTTCGCTGCCGCCATCAGCGGGCGGGCAAGCTCGCGCAGCTTTTCGAACGATCCGCGCTGGAGCGGCAGAGAAAACGACATGCTCGCCACAGGCCAGCCGGGCGCGTCGATCGCCACGCCGACGCAACGGACGCCAGCATAGGCCTCCTCGCAATCGAAGGCGTAGCCCGCCTGACGGATCTCCGAAAGCCGCGTAACAAGTGCCTTTCGGGTCCTTATCGTGTTGGGCGTGCGTGGCGTCAGGCGATCGGGCAATAGCTGCAGGGCGGCTTCGCCGCGAAGGGCGAGTGCCGCGAGCCCGCCGGAGGTACAATAGGCCGGATGGCGCCGGGCGATCGCCAGCCGCACAACCTGTTGGGGGGGGTCGATGCGATCGATGATGATCTCGTCGGTTCCATCGAGCACGCCGATGTGTCCAGTCTCATTGTACTTGGCGACCAGCCGCCGCATCACCGGGGCAATGACAGTGAGCACGTCACCCGGACGAGTGGTGGTCCCCGCGAGCTCATATGTCGACCAACCGACCGAATACCGTCCGGTCTCATCCCGACGAAGGAAGCCGAGCGTTTCGAGCGTGAACAGGAGCTTGTGAAGCGATGCCTTCGGCAGCTTCATTTTCAGCTGCAGATCGACGAAGCTCTGTGACGCGCCGCTGCGCGACACGTCGACAAGGATGTCGAGCGCCCGCGCGACGCTTCGATTTATGCCGCGGCCAGAAGCCTTGGGCGTGCTGTTCGGCCCAGCTTTTGGTTCAATCCGGCCAAAGCCCTCCTCGCGCACGCGACGCGTCGCAGGAGCGGAAGTCGTGGGTCTCACCGTGGGCATTGAACAACTCCTGCTGAGGCGTGACGACGAATATATTGGTGAGGCCTGAATTACAAACGTATCCGCCGCGTTCACCGCTACCGAGCGGGACGATGCCTCCCGGCTCGGCTTCGCCTGCGCCGCGCGGCCAAGTCCGGCTCTGACGTCCTTTTTTTTTGATCCAGCCGCCGGGGGAAGGCGATAATGGCCCTCCGTCTACCGGTTCGCCGAAAAACGATTGCTCAGCATGCCTCTCACTTGCTTGCAGCCGCACGCGCATCATGGCCTTTCGATGTCGACATCGGGTGTCGCCGGCAACCACGCGAACCACGACCGCGCGATAGAGGTAAGCGGGCTCGGTCGGGATGTCCTCGGCGTAAGCAGACATTATAGGCTGCAGCACAGCCAGAATTGTCGCGAACACCAGGCTCAAGGCTCGAACAACGACTATCACCGGCTCCTCGTCCGAAACGCATGGCTTTGCACGCAGGGGGCTCCGTTGTCACGCTCCAGACGCCGGGGGCTCCGAATGCGGCTGAGTGTCCGGCCCGCGTCGCGACCGTTAGAACGTGCCGCCATCGAGCGTCACGCCGTCGATGCTCCCACCGGTGATCGCGACATTGTTGGCTTCTTGTACGGCTATCGAACCGAGGCTCAGGTTGCCGCGAGCCGCGCCTACATCGGCAAGGTCGGAGAGGTTCGCGGAGATCGCGAGCTTGCCCGACAGGCCGTTGGTCACGGTCGCGGCAAAGTCCGGATCGTCGCCCAAGGCCGCGGCGAGTTCGGAGAGCGTATCCAGCGCCCCCGGCGCAGCGTTGATCAGCGCGCCAACCGCGGCCGCCACGAAGGCGGTCGTGGCGATCTGGGTGGAGCTGGTGCCGCCCGCCGCGGTCGGGGCCGTGGGGACCCCAATGAGCGCCGGCGACACCAGTGGGGCCTTGGCATCGAGCGCAGCCTGAAGGCTCGTGATCTCGGCGATCGCGTGCCCGTGGGTGGCCGCGGCCTTGGTGGAAAGCCCGCTATCCAATTGCAGTTTTCTGACCAGATCCGTATCGGCTGCGGCATCTTCGGCTGATGCCGGAGCGACCGAGAACGTCTTCTTGCCGCCCACGGTCTGCGCACTCGAGCGATCAACGAAGGCCCCTTTGCCGGCGAGCGCGATGACGCTTGTCGCGTTGCCGCCGCCGTCATCCCCCTTTCCGACATAGAGCGTGTCATCGACCTCGTTGTGGGCGAGTTCGGCCGACTTGAGCGCGACGGGCGCGCCAGCAGCACCTGAGACGCGCCGCTTGATGCGAATGATGTTCGCCATGACTATCCTTCCCTGGCGTCAAAAGTTCCCGCCGTCGACGACGATACCGGCGTCAAGGTTGCCGGGTGGTCCAACCGGTCCAGGCACGCCAGCGGCGCCCGGCACGCCGTCGGGGCCGGGCATGCCGAGTAGGCGTACAGAAACCGGAGCCGTTCCGATCCGTAGAGCCACTCCTTCGCTGGACGAGACGCGAACGCGGATCGGGCCCGTGGTGGTGGTGAGCTCGATCCGCTCGGTCACGGCGACAGGCCTCGGGTCACCGGCAAGACCACCGGGATTTCAAGAAAGAACGAGAGGTGGCGCGGAGGGACAAGGTCGGTGCGCACCACGTCGACCACGACACTGCCGGGACCAAGGCCTGCCGTCGCCTCGGGCGCGATCACCAACTCCACTATGGCCTCCGAGAGTCTCAGGATCCCGCCATTGGACGTGGTGAGCGTCGCGATCACCGATGTGGCCGAGACCTTGGATCGAACCTGCGCCGCAAGAGCGGCGCCGTCCGGGAACAGTGGACTGTCCGCCTCGATCCGGAGCCGGTAGGGATAGCCGGCAACGATGGCCGGCCCGTCAACGACCTCGACGCTCACTGTGGTGTCGCCCGCGTACTATGGCGTCTTTCCGGTCCGATAGTCCTCGATCCGTGCCGCCCGGGCCCGCCAGGCAAGGACAATGACGACGGCGAAGATCGCAATCCCAACGAACGGCAGGAACGGCGCCACGAACTCCGTCAGGTTGAGAAGCCCGATGGTGCGCTCGGTCATGTCCTTGGCCTGCTCGGCCGCCTCGATCACCGGTGCGATGGCGACGCCGGCGACGCTGATAGCGCCCATCAATCCTGTGGCAATCTGGGCATTTGCCGCGCTGACGATGCGGGACGCCTGCGGCTTGCCGTTGGCCCGCTCGGGCGCGATGGCCCGCGGTGGCGCCTTCTCCAGCGCGGTGGTGAAGCCGACGTCGATGTCGGGCGTCAGGGGTAGGCCGTTGTCGGCCTTGAAGGCGAGGGCGGCCGCGCGGGTCCGGGGGCCGAACAGTCCGTCGATGGCGCCGACCTCGTGGTAGCCGAGATCCCTCAGCTTCTGCTGGACGGCACGGAGCGAGGGCTTCGCGCTGGATGCCACGCCGATGGGGCGCCGGATGCCGAGCAGGCGGCTCCGCGGGTAGCGGGCGATGGTGACCCCATTGGACTGGTTGCCGCCCAGCACCTCGATCTGGGTGGCCGTCGCCTTGACGAAGAAGGCGACGTGCCCCTGCCAGGACGAGGAACCGCGCTCGAACACGGCGATATCGCCCTCGCGCGCGTCGGTGACCGCAACTGGTTCCCCGAACCCGAGGTAGGAGCGGGCATTGAGTGCCCGCGTCGACCGGATGCCCGCCTTCTCCAGGCAGTGACCGACGAAGGCGGCGCACCAGGCGGTTTCGTCGTGTTCGACCCAGTCGTGACCGACCGAGGCGTACATCTCCATGATCTTCGGATTGTCGCGCGGCCCGGCGACTTCCTTGATGCCGAGGTAGCTCTTGGCGATGTCGAAAGCGGTCATGCAAATGCTCTCCCGCGCCGGAAGGCGGATGCCCGCCGGCGTCTTTCTGGTGATGAAGAGGGGTTGGTTGGTTATGCTTCCCGCGCCGAGGCGCGGGATGAGGCTCCGTCGCTACGACGGCAGCTTGGTCAGGCGCTCGAGGACGAAGTCGTAGAGCTTGTCGATCTTGCCCTCGAGGCTGTCGAAATGCCGGGCGATCGAGGGATGGTCGATCCGGGCGATATCCAGCTCGAGCATGCCGACCCGGGCGCGGATGTCCTGAATGTCCGACTTGATCGTCGAGATGTCCCTTCCGAACTGGGCGTGACGATCCGGCACGAACGCCTCCCAGAGCTTGACGATCGCAAGGACGGCGCCAGCCAGCGCGCCGACGCCGATGACAAAGGTGACCACGATCGGCAGGTTAACCGTCCAGTCGTTGCTCATGGTGGTCCTCCTATCGCGGGTCTTGCCCCGCACCGTCTTGAGGCTGGCGGAGCTCGAGTTCGGTGATGAAGCCGCCGCCGCGGGAGTAGCGGTGGGTGACCGTTTCGATCCGGTAGGCGCCATCGATCCCGGGCCTGGCGCCGGAGACGATGCAGAGCCCGTCCGGAATCGCACCGGTGTCGCCCTCGATGGTGACCGAGCCTTCGCCAGCATCGCGCTCGCTGGTGGCCCTGTCGGCTACCGCCTGCTCGCCGGCCTCGCCTTCACTCGCTCTTCCGTAACGGTGGTCGTGGCGCGTCTCGGCGCCGAGGCTGGTCGACTCCTCGGTCTCCATCCAGGCAGCCTCCGCCGGATCGTACCAACGCGCCCGGACCTTGCCGTACTGGGCACGACCGAGCGCCGGGGAGATGTCCCAGGCATGCAGGTTCCGGCCTGCGACCGCCGCGACCGAGGCGGGGTAGAGGGCGCCGCGCCTGCTCATGGTGGCCGTCGTGCCCTGGATGCGGAAATTCCCGCCGATCTCGCGGGCGAGGCGCTCTCCCATGTGGATGAAGCTCTCGTCGCGCATCTCGAAGTAGGTCCGGGTGATCCTGGCAAGCGCAGGATCAACCTCGACCTCGGTGATACTGGCGGAGCTGCCTGCCTCCTTCAGGATGTCCTCGACAGTCTTGTGGTCGAAGTGGCGCTGCTGGGGCTCCTTTGCCTTCCCGGTCGTGTCGACGCCCTTGGCCGAGATCGACAGGGTTCGTCCGCCGCCCCGCGAGCCGGAGGAGCGGACTTCGTCGACGGTGCCGGTGAAGACGACGCGGACACCGCCACCCTCCCAACCGAGGGCGACGATGACGGGCGCTCCGATCTGCGGCAGGACGATACGGCCGTCGGTATCGTCGATATCAAGGGAGGCAGTATCGGCATGGGTGCCGACCTTGTCGGACACGGTGAGCGAGATCAGGACTGGCAGGAGCGGCGCGGTGATGTTGGTCCCGGCGATCGTGACCATGAAGACCGCACGCCTGGACATGGGTCACCACAGCCGGATCGGATCGAGAAGGACCGGCGCCCGTGGCGTCGGGATCGGCATCGCGAAGCTCGTACCCACGGGGAGATAGTTCCCGAGATCGGCAAGCCCCGGATTGAGGTCGTGGATCGCCTCGACCAGCCCCGGCATTGGCCGCTTGAACCGACGCCAGACGATCAGGGACACCGTGAGCAACTCACCCTCGACCGTCACCGTCTCGACGACCGGCGTCATGTGAACAGCCCCGAGAACACCGCGAAATAGGAACCGTTGGACGGACCGGCCGCGCGTCGGACGCTGATGTCGACATCGACAACCCGGCCGATACCCTTGCCATCGAGGTAAGTGGAGCGCTCCGTCACTCGCTCGATCACCACCCAGCCCATCAGGGCGCCATCGCCCCGCATCAGGTACTGCGGACGTCCCGAAGCGCGGGCCTGGTGGAGCTTCTTCAGGTCGCCGAGGCCGCCAAACCGATGCGGAAAGAGCCGGGCGTGGATCGCCCAGGTCTCGGGACCCTCGCCCACCCATTCGAGCGGCGGCGCTGCGCCAACCACCGGCTTCTCGGTGAAGCCAGCTTCGTGGGCATGGTCGTAGTCGGTGGCATTGAACGGCTGGACCTCGAACTGGATCGGTCCGAGGGTCATCAGCATCAGGCAAACCTTAGCCCTGTATCGGCATAGACCCCACGGAACAGTTCACGGACTTCCCGGCGGAGCGCGCGGCGCACCTCCGCGGCGACCACCTCGGCGTCGGCGGCTCGGGTGTTGTTGAAGTGGAAGACCGGCGCGACGGTGATGCCCTGGCCCGGCGCAGGCCCGGTTCCGGATGGATGGACGTATCCCGAGCGACTGGGCGTGATCAGCTCGGGCCCCTCCTCGCCGACGATGTAGCTCCCGCCCGCCGACACCGGACCGCCTCTCGCCCGAAGTGCACCGATGCCGAGTTGCTGAGCAAGATCGCCTTTGGCTGCTCTGTTCGGCCTTTCGGTCTCCCCGCCGCCAAAGCCGAAGAAGTCACGAACGGCATTGGCGGCATCGTTGATCGGCGCGAGGACCTCGGCGATCTTGCCGTCGATCCACGCCACCAGGTCGGCGAAGACTTGGACCATCCCGTCCCACAGCGCCTTGATGAGGTTATAGCCGGCGGTGAAAAAGTCGGCGGTGAAACGGACGATGACATCGACGGCGCCGGAGATCGCGGCCGCCACCCGCGTCGGCAGATCGATCAGAGCCGCGAGGAAGCCGCCTGGGCCGAATACGCCGGTGATGGCAGAAAGAATGGCGGCGATCCGCTGGTCGATGCCCGCCTTGAGACTGGTGAAGACTCCGATCATCCCGTCCCAGAGGGCCTGGACGAGCTTGCCGCCGGCCTCAGAGAATGCCGTCACGTATCCGGAAAGTGTGGCGACGGAGTCTGCGATCGCCGCTCCAACCTTGCCGGGCAGTTCGACCAGGAGCCGTAGAAACCCTCCGACGGCTTCACCCGCGGCACGCCCCCAACCGCGCCATTCCTCGCTGGTGGCATTGATCGGCCCGAGCAAGTCATTGATGGCGTTGAACAGCGAGCGGAACAGATCCACGATCGGCTCGACGATGGGAGCGACCGGCGCGAAAGCAGCGGCGAAGCCTTCGGCAAACCCGGCGAAGAACGACTTGAGGCCCTCCCAGTTGTTCTTGATGAAGAGCACGGCTGCGCCGATCGCCGCGACCGCGGCAGCGACGGCAGCCAAGGGAACAGCACCGACTGCGGCGATGGCGCCCAGGGCAACGCCCATGCTCCTGACGGCCGAGACGGCGGCGAGCAGACCGCCCTTTCCGAGCAGCCCGACAAACGACAGGGCCGAAATCGATCCCCTGAGCGCGATGAAGCCGGCGGCGGCGGCAAACACGCCGCCGGTCAGTTCAGAGAATTGCTGGATCAGCCGGGTGATGCCCTCAAGGATCGGCAGAAGCGCCGCGGCGACGGCATTGAGCGCCGGGATCAGCGCGGCCCCAAGGGTCGACTGGAAATTCGCCCAGGCGATCTGGAAGCTCTTCAGCTTCTCCTCGTTGGTCGCCATCATCCGCTCGAAGTCGGCATCGATCACGCCGGAGGCGCCGGTCACCTTGTCTCGAAGCGCGATGTAGTCGTCCATACCCTGAAGCAGCGGGATCAGGCCTTTCTGGACCTGGGCATCGGCGAAGAGCGTGCCGAGCTTGGAGAGGTCACCATCGATCGCCTTGTCAATGGCACGAAGCGCCGCCTCAAGCGGGCTTGCCCCCTCGGCGACCGCTTCCTTCAACACCGCGTTGATGTCGATGCCGTACTTGGCAAAGTTCTTGATGGCGTCGTTGGCGTTGATCTTCTGGAGGATGTTGTTGAAGTTGGTCGCAGCCTCCGACCCATCCGCTGCGGTGCGACGAACGATCTGGAGAGCGGCGGCGATATCGGCGAGGCCGCTTGCGCCGGTCAGTCCCTTCGAGCCGGCCAGACCGGTGATCGCCGGAAAATACTGCGCCATGTCCTTCAGCTCGAACCCGCCCTCCTTGCCGGCGAGCGCCATCATGTCAAAGGCTCGGGTCAGCTCCTCAGGCGCAAGTCCGAGATTGGAGATTGCCGCGTAGCCCGCCTTTGACAGATCGAGGATGTCGGCCTTGGTCGCCGTTGCCGCCTTGCCGATCGCCGGCATCGCCCGCGCGGCCCGGTCGAGATCAAGGCCCATGCCGACGATGAAGTCCTCGGCCCGGATGATGTCGGCGGTAAACTGGTTGACCTCGCGGCCAACAGTCTTGGCCGCCTCGCCGACAGCACGAAGCTGGTCCTCGGACAGGTTCGCCTTGGCGCCCAACTCGGCAAGCGCGGTCTCCAGGGCATTCGCCGCCTGGATGGGCGCGCTGATCGCCGACCTGAGCACGTAGAAGGCGCCGACCGCGTCCATGACGCCGGCGCGAGCATTGGCGATGGCACGGTTGTTCCGCGCGATAGCGGCGTCGAGGCGGTCGCTGAAGGAGATCGGCGCATTGTTGGCGCCGCGAACCGCGCCCGAGATGCCACGCAGGCTGTTGGCAACGCCGCGGGCCGGCCCCGACACCTTGTCCAACAGCTGAACGATCAGCTGCGAGGTGAGATTGGCCATACGCACTCTCCGCTTCACGGTCGGTTCGGTTTCGCTTTGAGCTGCTCCGCTCGCGCAGAGGTCTCGCGGCCTCCACCGGAGTCTCGCGGGCTGAATGTCTCCGACCGGTCGACCTTCGGTTACGGGGTCACACCTAGGTCGCCAGCGCCCCACTCTGCCGCTTTGGCATTGCCGCACTGTTGGGTACGCTATGGTTAGCCTTCATCGACGAGTTGCTGAAGGCTCGAGGGAGCGCACACGACGATGCCTCGGTAGTCGGTCTTGATGTACCCTTTCGCCGCCAGCTTCCGAAGGATCGCGCCTGTGGCGTTGCGGGAGAGGTTGGTCGCCTCGGCAAGTTCGGACTGGGTAACCTCAAGGCGAAGCTGCTCCGCGCGGTCCGCGTAGCGTCCGCGCAGCCCAGCGAAGCGCAGGATGGTCGCCGCGAGGCGGCGGTCGGATTGGCGGATCAACAGGTCGGACGCGATCATCGCGCTGATGTCGCCATACTCGGCAAGCAGGCGCATGAAACAGCGCCACCAACGGGTGGTCTCGTCCAGCAGCGGAAGGATTCTCGCCTTCGGAATCACAGCGATCCACAGGTGTGTACGGGCCACAACCGTCACGTCCCTTGGCCGCCCCAGGAGGAGGGGACCATAGCCCATCCAGAAGACGGAATGACCCATGTGCATAGTGGGGGTTCCGGCCTCGCCAAGCGTCGACGAAATTGCGACGGTGCCATCCGCGAGCCCAATGACATCGTCCTCCTCTTCGCCGCCCAGTGTGACCGTGACCCCGCGATCAACGGAGCGCCAGCGGGCCCCAGACAGGAACCGCTTCCGGAACTCTGGCGGCGTATCGGCAAGCCAGCCCCGGGATGCAAGAATTGACAGTCCTTCCTCCCGCTCCACGGCTCGTGGGCCCTCGTCGCTCACAGGAACGAATAGTTCAAGCATTGCACAAAATTGGTCAATGCCGAAGCGACCGCCGTGGGACTCTTGCGCCTGATCAGGGTCCGCATCGCCGCCTGCTGGCAGGCCACCACGCGACCCGTTCTGGGATGTTCGAGTTCAGAGCTACCAAGGACGCGACGAACGCGACTGTCAGACTGGGATGGAAAGATGACGACCAGACGAGAATTGCTCACTGCGATCCCGGCGATCGGGACCGCGTTCGCCATCGGCGGCACTATGCTGGGCGAGGGCTCCGCGCAGGCGCAGGAGGCGCCCCAGCCGCTTGCAGGACATTTCCACCCCAAGGGCAAGGCGCCTTCGGTCCATACCGTGCGGGTGTTGGAGGAGGCACGCGCGCGGTTGCCCTTCGGCGACGAGAGCGACTTCGCGGAATGGGAACGCGGCTTCATCGGCGCCCCGCCCGAGATGCAGATCATGGCCGATGCCGGCAATGTCGCGGTCGACATGGCGGCTTTCAGGTTCCTCGATCAGGACGCGCCGTTCGACAGCGTCCACCCCTCCCTGCAGCGCATCTCGCGGCTCAACAACAACTTCGGACTCTACGAAGTCGCACCCCGGGTCTACCAGACCCGCGGCCTGGACCTCGCCAACATGACCTTCGTTCGGGGGCGGACGGGATGGATCGTCGTCGATCCGATCACCACCACCGAGACCGCGCGCGCCTCCTGGGAGCTTCTGCAGGCGCATGTCGGGGAGGGACTACCGGTCTCGGCGGTGATCTACACCCATACCCATATCGATCATTGGGGCGGTGTGCGCGGCATCCCGCTCGACGTCGGCGATGTCGCGGCGGGTCGAGTGCCAATCATTGCGCCCGAGGGTTTCCTCGACTTTGCCGTCTCCGAGAACGTCTATGCTGGCAACGCGATGGGCCGGCGGCTCTTCTACCAGTATGGCTCGCTTCTTCCGCCCGGCCCGCATGGCTTCGTCGGGGTCGGACCCGCGGCCCTGACGCCTGCCGGGGCGACCGGCCTGATCGTCCCCACGCGCCTGGTCTCGGACAAGTTCGAGGAAGTGGAAGTCGACGGCATCCGCGTCGTCTTCCAGAACGCGCCGAACACCGAGGCGCCGCGCACGATGAACGTGTTCTTTCCCGATCTGAAGGTGCTCTTCGTCGCCGACATGATCTTCGCCACGCTGCACAATCTCTACACGCTCAGGGGCGCGCAGGTGCGCGACGGGCTCGCGTGGTCGAAGTCGCTGAACGAGACACTGCAGCGCTTCGGCCCGGGGACCGAGGTGATGTGCGCCGGGCACAACTGGCCGCGCTTCGGACGCGAGCGGGTGGCCGAGGTTATCCGGGCGCACCGCGACATCTATGCCAATCTCAACAACCAGGTGCTGCATCACGCCAACCAGGGCGTGACGATCAATCAGATCCACAATGTCTACAGGCTGCCGCAGTCGCTCGAGGACAAGTGGTTCGTCCGCGGCTATCACGGCCACGTCACCCACAATGCCCGTGCCGTCGTGCAGCGCTTTCTCGGTTTCTGGGATGCGAACCCGGCGACCCTCGTACCGCTCTCGCCAGAGGGCTCGGCGCCGCTCTATGTCGAGATGATGGGCGGGGCGGATCGGATCCTCGCGCGCGGGCAGGAGCTCTTCAACGCGGGCGACTACCTTCTGGCGATGGAGATCGTGAACAAGCTCGTCCTGGCCGAGCCGGAGAACCAGGCGGGCAAGGACCTGCTCGCGGACATTTTCGAACAACTCGGCTACCAGTCCGAATGCGGTGGTCACCGCAACGCGTATCTCGCCGCGGCATACGAACTGCGCTCCGGCATCCCAGAGGGGGCGGTGGTGGGCGCCAGCGCCGATGTGGTCCGCGCCATGTCAACCGAGCTGTTCCTGAACTTCCTCGGCATCAAGATGGACAGCAGCCGGGCCGAGGGCCTGAGCTTCACCATGAACCTCGTTACGCCCGATACCGGCGAGACCTTCTTGGTGGAGCTCTCGAACGCCACGCTCAACAACCTCGCCGGATACCGCTCGGACGAAGCCGACCTGACGCTCACGATCGATCGTGCGGATCTGGAGCGGGTCATGGCCGGCGATGCGATGCTGGACGCGCTTCTCGCGGACGGCACGGCGCGTGCGGAGGGCGACGTCGGCATCCTCGGTCAGATGGCGGGCCTCATGGTCGAGTTCGATCCCCGTTTCGAGATCATGCCGGGCACGAAGGTCCGGACCGAGATTCCGGACAGTGCCCCGTTCGAAGGCGAAATAGGGGCCTTGATCCCTGAATGACGGAACTTGGGGCCGTCCTCGCAGCTCCGGACCCGAGAATTCGAGCACCGAGAGGAATACTGACCATGCAACCGATCCGCCAATTTGTCGTCGCAACCCTTCTGGTTCTGGTCGGACTCGGGTCATCGCTGATGCCCGCCAGCGCTGCCGAGCCGGCGCAGGACGAGAATCTCGCCTACGCCATCGGGATTCAGGCCTACATCGACGGCTTCCCGATGATGGACCTCTACCGGACGCTATGGGAAACGTCCTTCGACCCGGATCGTGGCCACGACCGGACGCTCAACGAGTTCTTCACCTTCGGTCGGCTCGTCACCAGCGATGACGACTGGGTCATCACGCCCAACAACGACACGATCTACAGCCGTGCCTTCCTCGACCTCCGCGCCGAGCCGGTCATCCTCGAGATTCCGCCGATGGGCGATCGGCAGTTCTGGTTTCCCGTAGGCGACATGCACCATGACTTCGACGCCAACCTGTCCTGGGACACCATCGGCTCGCAAGGCGGCGCTTTCGCCTTCGTCGCGCCCGGGTGGACCGGCGTTCTGCCCGAAGGCGTCCAGAGGATCGAGGCGAGTACGCCGATCATCTGGACGCTCGGCCGCTTCGCCGTCAGCGGTGCCGACGACTTGCCTGCCGCCGTCGCGCTTCAGAACCTGTCCCGGCTCGTCCCGCTCAGCCAGTGGGGCGCCACCGATGTGCCCCGGCCGCGGCCCGATCCGGCCGACTTCCCCCGCTTCACCCGTGACGACCTCACCGATGCGAAGGCCTATTTCACGACGATGAACGCGCTCCTGCGGCTGATGCCGCGAACCGCGAACCCGATGGATGCCGCGCTGGCCGCTTGGCTGCACGAGGTCGACATGGACGCGGCGACCGGATTCGATTGGGATGCGCTCTCGCCGCCGACGCGGCGCGGCCTCGAACGGGCAGTGACAGACGCCCATCGGATCATCGCCGCCCGCATGCAACGCGCCGTACCCATCGTGAATGAGTGGCAGATCGCCCGCCTCGACAAGCGGATCAGCGGCGACCCAGTTTTCGCCGCCGCCGCCGCGATGCTCGGCCTCCTGTGGAACCCCAGCGAAGTCAGCACCTACGACGTCGCGTTCACGGACGGAACCGGCGCGGCGCTTGACGGCCGCAACAAGTACATTCTGCGCTTCGCTCCCCCGCCGCCGGTCAACGCATTCTGGTCGGTGACGATGTACTCGGCCGACGACCAGCTCTTCGTTGCCAACCCCATCGACCGATATTCCCTTGGCGACCGCACGCCCGGTACGGTCTACGGCGCGGACGGTTCGATCGAAATCCATCTCCAGGCGGAGGAGCCGACCGATCCGACCGAGCGGGCGAACTGGCTTCCAGCTCCGGCAGGGCCGTTCTACCTCGTGACGCGCCACTACTCGCCGCGCGCCGAGATCCTGACCGGCGACTGGTTGCCGCCACCGATCGAGAGGCGCTGACTCGCGCGGCAAGTCAGCGACTGGCTTCGCGTCACGGTCGTTAGCGAGCCCGGGCAAGCCGAGCAGCTTCGCCGTGCCACAGCACGACTTCGGCCCAATCCATCTCGTCGAAAGCGGGAAGTGGGGTCGACAGAATATGCGCGATGTCGGCTACGACGCCGCGCCAGTTTCGGGCACCGGGCCCACGGGCAAAAAACCAGCGATCACCTCCGAGACCGTCGCAAAATCGACGGCATCCATCTCGTTGATGACCTCGATCGGGAGTTCGGTCAGGAGGGCAGCCATGGCGACACCCTGATCGATCTGGCTTGCCGCGTTCGTGGTGTCACGCTCCATGGCGCGGAGATCCTTGACCTTCGGACGGCGGACCTGAACATCCGTGACGGATTTGCCATCCCAGGCGATCGGCTGGCTCAGGCGAACAATCTTCGGCTTACTCATGATGGTTCCTTAGGTCAGGCGCCGGTTGGGATGCGCAGGATGCGGCGCTCGTCGTCGTTCTGGGACACGCCGTCGAGCCGCCAGTCGGTCGAGAAGAAGTCCCAGAAGAGCTTCTCCTTGTCGCCTAGCCAGAGCTCGTAATGCATCACTTCGTTGATCGCGTATTCGTGGCCCATGATCTCACCGCGCTGGAAGGCATCGGCCTCGATCTTGCCGAGGCGTCCCTCGATGATTGCCTTGGCCTCGTGAGCGATGCCGGTCCGCTTGTCGCGGACCACGCCGTAGGCGGTGAAGACCTTGGCGCGCGACGCACCGAGACCGAATTGGGTGAGGAGATCGGGATCCCAGCCGTTGAGCTTGAAGGTCGGCTCGAGCTTCTGGATGCCGACGGCCACCTCGATCTGGACGCGGGAGCCGCCGGGATGATGGTCCTGGTACATCTCCTGAAGCGGCGGCAGCTTGAGCTCGACCAGCGTCAGGTGCTTCGAGGCGGAGGGGTCATGATCGCCGCAGAATAGGTTCGCGGCCTCCATAACAAAAATCGTGGTCACGGATTGTTTCTCCTTGCTCGGTTCGACGATCAGCCGGTGACCGCGTCGACTTGGGCGAGGAGGTCGTCGAGGAGCGCGTCGAGCGCCGGCCGGTAGCGAGCGGACTGGATGCCGAGGTAGCGGAGCACCGGCGCTTCCTCGGCGGCGAAGTTAATCGTGAACTTGCCGAGACGGAGCTGCTCCGGGCTGTTTTGGTCGCGGGTGAACTTGACCTCGTAGCCAAGGATGTCGCCGTCGGCCTTCAGATCCCGGAGGGCGAAGCTCATGGTGTTGACCACCGCCTGCACCGTTTGGCCGGTGATGTTGAAGCGGCCGAGGTAGTAGCGAAGGGTCCGGAGGAACATGAGGTGGATGAAGTCGCGGCCGCGGGTGACGTTGTAGAAGCGCCAGAGGTCGTCCTCGCCGGCGTTGTCGGTGCCGACGAAGACGAAGCCTCCGGAGGCGATCGCCGTCTCGACGCCCATCTCGCCCCGAAGGAGCACGCCGACGTTGCCGGCGAGCAGTCTCTGGCCTTCGGTCGCACCATCGGTAAGGGAGAAATTGATAGGTCGAGACGGTCCGACGATGCCGTGGATCGGTTGGTTGGCCCAGGAATGGAACGGCCTGCCCTGCTTCTCGTGATCGCGCCGGACGGCGATACCGATCACGGCCGGCGACATCGGGACCACGGTCTCGGCCGCGCCGCTGAGGATTTTGACCGCCGGGTCGACCGGGATCAGCCGGTCGCTTGAGAGCGTCTCCCGCCAGTCGAGCGCCGCCTGCTCAGTCGTCGCTGGACCGTCGACCACCGCATGGGCAAGGAGCTTGGCGCAGATCGCCGGCAGCGCCGCGCAAACGGGGTTGGCATTGCTGCCCTCCCGCTGGCTGGTGAAGCCGGGAGCGCAGAGAAGCCGAGGGATGACGCCGAGCAGCGGTCCCGCTTCGACGAAGGCCGCCAGACCCGTCCTGGTACCGTCGCCGACGATGTTGACGATCGTTTCGTCGGCATCGGCACCCTCGGCGACCCGCACCACCACCACCTTGGCGGCGACCTGGAACTCGCCGAGCTGGGCGTTGATCAGTTTGATCGCGCCAGCGATCGTTCCTAAAGCCCCGAGTGCGGTCCGCTTGGCGGCATCGTCGGAATACATGAACACCGGCGTATCGACGGGGAAATCGTCCGCGTCGGCGTCGGGCGCGGTGCCGATGATGCCGACCACCGCCATGTCGCTCCAGACGGCAGGGCGCGGTTCGTTGTCGACTCGTGTAATGGAAATGCCGAAGGTCGGTTCGCTCATGGACGAGCCTCCTCAAATGAAAAGCCCCGCATGCGGCGGGGCTTATGGACGGATGGGTCTAACGCCCCTTATTCGGGCGCGAGAATTTCGATCGGGTCCGCACCGATCGCGGTGAGCAGCGTCACGGCATCAGGATCATCGTGTGGGATCGTTCCCGCCGTATAGAAGCGCCGAAACAGGATCGGCTGGGCATCGAGGGCGGCATCGGCCGCCTCGATCAGGCCGACCTCCTCGAGCCGTCGGACAATGCGGTAGGTGGATACTCGCCATGGCGCAGGCGGCGCGTCCGGGTCGGGCTCCGGAACGACCTCCGGGTCCGGCTCTGGTGCGACGTCGTACTGCCCGCCGTACTGGCGAACCACCACCTCAACAACGGGATCCGCGGTCGGAGCCGGCACGTCGATGGTGAAGCGATGCGCTTCGATGGCGGCTGCGAAGTCCGCGACCGCCTCCGCGAACGCCGCCTCGCCGCCAAGGCGTAGAATGTCTGCACGGCTGATCGTTGGCATCCTGCTCAGGCTCCGGCGTAGATCATGTAGTTGAGCACCAGTGTCGGCTGGACGTTGTTGTGCGGCGACCCCGAGCCGGCGTTCCCCGAATTGAACGCTGGGATATCGACGGTATGGGTGTGCGAGCCGACCGTGCTGGTGGTCTCGGTGTATCCGGTGTGCGTCAGGTCGGAGACCTCCTGGCCGTCACCGGACTTGGCGCGCTGGCCGTAGACGAAGCTGTGGCTGTGCGAGCCACCTGAGCCGGTGTTGATCGGCACACCCATGTCGACCAGATGGTCGTGGGTTGCGAGTTGCGCCTCGGTGAGCGTGTGGGTCTCGGCGCCGCCGGCCGAGCCAAGTAGATCGCCATCTACCCCGCCGCTCTGGCCGGTGAGGCGGTTGGCCGATGCGCCGCCCATGTCGTCCTGACCTGCGACGACACGTCCGCGGAGGTCCGGCAACGTGAAGGTCGTGGTCCCATCGCCAGCGCCGTAGGTGGTCGAGATGGCCGCGAAGAGGGCAGCGTAGGTCGTCCGGCTGACATTCTGTCCGAAGCAGAAGAGCCACCGGGGCGGCGCCGAGAGCCCGGCGTATGGAATGACCGCGCCGATCGGCGTCAGCGATGCAGCGAGATCAGCCACGTCGGCAATCGCCAACGCAACCGCGCCGGTTCGACCGGCGACAGAAGTCACCGATCCGGCAATATCGGCGACGGCTAGGGTGACGGCGCCCGTCCGGCCGGCAACCGAGGTGACAGGCCCGACCTCCAGAATGGAAGCCGCTCCATCGTCCTTCTTGAGGTAGAGCTTGCCGTCATTGGTATTGACGGCGAGCTCACCGAGCTGGAGATCCGAGGCGAGCGGGACCTTCCCCGCGGTCGCCGAGCGCTTCAACCGGATGGTGTTCGGCATGGGATCCTCAGCGCGCTCAGGCGATCAGTAGGCGCCGCCGTCGAAATTGGTGATCTGGCTCTGTAGGCCCGTCAGGGTCGTCTGCAGGTTCGACACCTGGGCGATCGAATGGCCGTGATTGCTGTCGGCCTTGGCGCCGATGGCAGCGACGAGATTAGGAATATCGGCCATCCCAAGCGAAACCGGGCCGGTCTTGCCGTTGACCGAGGAGACCGGGCCATTGGCAATGATCTGAACGGCGGTGGCCGCCGCGGCCTCGGCCGTCGCTGCAGCATCTTGCGCGGCATCAAGCGTTGCTCCCACCTCGCCAGCAACCTCGAGGATCGTCTGGGCAAGCCCAGCGCTGGCCGAGACAACCCAGTCATCATGCTCGACACCGGTCAGACCGCCGTGGACGGCGACAACGCTGAAGGCAAGCCCACCATTGGCGCGATCATAGGCTTGGACGCGGAGCATGGCCCAGTCGTCGAGCGCGTCGTCGGCCTGTCGCGACAGGATCACAAAGGGCGTCGGCGCGAACAGGGACCGTGCCGGCGAGTCTTCGACCACGAGGGTCGTCTCTAGTCCAACCGAGAGGGACAGCGGCGTGGACGACGTTGCCACCAGGAAGCCGCTCGCTGCCGCGGCCTGGGCCTGTGCGAGGGCTGGGCCCAGAACCTCGTTGACGCGATTGAGACCGAGGGCCACGAGGCGGCCTGTAGCGCCACTGACGTTGGCGAGTTCCGCATCGACCTGCGCCAGACTCTCTGCGATCAGCCGGAATCGCCGGTTGAAGAAGTCACGATCGAGAACCTGCTGATCCCGCACTCGGAGATCCTCGAACCTCAGCATCGGTTCAAGCCTGGCTGATGGGACTGACCGACGCCACGGCATCGGGAGACGCGCGTTTGACCGCGTCGTACATCGCGGCCTTGACCTGATAGCGCGCACCCGGCCGGAAGCGGACGCCATCGACCTCGACCGGCCGGTTGACGGTGAGTTCGTAGTGCGAGGGTTTCTTGGCCATCGGGTCTCTCCTCGCTTCGGTTGGTTGGGTGTGACCGCGGACGCGCTTGTAGGCGGCGCCCGGACACGCCGCCGACTACGACTGTGAGAACTCGATCAGCTCGCCGACATGGAAGAGCGCTGCCGCACTTGTCGTGGCGCCTACGATCTTCACCGCGTAGCTGCTGACCGCCGAGACGTTGAAGATCGCGGTGCGACGGAGCGAGCCGTCCGGCAGGATGACATCCTCGACCACGTCGGCGGTCTCCGTGCCGGCCAGTGCCGGCCCGGTGAGGAGCGAGACGGTGCAGTCGTGCGTCGCTTCCTCGTAGGCCTGCAAGTCAACGATGACCTTGATGCTGTTGCTCGGCGAGCCAAGGGTCCGCGTTGCCCCGACCCAGGTGAACGACGTCCTTGGCCGGCTGACGATCGCCTGGGAGCCGGTCAAACCGAAGCCGGGCATCAGGTCGGTGGTACCGGTCAGGGTCACTCGGAGCGGCAGGATCGCCGGGAGGCCGGCGAGATTGGGGCCATTGGGCGCGCCGTCGAGCGGCACCCAGGCGCCGTTCACCTGGACCTCGAAGTCGGTGCGACAGGCAGGTGGCGTGATCCCCTCATTGAGAATGTCGATGTCGAGGATGCCACCAGCAAGCTGGAGCGCGGTCAGCTCCACTGAGAGGCGCGTGCGCTCGAACTTCGCGAAGTAAAGTCGGAGCTTGAGATCATCGGTCAGGTTGCCGGCGAAGAAGGCGCCGTCGGTCGAGACGAAGAACGTGCCCTGCACCACGCCGTTGTCGGTGTTGGTCATCGCCACATAGTGGTCGCCGGTGGTCACGCAGACGAGCGCATAGCGGCGGCCGGCGACGAGGTAGGTGGGCGGCAGCACGATCCTGGTCTCGACCAGGGACGGCAGCCCGATGCCGCCGGAGACAGATCCTACCTTGACCTCCGCTACCGGGACCGTGGTTCGCGACAGGACCCGGGTCAGGTCGGGCATGCCGAACGACGTCTCGCAGATGAGCATCGTGATGTCGCCGGTCGCCGCCTTCCGCGAGACGAAGAGTCCGACCTGGGTCAGCCAGCCATCCTGCGAGTTGAGGAAGGTCTGGGCGATCTGCTGGCCGTTGATCGAAGCCGTGGACGTGACCCGCTCCCAGTAAGGCTCCTGGTAGATGTCGATCCAGAACTGGCGGACCCGGACCCAGTGGACGTTGCCGTTGGGAATCACCTGTCCGTTGGGCATGCGGTCCGGAACGCCGTTGATCACCTCCCAGGTCTCGCCATTCAGACGGAAGACATTGTGGGCCATGTCATAGGTGCCCTGGCGCCACCAGGTCCCGTTGGTGCAGACCTCGCGGGTGGCGCCATAGCGGCGGCGCTCGCGGGATCGGGTCAACTGCCGGATCTCGGTGGCCTCGTAAGTGTACTGCGCCATCCGGGTCTCGCCGGAATACCCGGTGAGGTCCATCCTGAGGCCGTGGCCGTACTTCGGCAGGACGAAGCCGTTCGTGAGGGTGACGTAGACGTTGTTGGGGTTGAGGAGCGCCAGGGTCGACGTCGCCGATCCAGCCTCGGGGAAACGGATGCCTTCGCCCACCACGGCATCAAAGCTGGCGTGGTCCGGGTTCGAGCCCTCGTCGGTCAGGAAGTGGTCGGTGCCGTAGTAGATATAGGCACCGGGTTCGTAGACCTTGTTGCGAAGGTCCTCGAGCTGCTGGGTGAGGTCGACAACCTCGTTCTTGAGGGCGAAGGCAAGCATGCGGTCGGCAAGCGCCGACAGATCGGTCCGGAGTGTGTCGACCTGGCCGCTGATCTGGCCGCGCCACTGCTCGAGCGCGGTCACACGATTGGCGACGAGCCGGAGGTTAGGCAACTGCGTCGCCGCCCACTGCTCGATCGCGACGATGCCGGTGGTGTCGAGGAGAACATAGGCGATGACGGTGACGTTCGCGTCCGTCGCCGGATAGGACGGATCGGGGCTTTCGGTGCCCGCGACGCTCGACACCTCGCAGCGCCGATGGCTCTCCATGGCGACCGACTGCGGCTCTGTGGTGCCGAGCTGGGCGTCGATCAGGAAGTCGCGTGGCTGCACATCGGTGTCGACTGATTGCCCGAAGGCCACGAGCGCTATCCGCTTCCGGGTGACCAGCGGCAGGGCGTTGAAGAGGTCGACCAAGACATCATCGTTCCGGGCGAACACAGCGCCGCCGGCGTATAGGCGCCCGGTGCTCAGCGTTACTTCGGTGGCGGCGGTCTTGGTGGCGAAGAAGCCGACGTAGCCCTTGCCAACCTCGATCGCGTCCCTGACCACATGGTCGAGGGAGGCGCGCGCAAAGTCTTGCGCATTGTTGAGGTCCGCGGACTGGAGCTCCTGCCGGTCGCGGAAGAGAACCGTGCTTTCCATTGGATTCAGACCTCGATGAGCTGGCCGAGCATTGAGCTACCGACAGGAAGGCGGTCGCCGGCGCGGGGAGAACGCCAGGTGCGGGTGTCGATCAGGATCCGATCGCGTAGCGACTTCGCGACTCGGATCGCCTCGCGGACGTCGGCAATGGGCTTCCGGTTGCCCGCGACCAGGTGGCCGTCGACGAAGAGGCCGGCCGTGCGCGGCGGCCGGCGGCCGATGATCCGCGTCTGGACCTCGGCGTGATAGGGCGGCATGCCGAGGCGGGTGAACCCGAGATGCGTCGCGCGTTTTCGCTCGTCCGGGACCCGGTCTGGATCGTGGATGTGCCAGCGCTCGTAGAGGTACTGCCAGGCAATGGTCGGCGGCAGGCAGTGACCCGCGATGAACTGGCGTCCCGTGGCGTAGAGGGCGGTTGGCTGCCCGGCATGGGCCTCGGCAACCGCTTCTGGCCGGACATCGATCAACTCCGCATTGGGCCAAGTGGTGGTGTAGGTCTCTCGCCCGAGCCGGAAATCGTAGCTGGCGTCGCGCGGGATCCGAATGATGCGCTGGCGGACGCCGAAATCGTCGACGAGGAACGCCCTGACCTTCGGCGGTGCGTTGAGGTGCACTGCGGCCGTCGGCTTACGCGCTAGGACCACTTCATCGTAGGCTACAGCATCGACGCGACCGACGGCTTCAGCAGAGGCCGTCCGGATGGTCAGCGTCGTCTCGACACCGCGGTCCAACAGCTTGGCCGTCCTGACGAACCGCGACCAAGCGCCGACGTCCTTGACCATGGAGGCGCCGAGATAGGCCTTCTCCCGCCCGAACGCCTTGCTGGTGAAATGAGCGAACCGGTAGGTCCCCCGTGCGACGTAGGGATAGACCCGGAGCTGTGGAAACCGTGCGAGATAGGCCGCCCGCTCCTCCGGCGTGAACGACGGCACCATGAACGTCTTCGCCGGCGGCACGATGAAGCGACGCGGCTCCGCTCCCATGATCCGGACGTGCTCGGCGATCGATGCCGTAGTGCCCTTCCGGGCGTGCATCGGCAGAGCGCGCGCCGTGAGAAGCCGCCGCTTGTCCTCCGGCCAAGTCGAGTCCCACAGATCCACCGACAGCGCCCAAGCGAGCCACGGGAGGTGGGGCGCCGGGATCTCGTAGGGACGAACCAGCTTCGGCAGATCGACAGGCAACTCGTCGATCCGGGCGCCGGTCAAGTCCGCGGCCGTCTCAAACGATGTCCGGTTCGGCGGGAGTAGGACGTCCCGGGCCATCGGATCAAGCGTCCCGCGTCGAGGCGGTGGTGATGGTCATGCCGGCGATCGCGTAGACCTCCGTTTCGTCGAGGAGGATGTCTTCCGCCGGCGAGACCAGCTCGACCGAATGCACACCCTCCCGATGAAGCCGCGCGAAGATTGCCGAGCGCGGGAGGTTCATCCCGAGCATGCGGTTCCTTTCGAGCCAGTCTCCGAGTGCGGCCGTAGCGCGGCTTTGGACAACGCCGGCATCCGGCCCGGGATAGAGGGTGAGCCGAGCTTCAATCGTCACGGAGCGAACCGTCGGCGGCAGGACCTGGACGACATCGGTCAATGGCCGGATCGCCTCGTCCCGGAGGTGAACGCGAATCGTCTCGCGTTCGGCCTCGGTGGGGACCGGATCAGTTCCGGAGCGGAGCACGGTCACCCGCACCACGCCAGGGTGGGTCATGATGGCCGAGACGTCGCGTGCCCACGGCGCGACCGTGAGGACGTGGTACTGGTAGGCGCCCTCGGGCCCGGCCACCGAGAACGCCTCGGGGGCCAGCTGGACCCGCCGCCTCAGCCGATCATCGTCCTCGCCCTCCTGCCGCGTGGTGCCGAACAGAGCGGCGAGATGGTCGAGGTTCGTGCCGAACGATGAGGCGAGCAGCACGGCCCGCGCGCCGTCGTTGATCCGCGCCCGAAGCCGGAACTCTCGATAGGCAAAGGCCTCGATCAGTTTCCGCGCCGGCTCGGTTTCGAGATCGATGACGCCGGCGATCAACGGAAACCGGGCGACGAGATCGTCGCGCATGTCCTTGACGATCGCCTCGTAGTCGAGGGTCTCGATGATGTCGGGCGGCGTGAGCGCAGACAAATCGATCGCGGAGAACCGGCTCATGACGTCAGCCTCTCCTCGATCAGCAGTCCGTCCGGGTTGGCGTAGGCATCGAGCCGGCGCGCACCCTCGACCGTGAAGTCACCGAGGATCGCCCGCGGTCGATACTCGCCTTCGAGGAAGACGTGCAGCTGCCCGTCGCGGGTCACCTTCACCACCTCGATCCGGGTAACGCGAAAGCGCGGCTCCCACTGCTCGATCGCCGAGGTGATCGCCGCGAAGTACGGGGTGACCTCGTTTGGCGTGATCAGCCGGCCGAGCAGATTGGGCACGAAAGAGCCGTACCACTCGCGCATGATCCGCGATCCGAAGCGGGTATCGAAGATGTCGCGGAGCGACTGGATCACGTGTTCCCAGCCGGTGACGATGCTCCCCGTCGCCCCATCGATCCCGACTGAGGGATCACGAAGATTGATCGGCATGGATGATGTGGCTTACGGCTTGCCGCGGCGCCCCTTGCGGGTCGCTTCGGCGGCGGGGCCAGCGGCCGCAGAGGGCTCTTCCTGTGAGGAGGCATCCGCCGGCATCGCCGTAGACGGATCGGATAGCTCAGGCGATGTGTCGAGCGCAACGAGGGAGCCGAGGCGAAGCTCGTGCTCGGCCTGCTTCTCGGTCAGCTCGAGCACCGTGCCGACGCCGGTGTTGCGATTGGCCGCGACGAAGCGGCCCGCCTTCTCTGTGATGGCATAGCGGGGCATGGGAGGCTCCGGTTTGTGGTGCCGAGTTTGGCGCGCGTGACTATGCTCGGGCCGAGCCCCGACCATTTCCGGAACCGGGAGAACGGCGAACCTGATGAAGACCTTGCACCTGGCGGCCATCGCAATCGCCGCGCTATGTTGGGCGTATCCGACCAAGGCCGATGACGCTGCGGCGCGTGGCGAGAAAGTCGTGGATCAGTGGTGCCGCCTGTGCCACCTCCGCGCAGCCGACCCGCCCAATCCGGATATGGCGCCGCCATATGAGGAGATCGTCGAACGTCCCGGCCGCGACGAGGCCTACTTCGTCCGGTTCCTGGAAGAGGACCACTTCCCGATGACGATCTACCGCCTCTTCGACGACGAGAAGCGCGATGTGGTCGCTTATCTTCTGTCTCTGAAGAGCCAAGAGCGCCGGGCTCCCTAGCTGCCTCCCTGGACCCCGAAGGTCGATACGGCGCAAGCATCGACCTGTGACAGAGCGGTCCGACTATTGCCGTATCGGTGGCAGGGCGCATAGCATCTGCAAACAGACGAGCCAGAGCCTCCTCTACGTGAAGCGGCCGCGCTGTCTCAACGAACTCTGACGACGGACAGAGGAAGGCTTGGCAATGACGGACGACGATCCGAAGATCATCATGTCGCCGCTATCGCAGATGTTCACGGCAGACGGGATAACGGTGTCAGTCGCGATCTACAAACTCGAGACGTCCGAAGGCTGGTCGCTCGAACTGGTCGATGAGGGTGGCAACTCGACTGTTTGGGAAGACGTCTTCCCGATCGATCAGGCGGCCTGGGACGTGTTCACGCTCGGTGTCCAGGAAGTTGGGCTGGCGAGATTGATTCAGCCAGAAGACAACCCGTCGAACACCGTGCACTGACCTCCGGTGGAAGCCGGACTCGCGGTTGCGGAAAGACAATGGTCTGTACGGGGTGGCATCCAGGACAAAGGACTTGGGAGCCCATCGAGCTAGTATGCCGGCGCCTCCGTCTCGGCGGTACCCAATGTAACGCCGCCATGTGTGTGGGTCGCGCCGATGTTCCTGCCGTCGTGCTTGATCTCACCGCCGATGATGGCAAGGCCGTCGCCGGTGAGTTCAAGGGTGACCCCGGCGGCTCTGATTTCGAGGCGGCCGTCGTTCAGGGTCACACGAACGTCGCCGAAGGTAAGGACGTTCTCGTCGCCGGCGTTTGAGGGCGACGGGTTCTGGTTCGACCAGGTGAAGGGCAGTGCCACAGCCTGCTGCCAATCGCCCGCGGGTGCCATCAACGTGAACTGTTGACCGACAGATGGCGGGATGTGGACCCGCAGGGCGCCGGCCATCTGGGCGTAGGGAATCCACGGCGACAGGAACGGTTTGCCTTCGACATCCGTGCCGAACTTCAACCGGATCCGATGCTTGCCCGGATCGACCTCTTCGACCGTTCCATGGCGCATCATGCCTGAGAAGCGGCGCTCGAGTTCGGCAATGCGGGCGGCGAGTTCGACGATTTCGCGCATCGACCCCTCAGACGCCAGCGTTCGAGAGGGCCAGATCGGACGGCCCACCCGTGATCCTGATCTCTTCGAGGGCTTCGGGATCGCCCGCGAGATCATGGATCAGCCCGATCCCAATAGCGTCCGCCGTTGCCAGATGGATGCCAAGGGCATTCGCAGCGCGGCGCCAATCGGCAAGCGGCTGACCCTCAATCGTCACGCGGAGCAGATCCGCGATCGGCGACAGCGCCATGTCCTCCGACATCACGGCGAGCACGTCCTCCCAGGTCGAGCCCGGCACAACCGGCGCGCCGTCGGTTGGAGCCTCGATGAGATCGCAGCTGAGAACGATCTGCCGCGCGGCGAAGCGGACGCCATGCTCCACGGAGGCGCCGCGACGCGAGGAGCGCTTGTGGATGCGGGGCACGAGCTTCATCCACACCCGGGACCAGGCCGTCCGCTCCCGGGTCAGTGCCGCCATCACCTGATGCTCGATGAGGTCGAGCACGATCTCCATGCCCTCATCGGTGTGTGGAATGGAGAGGCTGACGTCGCCGCTCACCTCGACCCTGGATGCAATCGCCGCCTCGATCACCAGTTCGCACCGCGTGTCGCCGTGCATGAGGTCGCGTCCGACCGTGTCGATCTCGTGGTCGTCGGTGGTCACGATCAGCACCGGCGCCCGGGCCTCGGCGATGGTCTGGTCGATCGGATCGATCGCGCTGTCGAAGACCCGGGCCTCGGCAAAGGTCGCGCCCTTGAGGGCTCGGGCTGCCGCAATCCGCATCGCAAGCCGTGACAGACTCATTCCGGCCGATCCTCGCGAACGAGCAGGAAGCCCATATCACCCATGTTGGACGGCTGGATCGCCGAGATGGCATAGGTGGGCGATCCGGGGCGGCCGGGGAGACTGAGGAGATCGCCTTTGGCCGGCCGGAAGGGCAGCGCGTCGGCCTGCTCGCGTGCGATCCAGAACTCCGACCGCGCCGCGTTCACCCGTGTCGTGCCGTCCAACTCGGAACCGCGCGCCTGACCGTGAAGATCGAAGCTCGTCGGCCGCGCCGAGAAGACACCCCAAACGATCGCGCCGTTCCGGTCGGCGTCGGGACCGCGCTCGACATACTGTTCGGACGTCCGCGGTCGAAGGACGGCCTGCTCGGCATACGCCGTCACCACCGCGTAGGACGCAGCGCGATCGAGAGCGTCAAACGGCGTGGTCACTGGGACACCCGATCAGGTGCGTTTGCCGGGGATGAGAACGCGCGGCCGGGTGCAGTAGTGGAGCGCGTTCATCTGGAACTCGAGGTTCACCCCCTTGCCGTTCTGCATCTCCCACTGCTTGGCATAGAGACGCTGGCCGGGTGTGTTGACGGTCTCGATGTAGTCGGCCGGTCCGTACACCGTCCGGAAGAGCCCGGGCACGCCGATCGGGTAGAGGTGGCACTTGTTGGTGTCGATGCCGACGTTCTGGCCGCCGCGGTAGTTGGCCCAGGTGATGCCGCCGAAGTCGAAGGTCCCGTAGATGCCGGAGGACCCGGCATTGATGTAGGCCGCGCGGAGGTTCGCCGCCTCGGCGTAGCCCTTGTAGGTCTCGCGGACCTCCTGGTGAGCGATCAGATCGTCGAAGAAGGCATCGCCGCAGAAGGACAGGATGCCGGTATAGGGCAGTCCATCGAGAATGCCCGCCATCTGGCGAACAACGGCGGCGCACTTTTTCCGAAGCGCACCTTCGCCCGGGTTGGCGTTGTCGAGGTCGAAGTCGACCTCCGCCTGCTGGCTCTCGCCGAACTCGGTGAAGTAGTCGAAGAGGACCGAGCCGTCAGCGTCGAGGAGCTGGCCGGTCTTTAAGATGTTGAGGCGGTGATATTCCTCGGTGAGGGCGAAGAACTGCGAGGCCTCTGCCGCGCGATCGGCGATCTTGGCCTGGAGCCGCTCGACCGCGATCTCCTGGCCGAAGGCGCGGACCTGCTGGACTTCGTCGGCGTAGATCGCATCGTCGACCTGGAAGTGCGGGATCTTGAGGAGCCGCATCGCCCGCTTGGACTTGTCGAAGGTCTGGCCGGGCCCGCCGCGGGGGCTGGCCGAGACCAGCATCCGGTTCTGCTCCTTGTCCTTCTCGATGGCGATATCGAGCGTATCGATGCTGGTGGTCTGGAACAGACCCATCTGGCCGATGCGGGACGGCGTGTACTTGATCTCCCGAAGCGCGTCGGTGAGGCGCATGACGCTGAAGGCATCCTGCGCGAAGATGTTGAGGATGGTCATGGAGGGTCCTTTCGCGGGGCGCGCCGTGAGACGAGGTGGTCAGCGGACGATGATGCCGAGGGCGGCCAGGGCGACGTTGGCGGCGGCCTTCTCGGCCGGCTGGTCGCGATCGGCGTGGTAGACGAGGCAGTGGCCATTGACCTCCGCATCGCGAACGATCGCCGCAACGTCCACGTCGGCGCTGGTGGCGTCCGCGCCGTAGATGGGGATGGCGGTCGGGTTCTGACTTCCGTCGGAAGCGCCGACGGCGCTGGCGACATACTTGCCGGACGCCGTGACTTTCCCGAGCACTGTGCCCGGGGCAATGATTCCGGCGCCGCTCGCGATGGTGATGGTCTCGCGCGAACGCTGGCCGTTCGCCTCGGTCATCAGGAACTCGCCCGGGTGCCGGGCCTCAAGCAGGACGGTCATGTCGGATTCTCCGGTTAGGCCGAGGGCGTCAGGCGGTATGGAAGCGCTGGTTGGCGACGGCGATCGCCTTCTTCCAGCCGGCGACCGCGCGCTCCGCGGCAGCATCCGCTGGGGCAGGATCACGAGAGCTGCCGATCTCCGGACCACCCGAGGCACGGGCGGCGAGCGCGTCGATCCCAGCCTCCTTCGGTGAGGCGGCAAGCAGCTTCTCGGCCTCCGCGACGGTGAGACTGGTCTGGGTGGCAAGGACCAGCGCCTGGGCCATCCGTCCCTCGGCGGCGTCTGAGGTGACGATACCGCGGACTCGCGCGCGTTCCTCCGTCCGGGCGGCGCTGACTGCCGCGTCCCGGTCGGCGACCGAGATGCTGGTGCCATCAGCCGCCGACGCAGTTTCACTGCTCATGTGATTTCCTCCTGTGCGATTTGCGCGGCCGACGGATTGTTGCCGGGACAGCCCGGTGAGAGCCTCGTCGAAGCTCGCCATGCGATCGGCGAGACCGCGGGCGACCGAGTCGCCTCCGATGAAGGTCCGGGCCTCCGTCGCCCGTGCGGCGTCCCTGGTGAGCCGATCACCGCGGCCCGCCGCGACGAGGCTGACGAACTGGTCATAGTGGGCATCGACACTGGCTTGGAGGTCGGAACGGACAGCGTCCGACAACGGCTCGAACGGATTCCCATCCACCTTGTGGGTGCCGGCGAATATGAGCGTGGGCCTGATCCCTTGCGCCGCCAGCTCTCCGCTCCGGTCCGCATGAATCATCACAACACCGATCGAGCCGAGAATCGAAGTCGGCGACACAATGATCTCTTCGGCGGCGCTGGCGATCCCGTAGGCGGCCGACGCCGCCATGTCGTTGACGAAGGCGACGACGGGCTTGGTCTGGCGAACGGCTCGGATCAGGTCGGCAACCCCGGACATGCCCGCTGCCTCGCCACCGGGCGAGGAGATGTCAAGGACGATCGCGTGAACCTCAGGATCTGACGCAGCGTCGCGGATCTGAGCGCCGATGCCCTCGTAGCTCGTCAGGCCCGAGCGGCTGTCGAGCCAGGCGCCGCGGTTCACCAAGGTGTCGAGGATCGGCACGATCGCGACGCCGTTGGTGGCTCGCGTCAGCGCAGATCGGCCGCTCTCCCTTCGTGCCGAGCCGACGAAGCGAGTGGCACCGATTCCCGGTCCGATGTCGAGATCACCATCCACGCCGATCCTGCCAGAAAGGACCGCAAGGAGAACCTCCGCCTTGGCAGGATGAATGAGCAGCGGCGTATTGAGCAGCCGATCCGCGAGGTGATGGAGTTGTCCCGCCATCAGAACCCTCCCGCGCGAAGTCCGAAGCGGCGCTGCGCGCCGGACCGGCTGGCGCACAACCCTTCGAGCCGGTTCAGCTCAGCCCTGAGTGCCGGGATGTCGCCCTGCCCGTATTGGACCCGACGGCGGACGCCGTTGCCGGCATCGAACTCGACCAGTTCCGCCCGGCGACCTTCGAGCAGCGCGTAATAGGCCTCGCGAATCCTCGGCAGCACGGCGCAAGGATCCGCGTAATCGGTGTCGGCCGCCGTCATGTTGACGTGTCCTGGTCCGCTGTATCGGTCTTGTCCGCCGGCTCTTCACCAAGTGCCGTCGTGATGCCCTGGTGCTGGGCATCCGGCAGCCCGTAGGCTTCGCGCATCGCCTTCTCGCGGGCGCGCTGGGCGTAGACATCCTCGATGTCGTAGCCGAGGTCCTCGGCGATCGACGCGTCGGTCATGACGCCGAGGCGACACCAGATCTCGTGCGCCTTGGCGGTCTTGAGATCGTCGGCCTGCGGCTTTGGCGCACCCCGCCATATGGCGCGCGAGGCCGCTCCCCGATTGGCGAGGAAGCCGGCGAGGCCTCCCGGGAAGGGGATGCCGCCGCGGGCGATCTCCTCCTCGAGCCATGCCTCGTAGACCGCGTTGCAGAAAGGGGCGATGACATGGGCGCGGCGGTAGAGCGTGATCTGGAAGATCTCGCCGGTCGCCATGCGAACACTGGAATAGGTCGCGTTGGTGTAGTCGGCAGTGGCGCTCTCGTAGGTGAGACCCATGCAGCGCGCCAGCTCACGCAGGAGATGGGCGGCGAAGTCGCGGTAGTCCGAATGCGGGTGCTGCGCCCGATGGAGTTCGAGCTTCTGACCCGGAAAGAGATGGACGATCCGGCCGTTGATGCCGAGATTGATCGTGGCGGTATCGTACCAGCCTGACTGCGCCTGGATGTAGGCGTCCCACGGCGACACGCCGGTGGCAGCAAGCCGGGCCTGTTCCTGCGGCGTCAGCAGCCCGTTCAGTACCTCCTCGGTCGGCTCCTCCGAGGTGATCGACGCCGCAAACACCGTCTGCAGGATCGCTGCCGTGAGCGTCGCGTCCGACAGCTGGTCGAACTGCCGCGCGACCTGCAGCGCCGGTGTCAGCGGGCTGATCCCGCGCACCTGGCCGGGCATGCCGTCGAAGACGTGGATGACGCGCGTCCGCCCAAGAGTGTCCCTAGCGGCGACCTCCACTTCAACCGTGCCCAGCACCGGATCCTTGCGGCTCGCGAGATAGCCGACCGGCATGCCGTCCGTGTCCATCCGTACGCCCTGGACGATCCGGCGGAGGCTGTCGTCGCGCCGCGGGACCCGGTGTGACGGGAGGAGCCGCACCTTGGTGCCATAGCGGCCGCCGGCGCGCTCTCGCCACGGCAGCTCCGCCCAGATCTCGCCGGTGGCGAACCAGGCGCGAAACGCGGCCGCCTGCATCAGGCCGAAGCTGCGCCGTCCCTCGATGTCGCATTCGTAGGGGCGCTCCGCCCAGAGACCCCAGCGTTGTTCGACGAACTGCGCCCAGTGTTCCGCCTCGTCGTTCGACATGCCGAAAACGTCATTCTCCGGCATTGCCTTCAGGCGAAGCCCGGTGCCGACCGTGTTGGCGACAGCCTGATCGAGCGCGCCCGCGATCCAGCCCGAGTTTTGGATGAGGTCGACGGTGCGCGCGGCCGCAAGATCCCAGGAAGCGCCGACATCGTCGGAGGCATCCCGCAGCGCCGGCCGCCAGCCGCCAAAGACGACACCGCGATTGCCACGCATGAAGTCGGCGCGGATCACCGGCGGCGCGCTGCTCCGCCCCCGAGCTGGCGCGAGCCAGTCCCGGATCTTGGCGACCATTCCCACGATGTCACCTGTTCAATCGCGACGACAAACCAGCGAACCGAGTCCTCAGGCTGGGGCTGGCTATCGCTCTGGGCGTCGAATTGACTATCGGTTCATCGTTGTCGCGATCGATGGCCGCTGCGGCTGGGTCATCACCTCGCCTTGCGACACCTTCCGGGATGCGCTGGACGTTAAGCGAGTAGCCGATCGCCATGGCCAGCGCCTCGCAGTCGAGAAAGTGGTTCTGGCGCGACCGCTGGACCCACTGCGGCTTGCCGGTAGCGGAGTCAACGACACGGACCTCCGAGACCAGCTGCTTACAGTAGTCCTCATCGATGTCGTCGGGGACGATGAAGCTGCCCGGCTGATCCATCGGCGTACGGATCCTTGAGACCAGCAGCGACTTGAAGAAGTCGGTCGAGAGCCAGACGAGGTTGATCGAGTAGGACGCCCGCTTGCCCTTCGGCGTCACCTCGATCTTGGACACCCGATAGGGCGGCGACATGGTGGCCCGCCCCTTGGTCGGTGATACCAGCCACGCATAGCGACGCGTGAACTCATAGACCTTGTGCTCGTCGCCAGCGTCCGACTTGTTCGGCCGGAAGCCTGAATCGATGAACACCCGCTCGATCTGCATACCGCCAACCGGCATCAGCATCAGGTCGGCGAGTGCGTTCCAGACCTCGTCGTCGTCGGTCGGCCCGAATAGCTGGCCACGATCGATGAGCCACGACGTTCCGCGCGAGCCGAAGCCGCGGATGGTGTAGAACAGCGACAGCTTCTGGACATCGACCGCCATGCCGAGCCGGAGCACGCCGTCGGGCAGCTCCTTCATCCGGTATGGCTGCCGCCTCTGAAAGATCTCCCGGTAGTCGAGCGCGTCGCGGCCCGAAGCCGGCGTGTAGCATTCGCCGAACCCGGCATTGAGCGCCGTCTGCAGCTGATCCGGGTCGCCGGAGGCAAGGGCCCGGACGTAACGCTCGACCCGCGTTCCCCAGGTGACGAAGGGGCTCGCCAGCCCGCTCGCCCAGAAGCTGATCACGGCATTCTCGGCCGGCTGACCCAGCACGCGGCCGTCCTCGACCCACTGTCCCGGCCCGACATAGAGGCCGCGGGCGTTCATCTCCGCCTTGTCATCGTCCTCGTGAAGCCCACCGCAATGCGGACAGGCGAGATAGGTTGATCGTGCGGCTTCCGCCGGCGTGGCATTCTCCGGCCAGCGCATCTGCTCGAAACGCGGCACAAAGTACCGGTCGCAATGGAGGCAGGGCCAGCAGAAGTGATGCCGCGTCCCCGATTGCCACAGCCGCCAGATGGCGCTCTCGACCGCCTCCGGATCGCCCACCTTCCAGAAGGTCAGACTGCTCTGCGCATCCAGTTCCGTCTCGATCAGCCCCCGCGACGGCGTCGAGGTAATCGCGGTGACGAAGTCGGCATAGGTCTCGCCACGCGCTTCGACCAGGCCGAGCGGATCGCCCTGGCCCTTCACGTTCGCCAGCATCTCGTCATACTCGTCGACCAGAGCCAGGGCCGCCGGGCTCGACTTGAGTGCCGCCGACGACCCGGCATGCGCGAGCCGCACCGGCACGCCGGCAACGATCTTCAGCGTCTTCTTCATCCGCCGCCCGCGGACGACCTTGGCGGCGAGCGTCGCCGATCCGGCTGCCACCGAGGTAGTCGCGTGGCGTCTGCTGACGCTGCCGATCGACCAGGGCGACATCGATCAGACCATTTATCCGGTCCGACATGCCGCGCTCGCGGGTGCTGCCGTAGACGAAGCCGGATCCGTGATTGAGGTCGAGAATCATGGACGCGATCTCGCCCTCGACTTGGCAGAGGGACTTCGGTCCCCCGTTCGCGAGCGGCAATACTCGAGGAACCCTGGTGCGTTGAGATTCTCACGCTGGGTGCCCCAGCGGAGATTGTCGGCCCGGTTGTTGGCTGAATTCTCATCGAGGTGCATGACCACGGCACCCTCGAACGGTGGGCTACCGTGGAACGCCTCTGCCACCAGCCGAGCGACCTTGTACGTCCGACCATCAGTCGAGATGATGAAGCGGCAATCGGCCTTGTTCCAAACGCCAAACGTCGGTGTTCCACCGTAGGGTCGCTGCCCACCACGCGGCATCGGTCCGCGATATGGGACCATCATGATGCGACCCTCGCTGCTGGCGAGAACACCGGGCAGCGAGGGTATGTCCCTCCAGATTTCTCCGATTGGCATCGCTAGCTTCATCCCTAGAAAGGCAAAGGGTCGTTGAGATCATTGTCGTGCGCTTCGCGGACCGCCGCTGCCTGGCGCCGCATCGCATCCTGGAAGCCATCGATGCAGGCCTCGATGATGCGGTCGATCTCGGCGGCGCTCCGGTCATGGAAGGATGTCATGAGGCCCAGTTCGGTCAGCGTCTCGGCCAGGAAGCGTCGCGCCTCCTTGATTGCCTGGGTCTCCATGTCCGTCTTGTCGATCACGCCGTCGTTCTCCATGGCGAGGGCCATTCCGAGGTCGAGGCAGGTCCGCGAGCAGAACCGATAGTCGGGGAAGCGGTCCCGCTGGAGCTGATGGCAGTAGAGGAACCCGCGGTCCTGGCGGCGGCAGAGCGCGCATGGGTCTAGCCAGCCAAGAGCCACATGAGATCGGCCGCCACCTCCGGCTCGTCCCGGATCCGTTCGGCGCCCAGCACCACGAAGCGGGCGATGGCGGTCGCGGCCATTGCCTCGAGTTCCGGCATGGTCAAAGAGCGGATTGGCTGGTGGAGCCGTCCTCTTCCTTCGAGCCATCGGCCGATCGCCTTCGCCGCCTCACGCGTGGTGTGTGCCTGCCATTCGTCGTCGGTCACGGCGGTCAGGTGTTGAGCCAGGCGGGACCCGGCGCTTTTGCCGGAGGCGGAGCCGCGTTGCTCGCCGGCGCGGACCAGGTATTGGCAGCTGACGCCGGCTGTGCCTCCGCTGGCGTCTTTCCCGCCCAGGCAGGCTTTGAAGCCGAGGTCTTGGCGGTCGGGCGGGCCCTGCTCGGGCTGGCCGGCACGTCCTCACCGGCCATGACCTTTTTCCATTCCGGCTCGTTTGGGAGAACGACACGATCGAGCTTGTTGGCGTCGGGGTACTCCTCCTTTGTCTCGACCTTGATCTTGGCGATGAAGGTGATGCCGCCGAGATCGGCGAGACCGCGGAGGATGCGCTTCTCCTTGGCCGCGTCGCTCATGTCGTTGGGATCGAGCCCCAGGGCGCTGTCGATCATCGCCCGGAAGGTCCCCTTCGAGATCTTCCAGCCGATCGACATGCCGTGTTCGTCGACCTTGCCTCCCGCGACGGTGAAGTTTTGCCAGAACTTCCGCCGCGCATGCCGCCCCTCCGTGACGGTGAACTCGGCGTCGATCATTCGGACATCGCTCGAGGGATCCTTCGACCCCTTGAGCAGCGCCCGGTCGATCTCGGACTCGCCGTCGATTCCGCCCGGGCGGATCGTCATCGTCACCTTGGCAAACGTGCCGTCTGGAATGAGCTCGCTGGTCTTCTGCGGCTCGGCATCGTTCATGTCGAAGCTCATGGGGTCATCCTTTCGGGGTGGCGTTGATCTTGGCGAGGAGGGCGCCGAGGTCCGGCGGCTCGGTGATGTCCAGGCGGCCGCTCCGATCCTTGGCCGGGAGACCGAAAGGGTTGCCCGACCGGCAGACGAGCCGGCGTGCCTCGCCGCGCTCCGGCTCATGCCGCCAACCGTCGCCGTCAGCGGCGAATCCGCGAGCGCCTCACCCACGGCGTTCACCGTCTTCGTGGCCGAAACGCCCTCTGGCCGATGATCGCGCTCTCTGAGGTGACTAGGCAGCTTACCGACCGCAACGGCGCCCGTTTCGACCGCGATCTCGTCATGGGCGTGACCAAGGCCGAGGGCATCGTGCCCATGAGGGAGCACGTCGTCGCGGAGGACATTAACCGGTATCTGGTCCTGCCACCCAACGGCTTCGCCTATAACCCGATGCGCATCAACATCGGCTCGATCGCCATGTCGGAGCACGAGCACGATGTCATCGTAAGCCCCGACTATGTCGTGTTCGCTTGTAAGGAAGACAAGCTGCACCCGCGCTTCCTCAACCATCTGCGTCGGACCAAGGCATGGGCCGACTTCATGACAATCGCCGGAAACGGCAGCGTCCGCGTCCGCATCTACTATGCGAGCCTCGCCGAGTTCGAATTTCACCTGCCGCCGCTCGATGAGCAGCGGGCCATCATCGAAGTGCTCGACGACGCCGAGCGGGAAATCGCCGCCCTCGAGGCCGAACGGGCCGCGCTCGCCAAGCAGCGCGACGCGCTCGCGACCGAGCTGCTGACGGGGCGCCTCCGGGTGCCACAGGCGGAGGCAGCGCCATGAAGTTCGAGGTCTACTGCGACGAGGCCCTTCCGGACCTCTTCACCTCTCAGCGCCCGCGCGCCCGATACCTGATGATCGGCAGCCTCTGGCTGCCGGCCGAGATGCGCGAGGAGACCAAAGCCAGGGTCGCCGAGCTGCGGGTGCGCCATGCCGTCTGGGGCGAGATGAAGTGGACGAAGATCTCCCCGTCGAAGCAGGCCTTCTATGAGGAACTGGTCGACGTCTTCATGTCCTTCGGCATGAACATGCGTTTTCGCTGCATCGCTGTCGATCGCGAGCAGGTGAACCTCGCGCTGCATCAGAACGACGGCGAGTTGGGCTTCTACAAGTTCTACTACCAGCTCCTGCACCACTGGATCCTGGACTTCAACGAGTACCTCATCTTTTGCGACCTGAAGACCAACCGGGATCGCAAGCGGCTGCACGACCTCCAGCGCTGCCTGCACTATTCCAACCTCTCCGCCACGATCGCCGACATCCAGTCGCTGCCATCGCCCGAAGTCGCTCTGCTTCAGCTGTGCGACGTGCTGCTCGGCGCCGCCTCCAGTCGCATCAACGAGACTCTCGGGGCGGGTACCGCCAAGGAGGCCGTCGTCCGGAGACTGGAGGAGCGGCTTAACCGCAGGCACATCGGGCCGACATCGAGGACGGAAGAGAAGTTCAACGTTTTCAAGATCCGTCTAGGCGGAGGCTGGTGATGCCGCTGCCGCCTCTTCTCCAGCTGCCCGACGTGGCCGCCTATCGGCAGCATTTCGTGGACACCTACTGCCGTGGGGTGATCGAAACGCATGACGGCATTCGTGTTTTCTTCCAGCAGGAGAAGTTCGGCCACGCCTTCTACGAAAGCACAAATCGCGATGGCGCCAAGAACGCCTTCTCGTGGGTGCGGGCGGAGCGCATGAACTGGATCGAAGCGACGCTGACCGACCCGGCGGCCATCCGCTACCAGGGATGGGTGGCCAGGACGCGCAGCTACGACCCGGCACGGAGGGTTGATCTCCTCTTTGAGGATTTCGTGGTTGTCCTGGGATTGGGCCTGAACCGAGGCGGAGCGCTCAGGGCGAACTTCATCACCTGCTATCAGGCGGACAACAGCGTGGCCAAGATCCGCACCTCGCCCCTCTGGACAAGGGAGAACTGCCTCAATGCGCTGCGCTGAAAAAATTTGGGCGCTGATTCGCCATGCTGGCTCAGCGCCCGAAGCCTCGATTGGTTCAAAGCCGATAGGCAGTGAACTCGTGGACATACCTGTGAGCTTAGCGCCCAAATGTCAAGGATTTCTTGATGGGCCAGATGCCCCCTCCCGGCTCGGTAGCTGGATTATGTTGCGTCGCCGATCTACCCAAACATTTGATACAATTTATGGTTTCCTCGGACAAGGCCGCGAGCTAGCGGGCCTACGCCGAAAGGGAGCCGGCCGATGAGCAAAGCGCCGTTCCCCCGCGTCCAGGACACCGAGAAACATCTCTCGCAGCTTCCGGCGCTGCATCTCCTTCAGAAGATGCGGCCCCGCTGGCGGCTGCTCACACGCGAGGAGGCAGAGCGCGAGCGAGGCGGCAAGCGCGCCAACGTCTGCCTCGACGGCATCCTGAAGGAGAGTCTTGCGCGCATCAACCGGGTGGAGATCCGCGGCCAGTCGTACCCATTTACCGAGAACGGGCTTGCCGAAGCGATCGAGCGGCTGAAGCGGCCGCGCCCGTCCGGCCTGCTTCGTATCAACGAGGAACTGACGGACCTGCTGCTCCTGGGCACGGCGGTGGAGCAGACCGTGGACGGGCTCACCCGGGCGTTCCAGGTCAAGTTCGTCGACTGGGCAGATCCGTCGGCGAACGTGTTCCATGTCTGCGCCGAGTTCGATGTCGAGCGCGAGCACACGACGGATACGCGGCGCCCGGACCTTGTGCTGTTCGTGAACGGCATTCCCTTCGCCGTGATCGAGTGCAAGGGCCCGTCGACAGGGGTGGAGCAGGCGGTTTCTCAGCACATCCGCAACCAGCAGGACGGGGAAATTCCCGGTCTCTTCCGCACGGTTCAGCTCCTCGTCGCGACCAACAAGAATGACGTGCGATACGGCACCGTCGGCACTGCCGCCTCCTTCTGGTCGAAGTGGGCCGAGCTTGAGGATCGCGAGGCCGACGTCCTGGCCGCGATCAACGCGCCTCTCGATGCCGACCAGAACCGGCAGACCTTCGCCGACGGCTTTCGCGAGGACCGTGCCGCCTACGACGCTCGGTTCGGACAGGGCGACAGGCTCGTCACCGAACAGGACCGCGTGTTGTGGGCGCTCGCCCGCCCGGAGCGTCTGCTCGATCTGGCCCGCCGTTTCACCCTGTTCGACGCCGGCGAGAAGAAGATCGCACGCTACCAGCAGTTCTTCGCTGTCCGCAAGATTCTTCGCCGCGTGACAGGCGAACGCGACGAGGAAGGGCGCCGCCGTGGCGGCGTGATCTGGCACACCCAGGGCTCGGGCAAGTCGCTGACGATGGTCATGCTGGCGCGCGCGCTCGGCCTCGAACCGTTGATCCCCGATCCTCGCATCGTCCTGGTGACCGACCGGATCGACTTGGACGAACAGCTAGAGGGCACTTTCAAGGCGTGCGGCCTGGAGCCCAAGCGCGCGACCACAGGCCGAAACCTGCTCGATCTCGTCGCAACCGAGAAGCGGGCCGTCGTCACCACCCTCATCAACAAGTTCGACACCGCCCTGAACGTCCGCGACTTCTCCGACCCGTCGGAGGACGTCTTCCTGCTGGTCGACGAGAGCCATCGCGGACAGTACGGCCGGCTGCATTCCCGGATGCGGAAGATCTTTCCCAACGCCTGCTATCTGGGCTTCACCGGCACGCCGATTCTCAAGACCGAGAAGAACACCGCCGCCAAGTTCGGGGGCATCATTGACGTCTACGCGATCGACCAGGCGGTCAAGGACAAGGCGGTCGTGCCGCTCCTGTACGAGGGCCGTCATGTCGAGCAGCGTGTTGACGAGACCGCCATCGACGCATGGTTCGAACGTGTGTGCGCCGCGCTTTCCGAGGATCAGAAGGCGGACCTCAAGCGGAAATACGCCAGGACAGCGCGCCTGTTCCAGACCGAGCAGACCATCGCCTTGATCGCCTTCGATGTGTCGGAGCATTTCCGCCGCACCTGGAAGGGGACGGGATTTAAGGGGCAGCTGGTGACTCCCTCCAAGCGATCCGCCATCCTCTACAAGCGGGCGCTGGACGAGCTGGGCGTGGTCACTTCCGAAGTCATCATCTCTGCGCCCGACGACCGCGAAGGCGAAGAGCGGATCGACGAGGCCTCGTCGGACGAAGTCAAGCGGTTCTGGAAGACGGCCATGGACCGCTACGGCGACGAGGCGACCTACAACTCGCGCATCATTGAGGCGTTCAAGAAACGGGAAAATCCCGAGATCCTGATCGTGGTCTCGAAGCTACTGACCGGCTTCGACGCTCCCCGCAACACCGTTCTGTATCTGGCGCGCGCCCTCACGGAGCACAATCTGTTGCAGGCGATCGCGCGGGTGAACCGTGTCGCAGAAGGCAAGGATTACGGGTACATCGTAGACTATTGCAGCGTTCTCGGCGAGTTGAACCAAGCTCTGACGAGCTATTCGGCGCTTGAGGGCTTTGACGAAGCCGACCTTGCCGGAACGGTCACGTCGATCAACACCGAGATCGAGAAGCTCGGCCAACGGCATTCGGAATTGTGGGACGTCTTCAGGGGCGTTGCGAATACGGCGGATGAGGAGGCGCTGGAGCAGCATCTGGCCGACGAGGCCCGGCGCGACGAGTTCTACGACCGTCTCAATGCCTTCTCCAGGACCCTGGCCATCGCTCTCTCGAGCCACGAGTTCGCGAACGAACCCTCGAACCAGCGCCGCATCGCCGGCTATCGCGACGACCTTGGCCGTTTCGAGAACCTGCGCCGCGCCGTGGGAAAGCGCTACCAGGATGCGGTGGACTACGGCCAGTACCGCAAGCGGATCGAAAAGCTGCTCGACACCTACGTCGTTGCGGACGACGTCCGGCCGATGACCGACCTCGTCAACATCTTCGACGAAGATGCGTTTGCCGAGGTTCTGAACTCCAACGCATCGCCGGCGAGCCGCGCGGACTCCATCGCCCATGCCACGAAACGGACCATCGACGAGCGATGGGAAGAGGATCCGACGTACTACAAGCGGTTCTCGGAGCTTATCCGGCAAGCGATCGAGGATTTCCGGGCCAAGAGCATCTCCGACCTTGAGTACCTCAAGCGCGTCCGCGAGATCCGTGACCAGATGGTGCGACGAGATACGACGGATATCCCCGAGCCCGTCAGGGACGATCCGCTCGGGCGAGCCTTCTACGGTTGCCTTCGCGAAGCTTTGTCTGACGTCCAGGGCTCCGGCGATGCCGACACCGAGACATTGAGCGCGGAAGCCGCCGCCCACTTGGTCGGCATCATCAACAGCCATCGGCGTGTGGACTGGGCGCAGGATCCGGACGTCGAGAACGCCATAAAGAATGACATCGACGACTACATCTTCGATGTCATTCGCGGTGAGCATAATGTGCCGATTTCGACAGAGGCGATCGACGCCCTAATCGATCGCCTGTTGATGGTCGCGCGCCGGCAGGCAGCCTGATGATCAGGTCCACGAGCTATGGCAGTGCGGTAATCGAATATACGCTTACCCGAAGTCCGCGCTCGTCCCTCTCGATCTCGGTGCTGCCGGATGGCGCCGTCACTGTCGCCGCTCCAGAAGCGGCGAGTCCTATCGAGATCGATGAGCGCGTCAGAAGGCGCGCCCGCTGGATCCTGCGCCAGCAGCGGCGCTTCGCGGAGTTTCGGCCGAGGACGCCCCCACGGCAGTTCGTCGGCGGAGAGACTCATCGCTATCTAGGCCGGCAATACCGCCTAAAGATTGACACCGCCGAAAGGGATCGGGTTCTGATCCGGTCCGGCCGACTCGTCGTAGAGACTCGATTTCCGGAAGACCGGGATTGGACCAGGGTATTGGTCCGGCGCTGGATGCGTCAGCGAGCGCGAGAGGTGCTCAAAAAGCGGTATGAGGAAGCCCGGCCCACCATGGCGGCCTTGGGGATCGAACCGCCGCCGTTGATGATCTGTCCCATGAAGAAGCGTTGGGGCAGCCACACATCGTCGGGACGGGTCCTGCTGAATGATATACTGATAGCGGCGCGGCGAGATTGCATCGATTATGTGATCGTGCATGAGCTCTGCCATGTCGTCGAGCCGAACCACTCACCCCGCTTCTTCCGCCTTCTGAACCGCCACATGCCTGATTGGGAGCGCCGCAAGGAACTCCTCGAAAAGTCGATGATCTAGAATCCAAAGGAGCCGAGTTGGATGGAGGGCTTTCCCGGCTGCCGAACAGAATTCGAAATTCGAGCTCAGAGCGTCCGCATCTTTCTTTTAAATACAATGCTCCAGAAGCCGTACCAGAACGACCGCAGTCCAGAGGTCGAGAGAAAAAGGGCGAAGAGAGAACGCTCGGAGTCGAGTTTCGGTGTGGCGCAGTCCACAGGTCTGTGCCCGAACCGCGCGGTTCCTTGACGTTTCGGCCCCGCATCCGCGCGCGGAGAACGTTCGACCGGATAGAAATGGCGGAGGGAGAGGAACCCGGATCAAACATTCTCCGCGGATATGAGGGCGGCCCCGGGGCCCACTGCCGCCGGGGCCGAGCGCGGTTGTTTCCCACCGGCCGTATATTGCTCGCACCACCGTACTGTGTTCCTCCGAGGGGGACGGGGGTGACTGATCATGTCCGCTCCACGGCCCCGATGGATAGTGCCAGAGGTTGCTCCATACAGTCCGCAGTGTGGCGCCCGTCGGGGAAGGCGCCATAGGCCGACCAGATCGTCGAGCCGGTCGGCATTTCGGGATACTCGTTTTCGCCGTTGGTGCCCCAGTTAACCCAGCCCGACTCTCGTCGATGGATAATATCCATCCGTGGTACCGTCCGGTTCACGTAGCGGATGAAGCTGTATCCGGTATCAGGGCTGAAGTCGCAGGTCTTGCGGGCATCCAGCGGGAAGATCGATTCCTGCGGCATGCGACCTACTTCCTACCGACATGGGCGCATTGAAAAGAGGTAAGGCAACATGAAGGGGTCTGCATCTGCGCCAAGTTCGGCAACGATGAATGGGACCCTCTGCGCCATAAGACCGGCAATGAAGGCCACGTCGCGCGACAGGCGGTCGAGCTTCGCGACAATGACCGGACACTTGCACGTCTTGCCCGCTGCAAACGCCGCGGCGAACTCTTCGGCTGTCGCCGTCGGCCTTCAAATCACGGAGCGCGAAGCTCATGGTGTTGACCACTGCCTGGACGGTCTGCCCGGTGATGTTGAACCGGCCGAGGTAGTAACGGAGCGTCCGCAGGAACATGAGGTGGATGAAGTCGCGGCCGCGGGTGACATTGTAGAAGCGCCAGAGGTCGTCCTCGCCGGCGTTGTCAGTGCCGACGAAGACAAAGCCGCCCGAGGCGATCGCGGTCTCGACACCCATCTCGCCCCGAAGCAGCACGCCGATGTTGCTGGCAAGCAGCCGCTGACCCTCGGTCGCGCCATCGGTGAGGGAAAAGTTGATCGGCCTTGACGGTCCGACGATGCCGCGGACCGCCTGGTTGGCCCAGGAATGGAATGGCCGGCCCTGCTTCTCGTGGTCCCGCCGGACGGCGATGCCGATCACGGCCGGTGACATCGGGACAACGATCTCGGCCGGGGAGGCAAGCACCTTTACCGCTGGATCGACCGGAATCAGCCTGTCGCTGCTGAGCGTCTCCCGCCAGTCGAGTGCGGCTTGCTCGGTGGTCGCTGGCCCGTCGACCACCGCGTGGGTGAGGAGCTTGGCGCAGATGGCCGGAAGCGCGGCACAGACCGCATTGGCATTGGCCCCTTCCCGCTGGCTGGTGAAGCCCGGCGCGCAGAGGAGCCGCGGGATCACGCCGAGGAGCGGTCCCGCTTCGACGAAGGCCGCGAGACCCGTCGTGCTACCGTCGCCGACGATGTTCACGATCGTCTCGTCGACATCCGCACCCTCGGCCACCCGCACGATGACAGTCTTCGCCGCGACCTGGAACTCGCCGAGCTGGGCGTTGATCAGGCCGATCGCGCCGGCGATCGTCCCTTCCGCCCCGAGCGCGGTCCGCTTCGCCGCATCGTCGGAATACATGAACACCGGCGTGTCCACGGGGAAGTGCTCGACGTCGGCCTCGGGAGCGGTGCCAATGATGCCGACGACCGCCATGTCGCTCCAGACGGCTGGCCGCGGCTCGTTGTCGATCCGTGTAATGGAGATGCCGAAGGTCGAATTACTCATCGCCAATACTGCTCAAATCGAAAGCCCCGCACGCGGCGGGGCGGCCCTACATCTGGATCGACGCCACTTACCTGAGGGGCCGCCGCGGCGGCCGCATCGTCTCGGTCGCCGTCATCATCGCCGTCGGCGTCAATAGTGACGGCCGGCGCGAGGTTCTCGGCATGGAGGTCGGCACGTCCGAGGCCGAGCTGATCTGGACGGAGTTCCTGCGCAAGCTCACTCGCCGCGGCCTGCGCGGCGTCAAGTTGGTGGTGTCGGACGCCCACGAGGGCATCAAGGCGGCGGTCAGCAAGGTGCTCAACGCGACCTGGCAACGCTGCCGGGTTCACTTTGCCAGGAACGTGCTGGCGCATGCCGGCAAGAGCGGCCGTCGCGTCGTCTCGGCCTTCATCGCCACCGCCTTCGCCCAGGAAACGGCCGAGGCCGCCAGCATCCAGTGGCGAGCGGTGGCCGATCAGATCCGGCAGAAGGTCCCCAAGCTCGCTGGCATCATGGATGAGGCCGAGCATGACGACCGCGCAAGGCAGCGACGCGGACCCTGGTCAATGCAATGCTGTATTTCCTGCGGGCCGGCATGGCCTGGCGACTCCTGCCGCACGATTTCCCGCCCTGGCAGACGGTCTACTACTACCTGCGCCGCTGGCAGCGGGAGGGCGTCTGGGAGCGGGTGCATCATGCTCTGGTCATGGCTGACCGCGAACGGGTGGGGCGCGAGGCCAGCCCGAGCGCGGGGATCCTCGACAGCCAGTCGGTGAAGACGGCCGATCAAAAAGGGGCTCGAAGGGCTACGACGCTGGCAAGAAGATCAAAGGCCGCAAGCGCCATATCCTGACCGACACCGATGGCCGGCTGCTCACTGTCCGGGTCCACTCGGCCGGCATTCAGGATCGCGATGGCGGCAAGACGGTGCTCAAGGCGTCCCGCGCACGATACCCCTTCATTGAGCGAGCCTTTGCCGACGGTGGCTACGCCGGTCGCCTTGTCAGCTGGGCCAAAGACAAGGCCCACATCGTCGTCGAGATCGTCAAACGTGATCCTGCTGCCAAGGGCTTCGAGGTGCTGCGCCGCCGCTGGGTGGTCGAGCGGACCTTCGCCTGGATCGTCAAGAACCGCCGCTTTGCCCGCGACTACGAGCAGCTCACCGGCGTCGCCGAAACCCTCATCATCATCGCCGCATCCGCCACACTCGTCAGGCGCTGGCCGTGACCCATTCGCCCCTTCTCAAACACGCTCTAAAGCTCAATCGTTTGGCGAAGCGTATCGTCACACCGTTCCCAGTGCAGAGCGTCTAGCTAGAGACAAAGGGCGACTCAATCCGGCGGCTGCAAGACCTTGGCAATAAGATCAGCCTGTCGATGCGTGTTGGTCTTGGCGAAGATGGCTTTAAGGTGTTGTCTGACAGTGGCCACAGAAACGCCGAGGGCGGAAGCGATGCCATCGACACGCCGACCTTCGGCGAGCAGACTGAGGATTCGGGTTTCCTGTTGCGTCAGGCCGAAGGCATTTGCCTGACGACGAACCGATGCGCCGTGCTGAGAAGGTTCGAAAATAGCAACGACCCATTTTTCGCCGCCTGGAAGCCAAATCAGTCGGGGATCGGATCGGGGAGAGGTGAATTCAAGAAAGCGCCAGGTACCCCCACTAACGTGGATCTCGCCGGGTGAGGCCGGAGAAAGCACATCCTGCGCCTTTAGAATGTTCGTCAAGCGGAGTTGTGCCGCTTTGTCGGTGAGACGCAGTTGGCGTCTCGCGTTCATGGCTGCAAATGCCCTCTCGTCAAGCAGCGACTGAGCTGCGTCATTCGCCACTTGAACCTCGCCGCTCCGATCAAGGAGAAACGCAGCCATAGGCATCTGTTCGACCATATCGGCCAGGTTCCGCGGCGAACGTTCCGCAATCTCGATCGCCGCACTGAGTTCGATCGCGTTTCTGAGATGCGGTGCGAGCGTGGTCAGAAAGCGCGGGATGCTCCTGTTGTATTTCTCGGCAAAGCGCCGACCGTAGTGAAGGCTCAGCATTGCGAAAGAGTGTGCGTCGTGGAACAGTTTGATGCCGGCCGAACTCTCGGCATCCCCCGCCGCCTCGATGAAACCACGGTAGAATTCGTGATCTCGGAAGAGGTCAGACGGATAAATTTCATCGCTCACCGCAGCTTCGAATGGTGAAATGCGAGCCACCACCGGTACCCATGGATTGATGTGAGAATAGTATTCAACGTATGACTGGATCAAATCTTCCGGATAGCCAAGATGAATCATGCCGATGTTAATTCGGCGTTGGGAATCCTCCGACGCAATGGCCACCTTCGTCCCCGGAAACACCGAAGTCAGTAGCCGCAAGAGGGTTTCCCACGGCACGGCGCGCCGCGCGGCACCGTAAGCCGCGTCGATAGCTTCAGCGACTCGATCGAATGTTTGGTCCACGAGTGTCGCCCCCAACAGCAAGCCAAGCGGACCCGAGGATGGAACCAGTCGAACGGGCGAAAGCGGACTTCTTGGTGAGCCCTCTGCGTCAGCGGCCAATGGAAGGCCGGCCGGACTCATGTTTGCATGCCTCCCATGTCATACACAACCCGGTCGGTGGCGATCCACGCTACCCGACCCAAACTGTCTCATGATATGAGGCGTCACAGCGCGGAGGATGGCGCCGTGATGAGCCCTGAGCCACTGTAGAGGGGAAGACGATGGCGGACGAGAAGACTGGGCAGCCGGCAGGAACGAGGCCGCTTGATCTGGCCGGGGACAGCCCGGAACTGATCGCATTTGCGTTGCTCCGCTATCTTGCGCAACTCGAGCAGCAAGATGAAGAGAGGGTGTTCGATCGCGCCTGGATGCTTGATGCCTACGCTGAATGCCTGGAGGCAGTGCAAGGTCAGCGGACCCGTAAGGCGCCGACTTCGAAGCTGGCATCGACCAAAGCGGGCGCAAGGCAAAAGCGCTGAGTTAACATGCGTAGCGGCGCCCGATGCGACGGAGCCGTTCGTGTCGCGACGCCCACTTTTTGATGGCGGGGCGTGGTCCAGTGATGAGCACCGCCGAGTGTCGCTGTCTGACTTTCGTATTCACCTAAACGAGATTCGGCGCGTCGCCGCGGCAAGGTGCAAAGGGGGCTCCAGCGCGCACCGCGAAATGGTGCCACCTGTCGTCTGGTGACGAATCCAGTTGGCAAGCCGACCCCCTGACGCGCTCGGTGAAGAGATGGGCGCCAACTACGTGGGCGGACCTATGTCACCTTAGCGTAGTTCACCATCCTCAGGCCGTCAGGGCGAACGATGACGGCGGCTGGATTGATCCGTTCGACCTCTTGGGCGATGACGCCGATTTGTAGGGGGCCACCAAAGATGTAGCGGAAGCGGTAGATGGTCGTACCGCCTCGGGTCCTCCCGACCGGCTCAATGTCTTGCTTGGCACGAGCGTCTGATATCAACATAAGCCCGCCGACGTAAAAGTCATCATGATGCAGCTTGGTTCCGTCGGCGACGGTGGCCAATAGAAACTGAGGCTTTGGACCGGATCCATCGAGATCGATAAAGATATCGCCGTGCTTCTTGTCGTAGATCACGAGCTGATCGCTCGAGGTTGCGGCGGTACCCTTGTGAAACCGCGAAGGGGCGAGTTCACCAACCGGTGGACCACCTGGCATAAAGAAGCTCAGGCCAATCACGTCCTCTCCCGGCGAAAAGTCCATCAACTTGTCGTAGCCTATCGGCGGCGAGCTCGGGTCAATGAAGAAGTGGAAGACGTCCTTGCCAGCGTCTCCCTTGAGTTTGTTGAAGCCGCCCTCGCCCGAAATGAAATCGTTGCCTGGCCCACCCTTGATTACGTCATTGCCGTCCGCTCCGTAAAGCTGATCATTGCCCTTGCGACCGAGGATGACGTCCTTGACATCGCCACCGCCTACGTAGTCGTCAAGATTCGATCCCACGATCTTTGTCGACTGGCCGTTGAACAGATTGAAGAACGGCTGGGTGTCGATCTGGATCTGCTGAAGGGCATCGAAGAACGCGCCTGCGGCAAAGGAGAAGTTGGTAGCCTTTGCCACTTTGGTCGAGCCGGCGAAGACGTCGAAGCCGGTCACAGTCCCGCCGGTGACGTCATTGCCAACAACCGTGAAGTTGCCGTGGAAGACGATGCGATTGCCTCCCGCCTGCGACACCACGATCTGGGTCGATGTGGGGTTGAGGAGATCACCGTCGTAGATGGCGGAGTAAAAGGATGACCAAGGATCTGCAATAGGGAGCCCGGTCAGAAGCTTGATCTTCGGCAAGGTCATGGGGCGTTCCTCCCTGTCAGCGCGGGGCAGGCGGCAAGGGTCATCGCATTGCTCCGGCTCTCATGCGGATCATGACAGAGCGTCACAGGTTGGAGAACCATCATTTTGGTCGTGTTGGAACGGCGGCGTCACCTCCGCGTTGCGGGACGGTTCCCCCGTCAGTTGCCCTCCAACGACTCATCCAGTGTCCGAGCAACAGGGCCGCTCACTCAAAAGAAAGGTTGTTGGCACCCGCCGCTGGCGAGGCTCGGTCACCGCTGCTAAACCATGGGAAGCTGGAAACAGGGAACTTCTAAGGGCGGCGGACTCAACCGTGACCAGCGCCAAACCGACGATCTCGGCCGAGATTTTATCCTTTCCCAATCGCGAAGAGGTGCTTCGCAGCGTGTTGGAGCATGCCTCGATTGGCATGACGTTGGTCGATACGAATGGCTCGGTTGTCTACGCCAATCCCGCCTTTGCCGAGATGTTCCGCTACCCGCTGGCCGACTGCATCGGTCTCCGCGTCCCGAACCTTGTCGAGACGGACATGGTCGCGTCGGCCGAGATGCAACTGAGGCAACTGATTGATGGCGACATCGACCGCTACAGGACGGAACGTCGCTATCGCCGCAGCGACGGAACATCATTTTGGGGTCTGGTGTCGGCATCGTTGGTGCGCGCCCGGGCGAGCCGCAAGCCGCTCGACCTGATCGTACAGATTACCGATATCGATCGCGAAAAGGCGGCCGTGGCGGCCCTGGCGGCATCCGAAAGTCGCTGGAACTTTGCATTGGATAGCGCCGGTCAGGGGGTTTGGGATCACGATCTGAGCTCGGGACGGGTCTTCTACTCGGCGCGATGGAAGCTCATGCGCGGATTTGCACCTGAGGAGGATGTCGACCCCTCTTCGTGGTTGGATCGCGTTCATCCCGATGACCGGGAACGGATTCTCGAACGCATCCGCCGCCAAGATTCTGGCGAGTTGAGCGACAACGAGTTCGAGTACCGGGAACGTCATCAAGACGGCCACTGGATATGGATCCTTAGCCGCGGCAAGCCAATTGAATGGAAGGCCGACGGCTCGGTCGCCCGAATCCTCGGAACCGACACCGACATCACCAAGCTCAAGGACGTCGAAGCCCGCCTGGCTGCCGAAAAGGAGTTCCTTGCGGTCACCCTCGATTCGATCGCCGACGGCGTCATTGCCACCGATCCGTCGCACGCAGTCATCTTGATGAACCCGGCCGCCGAAGAGTTGACAGGGTGGAGATTCTCGGAGGCAGCGGGAAGGCGACTGAACCTGGTCTGCACCATCGTCGATGAACGGTCCGGAGCGTCGGCGATTGATCCCGTTCTTGCTTCGCTTGGAGGCAAGGCGGATCGACTCTTGCGAGAGGGTTTGCATCTCGTCACGGCAAACGGAAGAACGCGCGTGGTTCGTGAGTGCGCGTCGGTGGTGAGGAAGCCGGATGGCATCGTCGCTGGTGGTGTCTTGGTCATTCAGGACATCACCGAAAGCCACGCGATCAAACAGGACCTGTCGTACTCTGCCACCCACGATCCGCTGACGGCGCTGTTCAATCGGAGTGCCTTTGATGCGGCCCTCGACGCCGCTCTTGCTGAGGTCCGCGGCGGCGATCGACGACATGCGCTTTGCTTCATCGATCTCGACCGGTTCAAGCACGTCAATGATTCAGCGGGTCACGCGGCCGGCGATGCCCTGCTGAAACGCGTTGCCCAGGCGATCGAGGCGTCGTGCCGAAGCCAAGATATGTGCGCTCGACTTGGGGGTGACGAATTCGCCCTGATCCTGCGCGACTGCAGTCTTCCGAATGCTCGCTCGCTTGCCGAGAAGACTGTGCAAGCAATCAAGAATCTGAATTTCGACTGGTCTGGGAAGACCTATCGGGTCGGAGCAAGCGTAGGTGTCGTCCCAATCGACTACCGCAGCGTCTCCACGGCGAGGCTGCTCGAACAGGCCGATGCAGCCTGCTACGCAGAAAAGCGCACTCGATAAATTGCGGTCACTCAGGTCGAAGCCGTCCCGGGTGAAAGAACGCTTTGCCGGCGGGTGCCAATGGACTACCGGCTGGCAAGCTGAGCCAGCAACTGCTGGTATCGCGGCAGGATTCTGGTTCTGAAGTCGTAACTCTCGGTCACGCTGTCGCGCGCCGCTTTTCCGAGTCGCCGTCTCTGATCCGGATCCTCGAGCAGTTCCTCGACGCGATCACACAGTTCATTCCGATCGAAGAAGGGGAAGAGCCGACCGTTTTCGCCGTCGGCAATGGCTTCCGTGACCGGCCCGGTCGCCGACCCAACGACGGCGCATCCGGTGGACATTGCCTCAAGCAGCGACCAGGACAGGACGAACGGGTAGGTCAGGTAGACGTGGACGGTCGATACCTGCAGCAGCGACAAGTAATGCTGATAGGGAAGGCGTCCAACGAACCAGATCCGTCGAGGGTCGAGATCGTCGCCGACCTCCTCCAACATCCGCCGCCGCCAAGTCGTGCCGCGTCCGGGCGCCATGCCGTAGCTGACGTCGTCGCCGCCGACGACGACGAACTTGGCGTTGGGGCGGCGCCGCATCAGCTCGCGGAGGGCGCGCATGAAGATGTGAAAGCCGCGATAGGGCTCCAATGATCGGCTGACATAGGTCACCACCTCGTCCGACGCCGTCAGCCGAGAGCCGTCCGGCAAGGTGAAAACAGCGTTCGGATCGGGCTTCGCCGTCGCGGTATCAATGCCGTCATGGAGCGTGGTCAACTGGGAGCGCATCGCCTTCGGAAAGGTCGATGCCTGCCATGCGGTCGGCGTCACCGATTGATCGGCATCGGCAAAGGCCATGAGCTGGGGGATGTTTCGAAAGCGGACATAGTCGCGTTCGTAGCTGGGTGCGGGAAATTCGGGGTCGAAATCAACGTCCGAGTTGGTCCCCCGATAGAAGTATTCCAGGTAGGCAACGAGGCAGGCCTCCGGGTAGACGTCGCGGAGGAAGAGCGCGTCACCCCAGGCGGGATGGGCGATGATGACGTCGGGGTGAAAGCCGTTGGCCTTGAGGTCCTCGATCTGCCGCAGGCAGGCACGGCCGCGTTGGACCTCGGACTTGAGGTCGGTGGGATCATCCGGCCGGCGCAGTCGCGCCCCCGACCGCTGATAGGCTTGGTAGTTGAGATGGGCGACTTCGGCCGGGTCACGATCGCCGGCGCCGATCGCCACCACCGTTTCGGTGGCGGCAAGGGCCCGCGCCAGCAACTGAAATTGGCCGGGAAAGTTCTGGTGGATGAACAGAAGCCGCATGCGGTGGTTCCGGTTGTGTCGTACACGTCCCCGCGCCATGACTCAGTCGACGTGGTTCCGTCCGCCGACTGTAAACTGTGTCGCTCGTCGTGCCACCCAAAGACGCGTTTGATGAGAGCCGGCGACCGCCTCGTTGGTCGTTCCCGCCAGCGTCTTGCCGATTGTTGGAGACACGGAGGTCGGACCGGGCGCGGGCATGAGGCGGATAAGCGGGAGGGTTTGTTTTTGGCCGTTAACCCTTCCCAACCTACCCCATTTTGGGGTACGGACATTTGCCACTATGGCCGGTTGCATGTATGCGACTTGAGGGGTGTCGCGTGGCTGAGCGCGGGCCCCGGCGATGAAGCCAGATATCGCTTAAGGGGAGGGGACCATGGCGACCTTACCGAGCCCGTTTTACAGCCAGTATGCCAGCGGCTCCGATCTCAGTTTTCTCGTCAATAATGTCAGGCCCAACACGCTGTTCGAGCAGGCCTTTTTTGGGCCGGGCACGGGCACCGACAAGGACGATATCTTCTACATAACCGAAGGCAACGAGGTCAAAGGCGGCAAGGGCTATGATGCCGTCGTCCAGGCCGACGGTGGGACGCTGAAGCTCGACAAGTCGGTCGAATCGGGCGTCCTCACCGGAGATCAGGATGGCAAGATTGTCGGCAACAAGTCCGACAACAACCTCGTCGGCAACGACGGCGACAACCTCCTCAAGGGTGGCGATGGCAAGGATGTCCTCATCGGCAACGATGGCGACGACAAGCTTCTTGGCGGTCCCGGCAACGACAAGCTCTCAGGCGGCGACGGCAACGACATCCTCAAGGGTGGAAGCGGCAAGGACCAACTCTTTGGTGGTGACGGCGAAGACGTGCTCAAGGGCGGCGCTGGCCGTGACAAGCTGTTCGGGATGGCCGGCGACGACAAGCTGTTCGGCGCCGATGGCAAGGATCTGCTCATTGGCGGCGCCGGCAACGATACCCTGTTTGGCGGCAATGGCAAGGATGAGTTGACCGGCGGTGACGATGCGGACGTCTTTGGGTTCCTCAAGGGCGAGAAGGGCATCGATTTCATCACCGACTTTAATTTTGACGACGGGGATAGGATCGATCTCACCGACTTTAAGACCGACTTCAGCAAGCTTGGCTTCAAGGACGATGGAGGCGACGTGGTCGTCACCGTCGGCAGTGGCAAGAATGCCGTGAAGTTTAAATTGCTGGGCTACAACGTCAGCGATATTGATCCGTCCTTCTTCCAGTTCTGACCCTAGCGACGGCCGTCGGAACTGGCGGGCGCGCCCCCTGCGCGAAATCTAGGCGCGGCGGGAGAGGGGTTTCGCCTGCTGTGATCGTCGGAGGGGCGGACGATCGCCCTGTTGACGCTGGCATAGCCCGCGCAAGATGAAGTGCACACATTCAGCAACTCGGTGCGCTTCCGCTCTGCAGCACTCCTGTTCGATCGCGTTGTAAAGCGTTTAATAATTTCAAAATGATCTCAATCCGATGCGTTTGCCTGGCGTGTCATGTGCGATGCACAAAACTTACCCAAAATGGGGTATAGACACCACCCCTTTGCTTGCGGTTGAATGCGGTGGTTGCACAACATGAAAGTCTCGCCAGCCGAGACGGCTGGCGACGAACGGGAGCTGGTAAATGGCGACAGTCCCGAGTGCCTTTTTTGGGCAATATTCGAGCGGCGCGGATCTCGGCTTCCTGCTGAGCAACGTCAAGAACAATACATTGTTCGAAAAGGAATTTTTCGGGCCAAGCTCGGGCAGCAAGAAGGACGACATCTTCTATATCGAGGAAGGTGACAAGGCCAAGGGTGGCAAGGGCTACGATGCTGCCGTCCAGTCGGATGGCGGGACCCTGAAGCTCGATAAGTCGACCGAGGCTGGTATCCTCACCGGCAGCGGCGACGGCAAGATCATCGGCACCAATGCCGGCAATAACCTCGTCGGCAACGAGGGCGACAATCTCCTCAAGGGCGAGAACGGCAAGGACGTCCTCGTCGGCAATGGCGGCGACGACAAGCTGGTCGGCGGCAACGCCAACGACATCCTTTCCGGTGGCGACGGCGACGACAAGCTGATCGGCGGCAACGGCAAAGACCAGCTCTATGGCGGCGAGGGCGACGATGTCCTCATGGGCGAGAAGGGCAGCGACAAGCTGTTCGGCCTCGCCGGGGATGACCAGCTGTTTGGCGCCGATGGCAAGGACACCATGATTGGTGGCCTCGGCAACGACACCCTGTTTGGTGGCAATGGCAAGGATCAGCTGACCGGCGACGATGGTGCCGACGTCTTTGGCTTCCTCAAGGGCGACAAGGGGATGGACGTCATCACCGACTTTGAGGCCGGTGTCGACAAGATCGATCTCAGCGACTTCCACACCGAATTCGGCAAGCTCAAGTTCAAGGACAGCGGCGACGACGTCGTCGTCACGGTCGGTAACGGCAAGAATGCCGTGAAGTTCAAGTTGCTCGGCTATCATGCCAGCGACGTTGATACCGGCTTTTTCCAGTTCTGAACGTGCTGTTCGGTGCCGGGGGGTCGCAACTCAACTGACGTTCCCCGAGCCTGGGCCATCCCAGTCTCTGACCGGGCTGCTGCCCTCTGGACGATTCTGCCTGCATCCGCTTCCGAGGTGACGGTTGCGACCGGCGACCGGTCCGAGACGCTTTGGTTCAAGCGGCGGCTGATCCTCCCAGGCTACCGCATCCACCTTTTTGGCCTGAGGCTTGAAAGCCTCGACCGACTTGCCCGCTGCAGCCTTTCCTTGGTGGAGGGAGAAGGTGGGGCGGTCAAGACGTATGACCTTGCCGCGTCGCTGGCGGATTGGCGGACGCCAGGCGCGGCGGCGGTCATTCGCGCCATCGCCGCAGAGCTGTCCGAAAGTCGCGAGCCGGTCGATGCGGCGCCGTTTGCCCGCGCCTTGTCGATTATGGCTGCCTGGTGCGTCCCCTGTCGCTATTATGGCGAAGAGGGCGGCACCGCGCTTGCGGTCTTCGAGTTCGTTCCCGCCCGATCGGGACACGTGAGCCTCCTTCTCGTCCAGGATGGAGCGCTGCGGGTGGCCAAGGCCGCAGCGCTCCATCATGATCTCGACAGCGTCTGCCTGCTGTGGGCGGGCGAGGCCTTCGACCAGGCCTTTGTCGAGGTCGAGGGCGACTTCCTCGAACTGAAACTGGATCCGCCACGCCAGGCAAGGGACGTTCCCCTCCCGCGCTGGTTCGCCGGCCTCGAACCGCGCCAGCGCGACGATCTTCTGGACGGCTGGATCAGCCTTGGAGGCGGAGCCGACGCCAACTACCCCCGATTCGCGCGCCAGATGCCCACGCGCCGCGAACTGACGGTGGGCGATATTGCGGTGACGCTGGAGGGGCTCTATCAGCTTGGCGAGCGACTGATCCTGTGGGTTTCCGCTCCCGAAGCGTGGTCGGGGCGCGTCTCGCTCGCCGACGGCGGCGAAGGCAAACGCTCCTTCGCGCCCCTCGCCATGGCGACGACGGTGTCGTCTGACCACGTCTACGTCGTCGGGTGCGACGATGCCGATGCAGTTCCGCTTGGGCGCCTCACGCTCTCGCAGGGCGACGCCACGGTCTCATGCTGGCTGACGGTCCAGGATCCGTCTGAGCCCGAAGCGCGACAGGCCCTCCGCGCGCGGATCGTCTGGGACGTTGCCGACGAGGCATTGGTTGGCGCCTTTGCCGCCTACGCGACCCGCGCCGAAGCCGATGCGACGACGGCGCCGTCGGTGGTCGTCCTCAGTCGAACCGAGCGTGGTCGACGGTCGCCCCTCGTCATCTGTCACTATGATGGCGATGAGGTGCGCCTCAGGGCCTCGCTCCTCGCCCTACGGCTGAGCCTTGGCGGCGACGTCGCCGTGCGCCTCGTCCACGGATCGCGCCTCGCCTCCGACGTCATCATGCGCCTGCGTAGTCTCTCTCAGTCGCTTGGGATTGAGGCTGAGCTTGTGATGTGTGGCGGCGGAGTGCCGCTTTCGGCCGCCTTTGCCCTTCGCGGCTCGGACCGCGAACATTCGGCCGTCATCGTCATGGCCAATGGCCTGGTGCCGCTCGATGCCGCCAGTTGGTCGAAGGCGATTGGCCGCCTGCCCCGCACGGCGGCGCTCCTCTATTGGCAGCCGGCGGCGCCGGGAAGCGGGCCGAGGCGCGCCGTCGACTATCTTGCCAGCGGCGCCCCGATGATCATGGCCTCGCCGAAGTTGGCGGCGATGGCCTTCACGCCGAAGGCGGAGCTCCATACCTTCGAGGGCCTGATCCGCTTCGTCCTTGCCGAGGTGGCGGCAGGGGGAATTTCGACCATGCCGACCAGCCTGCCGGCCATGTATTTTTCGTTCGATGGGTCTCCCTCATCCTCTTATGGTGACGTGCGCCTGGATGACGCCGTCATCGATGCCAGGTTCACGGCCGGCTTCGCCGAAGCCGATGCCGGCGAATTCGAGCCGCGGCTCGTGGCCCTTCGTGGAGTTCGCGTGGACGGAAGCTAGGCGTCATGGTGAGCAAGGACCCCGAGATCCGTGACGCGCTGAAGAGCTGCTCGACGCATTTTCTGTTGGCGGGCATCTATACGGTGATGACCAGCATCCTGATGCTGGCCTTCCCCCTATTCATTTGGAATGTCTACGGGCGGGTGCTGCAGAGCCATAGCTTGGCGACGCTCGCAGTCCTCCTCACCGGCTTCATCATCGCCATCCTCTTTCGCGGGGTCTTTGGTTGGCTGCGGAATGCGCTCCTGGTGCGCGCCGCGACCCGGATCGAGCGGCGCCTCTCGGATCGGATTGTCGAGAGCCTCTTTGAGCGGCGCGCCTCGGGGCGTGCCGATATCGGCTCGCAGGCCCTCCGTGATCTCGACCAGTTTCGTCGCTACGTCACCGGCGCCGGCGGCCATGCCGTGTTGGACGCACCGATCGGGGCACTCTTCCTCGGCGTCCTCGTCATCCTCAACGTGCCGCTGACAGTGACGGCGCTGGTGGCCATCCTCATCATCACCGCGTTGACCGTGGTTGACGTGCGCCTCACCCGCGAGAAGGTCTCGCGGAGCGAGCAGGAGACGCTCAACTCCTATGGCTTCCTCGACGCAAACCTGCCGGCCTCGGAGGCGATCGTCGGCATGGGGCTAACCAAGGGTATGCTTCGGAAGTGGCACGAGATGCGGGAGCCGGCCCTCGACTATCAGGTTTATGCCAGCAGCCGCAGCCACGCCTTCGATGAGCTGATCAGCATCACCCGCTACGTCGCGCAGGGCGTCTTCATCGCGGTCGGGGCGATCGAGGTGATCAACGGCACGCTCAACCCCGGCCTGATGATCGCGATGCTGTTCATCTTCAACTATGCGATGGCGCCGTTCAGCCGCATCATCAGCGCCTGGTCCGGTTACCCACCCGTCAAGCAGGGGCTGGAGCGGCTAGAGACGCTGCTGAAGGGGACGCCCAAGCAGACTGATGACCGCATGCCGCTGCCGCGGCCGGATGGCGAGCTGCGGGTGGTGCAGCTGAGCTACGTGCCGCCGGCGCAGGATCGGATGATCCTCCGCAACATCAACTTCGGCCTTCGCCCCGGCGAATCGCTCGGCGTCGTCGGGCTGATCGGCTCCGGCAAGACGACGCTGGCACGCTGCCTGGTCGGGGCCCTCAAGCCATCCGGCGGCAGCGTCCGGCTCGACGGCAACGAAATCTGGGACTGGTGCCGTCATCAGGGCGGCGCATTCGTCGGCTACGTTCCCCAAAGTGTGGGGCTCCTCTCGGCGACCGTTGCCGAGAACATTGGGCGCTTCGGCATGTTCGGCGAGGCCGAGATCGTCAAGGCGGCCCAGTTGGCGGGCGTCCATGACCTCATTCAGAAGCTGCCGCGCGGCTACGATACCCGCGTCGGCGAAGGCGGCCATCAGCTCTCGGGTGGTCAGCGGCAGCTGATTGCCCTCGCCCGTGCCGTGGTGGGCGACCCCCGCTTCCTGGTGCTCGATGAGCCCAACTCCAACCTCGATGGCCCCGGTGAGGAGGCCCTCACCAACTGCCTCAACACGCTTCGCGAAGGGGGCACGACGACGGTGTTGATTTCGCATCGGCCACATCTGGTGCGACATCTCGACAAGCTGCTTCTCCTCAAGGATGGTGCTCTCGTCTCGTTTGGGGCAACCGAAGACGTCTGGTCGGAGCTGGGGCGGCCGGTGGTGGTGAAGCGTGGCGCCGCACTGGACGAGAAGCAGCTGGAGGCGCCGGCAGCCAATGGCTAGAGCGAGCGACGCCGTCGGGCCGATGCTGATTGCCGGCAGCCTCGCCGCTGGCGGGTTCCTCCTCGCCATGGGCGCCTGGGCCAGCACCATGAGCGTCACCAGTGCCGCGATCGCGCGCGGCCACGCCATCGCCGAAGGCAACCGGAAGGCCGTCCAGGCACGCGACAGTGCGCCGGTCAAGGCCGTGTTCGTCAAGGAGGGCGACCGGGTCGAGGTTGGCCAGCCGCTCCTCGAACTGGACCTCTCCGACATCCGCGGCGAAGTCGCCGTCTATGAGGCGACGCGCTGGCAATTGATGGCGCGACGGTCGCGCCTCGAGTCCGAGCGGCTCGGTGAAGAGCTCGACTTTCCAGTGGACCTGGTCGATGCGGCGCGCACCAATCCGCAAGTCCAATCTTTCCTTGACCAGGAGCGGACCCTTTACGAATCACGAGACCTTGCCCATCGCAGCTCGCTGGCCCTGGTCGACCAAAAGATTGCCGGCGCCGAGGATCGCATCGAGGGCCTCAACGCGCGCCTCACCGCCACCCGGCAGCAACTCGACTACGTCGTCCAGGAGAAGGATTCGATCGCGCCCCTGGTCGAGAAGGGGGTGATCGCCCGGAGCCAGCTGCTGGCGCTCGAGCGCGAAGGGGCCCGGCTCCAGGGCGAGATCGAGGGCATCCTCACCGACATTGCTGCCTCGACCAATGACGTCGAGGAAGGGAAGGGGGAGAAGGAGCAACTCAACAAGCGGCGCGTCGAAGACATCGCCAAGGACCTCGCCGAGACCGAAGCCAATCTCAGCACCATCGAACCCCGCCTCGTGGCCGCCAATGAGCGCCTTGACCGTGCCGTCATCACCTCGCCCGAAGCGGGCTACGTCTATGAACTGGCGGTGTTCTCAAGTGGCGCCTCGGTGCTCCCTGGGCAGACGCTCCTTGAAATCGTCCCCGCCGATCAGCCACTGGTGCTGCAGGTCGAAATCTCTCCGGCCGACATCGAGCGGGTGAAGCCGGGACAGGAGGCGAGTGTTCACCTCATCCCCTATAACCGACGCTACCAGTCGCTGATCAGTGGCACGCTGGAGCGGATCTCTGCTGACCTCGTCACCGATGAGCGGGCCCAACGAAGCTACTATTACGGCATCGTCTCAGTCGATGGAGCCGACCTCACCCGCGCTGGAGCGGAGTTGCTCCCAGGTATGCCGGCCGAAGTGATGATCAATGCCGGCGACCGGACCATCGCCGAATACTTCCTCGATCCGATCCTGCGGATCAGCGATCAGGCAATGAAAGAGCAATAAGCAACTCAGGGGTGCATAAACTGCTATGCAAAGATTGCGTGACTCCCGGTATGATAGTCGAATTGTGATCAAGATTAGTTAGGGATAGGCTTCAAATGCAGTACGCAGCGCTAAAATTCGCAATTTCAGAAGACGTAAACGAAGATGGAGATACAAGAATTATACTGTCGCGGGATATATTCGAAAACATGCTCAAAATGGCATTGAAAGGGGCAAATTTATTAGATGAATCGTACTACATTCGCAAATATCCAGATGTGGCTCAAGCTATCAGTAAAGGTTTAATAGCCAATGCTGAGCAGCATTACTATAATACGGGGTACTACGAAAATCGCTTACCTCGAAATATAATTGTGGATGAGGCGTATTATCTAAAAGAGAATCCAGACGTTGCGGCGGCCGTCAAGCGCGGCACGGTAAAGACTGCGCAGGAGCATTTCGAGATGGCCGGCTTTGGAGAAGGTAGACTCCCATATCGAGGCTTCTCGTTCTTCACCACCTACTCGAATAAATAATGCCGAGTCTAAACCAAATACGAGAGCTATCGGCGACCAGCGCATTCGAATTGCTTGCGGAACACGTTGACGTGGACTTTTACCGCAGTGAATATCCGGACGTGACAACGTCGCCTTCAGAGCATTTTTTGTCGGTCGGGTGGATCGAGGGTCGGAACCCAAATCCTTACTTCGATACCACAAGCTACCTAACTTCTGCTCCAGACGTGGCTCGGTCGGGTATTAATCCGTATCTGCATTACCTGACAATCGGAAGACAAGAGGGGCGGATTGTTGAGCCAAGCGCAAGTCCATCGGTAAGAACAACATTACTCTTCGGTCAGCCCGTAACAAATTGGGTCGACATTATTTTTGACTACGTCGACGTGGAGTACTATCGCCGCGTGTACGGGTTAGATGCTGAAGTAAATGCCATCGCACATTTTGCGTATAGGGGTTGGCGAATCGGGGCATCCCCAAATGCTGCGACTGATATGGTCGCGCTACGGTCGGTCCAACAAGAGGCGACGCGCCTATTTGTGAATCCTTTGGTAGCGCATTTATATCAGCGGAGGGGCCCTATACCGACAATCAAGCCTAAGGTTCGAATTTTGCGAGGCGCGAGCGCCGCGGCCAGCCATGACGACAATCATGAATCTAATTTATTGGAAGTTATATCTCCCTATTTCGATGAGCCCTATTACAAGGCTCGCTATCCCGACATCGCATCGAGTTCGGCAGATCCTCTTCAGCATTATGCTTATACGGGGTGGCGCGAGGGACGTGACCCATGTGCTTGGTTCTGCACGGAATATTACCTGAGCAATAATGCCGACGTGCGGGATGCGGGGGTGAACCCTTTTTGGCACTTTTTGGTGGCAGGAAGAGTGGAAGGACGTCGCCCCAAAAGGCCGCGAGACCTTGAGCGGAGCGTGGTAGAAGAGGCATGGCGCCAGGTTCTCGCCGTTCCCCAACGACAGAATGTCGGAAAGGCTGAGATAGTCTCAGCGAAGACGTTTTGGAAGCAATTTGCAGGTGGGGATGGCGCCGGCGGTCCGATCGTCCTTTCTTTCAGCCACGATTCCTACACCGAAAATATTGGCGGAACACAGATATTCATCGCTGATGAGGAACGACAATTTACTAGGAGCGGAGTAACGTATGTGCACCTCGCCCCAAGCACGCCATCCACAAGGTTCGAGCAAAACCAAGAATGGCTGATTCTTACGATTGATGGGAAGCGAGTTGGCCTGGTACACTGCGACGTGTTAGCGACGCCACCCAAGTGGTTCCGGTTGCAGAGGACGGTCGCTATCGCCACCATTCATTCGATGCTTGGTCATTCACCAGAATGGATAACGAAGATTATCCAGACATGGGGAGCAAAAAAAATTCTGATTTGGGGACATGATTATTCTCTGACGTGTACTAACTATAATTTGTTACGTAATAATCTGGAATACTGTGGGCTCCCGCCGACTGAAAGTTTGATGTGTCGAGTATGTGCGTTCGGCGCGGAACGAAAGGCGAGTTTTGAACGTGTTTTGGCAGTGCTACGGGAGCTTTCGCCGATCATTGTCGCGCCATCTGAAGCGGCGGCACTTCTGCTCAGCAAAGGACTGAAGGATCTGGAAAGTCATCCAAAGGTGGTTCCGCATTGGCGGCTCGTTAAGGGCAGACGCAGGACACCTCGGAAGCTTAATAACCCCACAAAGACGGGTTTTGTGGGGTATCCTGTCTCAAACAAAGGGTGGCTAGAATTTCTTGAGCTCTCGGCTGATCCGGAAATACGATTAGGCCATTCATTCTTCCATTTTACGGCCGACAACAGATTTACGCCTGATGGCGTGACGCCGATTGCTACGGCGTCTTCGGCTTCGGACCGCTTGCAAACGGTTCGGTTGTTGAAAGAATATGAAGTAGATATTGTTTTGGTATTGTCGCCTTGGCCTGAGACGTTCTCATACGTTGCTCATGAGGCGATCTTGTCGGGGGCTGGTATTTTGTGCTTCAAAAATAGTGGAAACGTAGCCGCGCTTGCAAATCAAGGTTTTGGTCGCGTGTGCGACTCTGTAGAGGAACTCAAGAAGGTTCTTTTAGACCCCAGTTTAGGAGATTGGCTGAAGGCACTGCCTCAAAGGCGTTTTTTGTTTAGGCATGAAGCAAGTGCGGCTAGTGCGTCGTTTCTGGAGGCGTCGTCGACGAGCCTTATGGTTCGAGGTTGATTTAATGAATGAGAAACCGCGTCTGGCAATTGCCTGCTTCACTAGCTTCAATGCCGCTTATGCAAATAGGGCGCGGATTCTTCAGAGGACGTTAGCTGACGCGCATCCGGATTGGACTTTTGTCGCCGTGGTGGTCGAAGAGCGCTCAGCGGCCATGGAGCGCGTGTTAGCCGATTTTCCAACCAAAATATGGTATGAGGACCTCCCCTGTGGCCGTGAAAAGCGCTGGATTTTCAAACACAATGTTGTGGAGGCGTGCACCGCCGTTAAGGGGGATGCGCTCTGTGCACTGCTGCAAAGGGGGTTTGATGCCGTCGTCTATCTTGACCCGGATATAGCAATCTTCCACCCATTGCATAGTATTGGCGAGGAATTATTGTCGTCGTCAATCCTATTGACGCCGCATCAGATCCATCCAAATAAAACCTGGGATGCGATAAAGGACAACGAGCTGACATCGTTGATGTACGGTGTTTACAATCTCGGCTTTGTGGGGGTGCGTAATGATATTACGGGGCAAGCATTTGCCTCTTGGTGGTCTCAACAATTGTATCAAGCGTGTTACGAAGAAGTAGACAAGGGAATATTCACTGATCAGAAGTGGTGCGATTTGGTTCCATCACTTTTTGACCGTGTCAGGGTGCTCCGGGATCCTGGGTTGAATGTGGCCAGCTGGAACCTTAGCGGCAGGGTGATCTGTTTTGCTGAAGACGGCGGCATTTTGGTAAACGGCTCACCTCTAAAATTCTACCACTTCACAAAAATAAACAAAGAGGGCGACGCGATGACCGATCGCTATGCCGGAGGCCGCATGGCGGTGTTTGAAATCTGGGAATGGTACCGCTCGACCTTATCCGTGGAGAATCAGAAAAGACCATCCCAGCCGGAGTGGTCTCTTGGAAAATTTGGGAACGGTCACCCTATTCCCTTCTCCGCAAGAAAGCTCTTTAGGGAGCGGCGTGATTTGTATGAACAATTTCTTGATCCTTTCAATGTCGGTCCCAATAGTTTCTGGGATTGGCTAACAGAGCATGAGCCGCAGATCTGCAGGCCCCGAGGAGGAGCGACAGCATGAAAGTCACTGGTCTTTCGATCATGAACCGGCGGGGCCAGCATAGAGTGTTTGGGCTCGTCGGTTTCGGCATGAGATTGTCCGGGGCGGAACCATCTGTGGTATTAAGTTTCGAAGCAGCTGATAAGGCGCAATCGTTAGCCTTAGAGGAGATGGTGGACGGCCGCCTCGGGAGTGATCGGGAAATCCACCGATTTTCGCTGGTTACCCATCTACTTCCCAATGGACCCTGCGTTCTGAAAGTGCGAGCTGCGGATGGAAGGGTGCTCGCGGCATACGACCTCTTAGTCGATAATCAAGGGCCTCTGGCCGCCGCAGTAGCTTCGCAGCTCATTGCGCAGCGGACCCGGTTCGTCTTAGGAGCCGAAATTGACGCCTCTATTTGGCCTTATGAGTCAGGTGAACTGATCGCTTGGTTTGATTCTAACGGGGTGGCCGAGCCTTCCGTAACCAGGGAACGTCCATCTCTAGAACCATTGACCGACATCGCGCAAAGTGTCGCTCATATGAGGGATTTTGGCTTCACTGTTTTGCCCGAAACCGTTCCAGAGGAATGGTGCGATGAACTAAACAGAATGTTTGATCAAGGAGTGGCGTCAGGTGAAATTAATTACACTTGGGGATCGAGCCAGCGTATTCTTGGTCTACACCGAAGCAGCGCAGGGCGGCGTATCTGGACATATGCGCCCGTAATTCAATTCTTGCGTCAGTGGTTTAGAGATGAGCCAGTGGCTTGTCAGACTTTATATTATTGTTTTGGATCTCAGCAACGCGCGCATCAAGACACAATCCATCTAACTCCCTATCCTGCAGGTTATATGTGCGGGGTTTGGGTGGCGTTGCAAGATGTCGAGCAGGGCTCTGGAGAGCTTTTTGTTATTCCAGGGAGTCATAAACTTCGAAGAATAAGAGGAAATGAGCTCGAATTAGACAAGGTAAATGAAGACTATTCTGCATATGCGAAATTTGATAATGAAATTGCAAATATGGTAAGTGTAACGCGCTTGGAAACGGTGCCTTATCGACCAAAAAAAGGAACAATACTTGTCTGGCATGAAAATCTCATACATGGAGGAGAGCCGCGCGCCAACAAAGAATTACCTCGGCGTAGTATAGTGTCTCACTATTTCGCCAAGGGTGCGATTGCTTATTATGACTCTCGCGGAGAGCCTGCAGCTCTTGAGGAAATCTAGCCCATGATGTCATTCGGTAGCCAAGCGCGGCCATGTCGGTACGGCGTGTAGTTATCACTGGAGCCTCTAGCGGTATTGGGAGGGCACTAGTAGATACATACTGCAATCTAGGTTGGGATGTATTGCCGATTGTTCGCGATAAAAATGGCGACGCGGAGTTGGCTGCCGTGCGCAGAACTTACGTGGTCGCCGATCACACTAAACTTAATGAATTGCATGATCGTGTCGCTTGGATAGGCCAAGAGAAATTAGACGTCTTTTTTGGAGTTGCAGGAGATTTTGGAAGGCGAGCCTTTCGCTTTAGTGATTTCGACGTAGACGCATGGCTCGAAACATTGAAGATAAATCTTCTCGCGCCAGCCGTCATCGCCCGTGCGTTGCTCCCAGGTCTGCGACTGGGACGTCCGGGGAGGTGTATTTTTGTGTCTACTGGGAACGCGTCGATAGGCAAGAATACCCGAGGAGAGATGCTCGGATATCGAACCTCGAAGTCGGCCCTTAATCAATTGGTTCGCACCATGGCAATCGAACTCGAAAACGAAGAGCTGATCGTAACGGCGGTCGATCCCGGCTGGGTCCGCACAAAAATGGGAGGTGCATCTGCGCCGACTTCGCCGGAGTGGGCCGCCTATCGGCTGTATCGCTTCTCCGAAGGCCTTCGGAAGGAGCACAGTGGTCGGTTCTTGAGTGTTGAGCATCATGATATCCCATATTAGGACCGCTCGACATCGCCGCGGGGACGACAGTTACAGTGGCTTCAGTCTTAAGGGTGATGGCGTTTGACAATCGGTAGGTTGCGCTCGACGCTAGGCCGCTGAGAAATGAATTTTTTCCGGGCAGGCTGATGCGCTGTGTACTCCATGTTGGAATGCCGAAAGCGGGATCGACCTCGATCCAACTCTGTCTCGGGCGGGAAAGGCAGTTAGTGCGCGACATGGGTATCGCGCCACGCCAATTCGTGGGTGGGTTCGCCAACGACTACGCTCTTTATCAAAAGGTCGTCGCAGTTGACCGCGATGGCATTAGTACATATTTGGCTGGCCTCCGTCGTGATGCGGAAGCAGCGGGCGCCCGTTTGGTTTTCCTTACATCGGAGATGTTTTTCACACTGCCGCCTGAACGTGGTGGATTCCCCGTTCTCCTTGAGGAAATGTCACGACATTTCGAAGAAGTGCGTATAATTATCGTTGTCCGAAACCTTCGATCCTTTATGCGCAGTTACCTACGACAGCTAATCGACAATGGCGCGCTTTTGCTCCACGATGATCAGTTGGCGGTGTGGTTCGTCGAGCGCCTCTGGGCATTTTGGACGCTGCCCGTTGACGTAGTGACGGTTTCCTTCGACTTGGCAGTAGGAGACAAGAAACTTCTGACCAGATTCTTCCACGTCGTGGCGGGAACAAACAGACTCGTGCCGGAGGTTGTCGAGAACGCGACACCGAGCCGTCCATTGGCATTTATGGCGATGCGCGGTGTCATTGCACGCCTTGTAGCGGCGCGACATGGAATTCACGTTAACAGCAGCGTCGTTGACCAAGCGCGCACAGGTGTATCAGAAGATTTCGATCGCATTGTAAGAATTTCGGAAGATCCATTGCTCATTACAAGAACGTTAGATGAAATATCTCAATCTCTCGGCGAGGAGATTGAGAAATATATTGATCACTGTATATCGCTTGTTTCGGTTGATCGAATGCGCTTGTATGAAAGATGCGTGATGAGTGATCTGTCAGAAAATGAGTTTACCGGATTAGCGCTACCATAATTTAGGATGGGTGCTCGCCTGCAGCAAGTCCTGGCCGTGCCGCCGTATCCAGCTAGGCTGAACTGACGACCACAACGTGGGGCCGCCACGATTGTGGTCGCTGCGGGAGGCCCGATTGGCGCAGTTATGAACTTGCGGGACCCCAGTTCGGTTAATACCAGCGACGCCCCGTTCGAGACAAACGCTCCAAGAGGTACCTCGCCCCAACTTCCAGCCATCGTGGCAGGTTAAGAGATGTACGCTCTCCTGCTTTCTTCAATTTCCGCCCACAGGTCCTAGCCATTTGCGCGAGCGTTGATCTGTCGAGCGGGTGGGGGGGCACCTTTTCCATCAGTCGGGCCTTGAGCGCAAAATCAAGGAAACCTCGCTGGACGAGCTCTTCCGATTGCGATGATAAGAGCTGCAAGAGTTTCTCTTCTGGGGATCGATTCGCGTCCGTTTCACTACCGTGGAGCTCGGGAGTACCGTGGCTAAGTGCGGCTTCAATCAGTCGCGCTTGTCTTGAGAGGGTGCGCGCCACCTGTTTGTCCTTTCGGGAGTTTTGTCCATACACGTTGCCGCCATGTTGGATGTAGTCCTGTAGTGGACCCTCGACGCAACTGATCCCGCCGAGCCGGGAGGAGACGAGGGCAATCCACATGTCGTGAAAGACGCCACGATATCGGGGGATAGGCAGGATACCTGGCATGAGGGACATTCGCCCTAAGCAGGCGGCACCGGTTACCGTATTAATAACGAGCAGCTCGTCCGTCGTGTCGCCATGGCGTTGTCGCCATGAGAAGAACGATTCGTCGATCACCGCGCCGGTCTCTGACGTTATGCGCATGCCACCATAGGCAAGCGCCGCGTGCTCCCGTTCGATCGCCTCGATCAGACGTTCTATTTTCTCTGGATACCAGACGTCGTCCTGGTCGGAGAGGGCAAAGAAGGGGCTGCGGCGGTCAAGTTGACCGAGGGCGCGCTCGAAGTTGCCGACGAATCCAAGCCGCGGGCCGCGGATCACGCTTATCCGCAGGTCTCGGGCGGCTTCGGCGTCCACCGTATGGCGTCCAGCGGCACTCTCAGACTCGTCAGATATCACCAGTCGCCAGTCCGCCATGGTCTGGCTGCGGATCGACTCAATCTGGGCGTGGAACAGCGCCGTCTTTGGTTCGAACGTGGCCATGGCGATAGCCACCCTGGCTGGACTTCCGCTGTGGATTCTTACAGTGGGCGTGTCTACGGCGATCGCGCCGGCCTCGTACCAACCGGTCTTGCGGGCCGTCCTGCTCTTGCGCGACCTGAATCGGACAGCGACTGCAATTGGGCCTGCCATTTCCGCAGTGCCGCACCAGGCCAACGCAAAGCCACAAAGCATCCGGTCGGCGGACTTGATGATGGTACCGGCGCTGGTGCCAATATCGGGGCGGGGAAAGCCTTGGAACGATCCTGTCGCCATGCGCCGCCCGACGCGGATGTCAACCTGCCTTAGGCGCGCGCATGGGCTGAGTGCGTAGCCGTGGATCACGATGGCGAGCCGCTGTCCGACTAAGACAGCGTGGGGCAGATCCCCATCAACGTGCACCCGTGCCGGGAGCACCGTTTCGGCGGCCAGTCGCTTCCGCGCGGCGGCGAGGAAGAAGGCGTTAGGGTCCTCAATTCGCCGCTGCCGCTTGGGCAGCGCGTCGTCGGATTGCCACCAAGCCTTCGGCATTGTCACGGTTGGGAAGGCGTCGATACCAGTCGGTGTGAGGGGCAAACCTCCCATCTGGTCTTTGTGAGCCACATAGGCGTGAAAGGCGTTGGCGTAGCGCCCCATGCGAACGGCCTTTGCGACTGTGCGGTTCTTCCGGACGAACGCCTCATCGAAGCCGAGCGAGGGCGATGCGCGCCGCTGTCGGCCGCCCTGCGAGATGTAGGCGGCGAGCTCCGTTACCAAGAACGCCCCCGGATCAGCCAGATCTGCCGGGGCAGGAAATCGGCCGGTGCGATGCGCATGGACGAAGAGAGGATCAAAGAGGGGATGGGGGAGCAGTCCCTTGCGGGCGCCCACTGCAAGATAGTAGCGGCTCACCGAGCTGGCACCGAGGCGGGCCAGGTCGATCGGCTTCAGCCGAGCCTGTTTCAGGATGAACGCCGGATCGAGAAACGGGACGATGTCCTGGCCCGACGGGTCGGGCTCCTTCAGCATCGCCTTGACCCACGCCTGGCGCCGGAGGATCCGGTGCCGGCCTGTCTTTCGCGCGCGACAGAACTCATAGACCCTTTGGTCGATCAGGGGGTGGGGGGAGAGGCCGCGCGGCATGAGATCGCGTACGTAGCGCGCAAGGACATCGAATGCGGAGAGGCCCTCACCGCCGCCCAGATAGGTGTTGGCAATGAACTCCAGGTCGATCAGCGGATTGATGTCCGATCGGAAGCGAGCCGGCGTGCCGCTCTTGAGGCGCGTCAGGACTTCCGCGGTGGCGAGGGGCTGACGGCCGAGCCGCCTCGAACACCAGGCAAGGTCAATCAGTGTAGCCAGCGTGCGGCTGCTGGGTTGGTGCTTTTTTGTGGTCGCTCGCATACTTGACGGGTCTGGTGCTCTCTATGCTCCGATCAGCGAGCGTACCACGTCATCAACCGCGGCCTGCCACGGCCGCGGGACTATGCCGAAGTCGCGTTCGATCATGGCTGTGTCGAGACGCGAATTCATCGGCCGCCGGGCCGGCGTAGGATAGTCGGCGGTGGTGATGGGCTCGACCTCTGCCGAGGGGCCGCCACGGGCGGCGCTGTGGCGGAACACCTCCCGCGCCAGGCCACACCAGGTCGTCTCGCCACGGTTGGCGAAGTGGTAGGTGCCGGAGCGGTCGCGGAGGTTGGCCGATGTCGCAAGCGTCGCCAGTGCCGCCGCGAGATCGGCGGCAGCGGTTGGCGAGCCGCGCTGGTCGTCGACGACGCGGACGAGGTCGCGGGTCTCGGCGAGCCGTAGCATGGTCTTGACGAAGTTCGTGCCGTGGCGGCCGAACACCCAAGCGGTGCGGACGATCAGGTGATGCGGGTTGGTGCTGCGCACCGCCTCTTCCCCCGCAAGTTTGGTGGTCCCATAGACGCCGAGGGGCGCCGTCGGGTCGTCCTCGTCGTAAGGCGCCACCTTGGAGCCGTCGAAGACATAGTCGGTCGAGACATGGATCAGCGGCACGCCATGACGCCGCGTCTCCTCGGCCAGGACGGCAGGGCCCAGGGCGTTGGCGCGGTGAGCCTCGTCCCTGGCGTCCTCGGCCGCATCAACCGCGGTCCACGCGGCGGTGTTGATGACGGCGGCAATGTCGCCCGCCGCGAGAAGTGCCGCCACCGCGGCGCGGTCGCCGATGTCGACTTCGCGCCGTGTCGGTGAGAGCAACGCGAAGCCCTCCGGCCACGTCAGCGTGCGAAGTTCGGAGCCGACCTGGCCAGAGCCGCCGAAGAGGACAATGCGTCTTGCGGCGGTCATCCGCCCTATCCCTGCGTCTGGACCAGGCCCAGCCGCTCGCCGGCGTAGCGCTTCTCGCGAAGCGGACGCCACCAGGCTTCGTTGGCGAGGTACCAGCGCACGGTCTTCTCGAGCCCGCTCTCGACGCTTTCCTCCGCCCGCCAGCCGAGTTCGGTCTCGGTGCGGGTCGGGTCGATGCCGTAGCGCCGGTCGTGGCCGGGGCGGTCGGCGACGAAACGGATCTGCTCCCGGCGCGGGTGGTTGGCGGGCGCCAGCCGGTCGAGATGGCCGCAGATCGCCTCGACAATCTCGAGATTGGTCCGCTCGTTGCGACCCCCGACATTGTACTTCTCGCCCGCCCGGCCGCGGGTGAGGATGAGACACAGGGCCCGCACATGGTCCTCGACATAAAGCCAGTCGCGGACGTTGGCGCCGTCGCCGTAGACCGGCAGATCGCGTCCCTCCAGCCCGTTGAGGATCATCAGCGGGATGAGCTTCTCGGGGAAATGATACGGGCCGTAGTTGTTCGAGCAGTTGGAGATCACCACCGGCAGCCCGTAGGTGCGGTGCCAGGCGGTGGCGAGATGGTCGGAACCCGCCTTGGAGGCGGAGTAGGGCGAGGAGGGGTCGTAGGGCGTCGTCTCTGTGAAAAGGCCGGTCTCGCCGAGCGAGCCGTAGACCTCGTCGGTCGAGACGTGGAGGAAGCGGAAGGCGTTGCGGCGTGCCGTCGGCAGCGTCGACCAATAGGCCCGCGCCGCTTCGAGAAGTGTGTAGGTACCAACGAGGTTGGTGATGACGAAGTCGCCCGCGCCTGTGATCGAGCGGTCGACATGGCTCTCGGCGGCAAGGTGCATCACCGCGTCCGGTTCGGTGTCGGCAAATACCTGGTCGAGCGCGGCACGGTCGCATATGTCGGCGTGGACGAAGCGGTAGCGCATGTCGTCGGCGACCGGGTCGAGCGAGGCGAGGCATGCGGCGTAGGTCAGCTTGTCGAGGTTGACGACCTCGTGGCCGAGCGTGCCGACGAGGTATCGGCAGACCGCCGAGCCGATGAACCCCGCTCCGCCGGTGACCAGCACCCTCATCGCGGCGGCTCGTCGCCGAAATAGGCGGGGAGGTCGCCGAGCCGGGGATGATTGCGGTCCTTGTCGGAGAGGATGGCCTTCTCCGGTTCGACCGGCCAGGCGATGCCGAGGGCAGGATCGTCGAAGGCAAGGCCACGGTCCGCCTCCGGCGCATAGTAGGTCGTCATCCGGTAGAGCACCTCAGCATTGTCGGTGAGTGTGCAGAAGCCGTGGGCGAAGCCGGGAGGAACGTAGAACTGGCGCCAGTTGTCGGCGCTGAGCGTCACCGCCGTCGCCATGCCGAAGGTCGGCGACCCGTGCCGGATGTCGACGACGACGTCGAGGATGGCGCCCCGTACGACACGGACGAGCTTGCCCTGGGCATGGGGCGGGATCTGGAAGTGGAGCCCGCGGATCGTGCCCTTCGCCGCTGAAAAGGTGTGGTTATCCTGGACGAAGGGGGTGTTGATGCCGAGCCGGGCGAAGCGCTCGAGGCCGTAGGTCTCCGACAGGAAGCCGCGGGCGTCGCCATGCTTCGGCGGCGTCACCGCGACCAGCCCCGGCGCGGCGAACGTCTCCACGGTGACGCCCTCGACGAGGCGGGTCGTGGCAGGAAGGGTCTCTTCAGCCATGCTCGACGATGGTCCGGACGTAGGCGCCGTAGCTGTTCGGGTGGCGCTCGGCGAGCCCGAGCGCCTGGTCCGCATCGATATAGCCGAGCCGCCAGGCTACCTCCTCGAGGCAGGCGATCTTGTAGCCCTGGCGGGCCTCGATGGTCTGGACGAAGTTGGCTGCGGCGAAGAGATCCTCGATCGTGCCGGTGTCGAGCCAGGCCGTGCCGCGTTGCAGACGCACGACCCTGAGGTCGCCCCGCGCCATGTACGCCGCATTGACCGAGGTGATCTCGATCTCGCCGCGGACCGACGGCGTCACGGCCCGCGCGATCTCGACGACGTCACTGTCGTAGAAATAGAGACCGGTCACGGCAAAGTTGCTCTTCGGCCGCGCCGGCTTCTCCTCGATCGAGCGCGCCAGACCGCGATCGTCGATCTCGACCACTCCGAAGGCGCTCGGCTCGGCCACCGGGTAGGCGAGGATGGTGGCCCCGCTTGTGGTCCGGGCCGCGTCGACCAGGACCGAGCGGAAGCCCGCGCCGTAGAAGATGTTGTCGCCGAGCGCGAGGGCGGATGGCTCGCCCGCAATGAAATCCTCGGCAATCAGGAAAGCCTGGGCAAGGCCCTCCGGCTGCGGCTGCTCGCCGTAGGAAATCGAGATGCCCCAGTCGGCCCCATCGCCGAGCAGCGCCCGGTAGAGCGGCAGCGCCTCCGGCGTCGAGATCACCATGATGTCCCGGATCCCGGCCAGCATCAGCGTCGCCAGGGGGTAGTAGATCATCGGCTTGTCGTAGACCGGCAGCAGCTGCTTCGACACCACCTGCGTCACCGGATAAAGCCGCGTCCCGCGGCCGCCAGAGAGTATGATTCCCTTCAACGCCAGTTCCCCCGGTACGCACTCTGCTCCAACCTATTTTGCCCGCCCCGAGCAACCTTGGGAACTCCTCAATTTGAGGTAGGTGCCGGTAGAATGACTGAAAGGTTGGCGACTGACGGCTTCGGTGTCTTTTCTCTGAGCAAAAGGCAACGTTTGCACCCAAGCTCAGCAAAGTGGGTCGCCTTCAATTTGGTCATCGGCGCCTTGGCTATCCCGGGGCAGAAGGATCGCGACGAGGGAAGGAACCAGCGCCACCGTGCCGGAGGGGAGGGCAAAGTTGCGATCCGTGCCACCGACGTGGGGAGGTCTAGCGGGCACTTTGTGCGATCGCTTTGGGAGCGTCACATCTGTCTTTTGATGGCTCGGTAGATCGCATCGCGCAGGGCTTTCTCGCGTGGATCATTCTCCAGATAGAAGTCGAGCTTGTTCATGACGTACGCGTATCCGAGGTGAGCGTCCGGATCGGCGAACGCGAACGACCCACCGGCGCCCGGTGAACCGAATGCCCGCGGGCTCGTACCAAACCAGACGGTTGGACCGGGTCGGAGAAATCCCAGCGAGAAGTAGCTCGGGACCCCCAGTACCTCGTCAAGGTCACCGGCCATCGCCGGCGGTGCGGCAATGAGATCAAGCGTCTCCTGGGTGATCCCGAGCTCGGCACCGCCTTCCGCAAAACAGGAGTAGGTTCGAGCAATCGCTCGCGCGGTTCCGACGCCATTGCCGGCAGGCACCTCGACCTCAAGATAGCTTCGATCGTTGGGGTCCACGCCCAATCCCATGAACGACCGACGAAGCAGAGAGCGTGGCCGGATCATCCTCATGGTTACGGCAGGGGGCGTGTATCGAAGCGCCAGGAGACCGCGCCACCGCGACAGCGGCTCGACCTTCGCGAGCCGCTCGTCTGGGATCTCCGGCGGCAGACCGATGTAGAAGTCGAGGCCGAGCGGTCGCGCGATCTCTTCGTGGAAGAATTGGCCGAGGGTGCGATGTGCTGGATCGACGCGTCGGATCAGCTCCTGCATGTACAGACCGAGCGTCATCGTGTGGTAGCCGTGCCGCGTGCCTGGCTGCCACGCTGGCTTCTGCCGAGCGAGGAGGTGCGCCATGTAGTCGAGGTCGCGGATCTTGTTGAGCGTCAACGTCTCGTCGAGCAAGACAAGCCCGGCCTCGTGGCCGAGAAGTTGACGCACCGTGACGGTCTCTTTGCCGTTCTGAGCGAACTCGGGCCAGTAGTGCGCCACCGTTTGTTCGTAGTCGAGCCAGCCGCGCGCGTTTGCCACCGCAAGCGTCATTGCCGCGAGGCCCTTGGTGGTGGACATGACGACAACCATGGTGTCGTCTTTCCATGGATCGTCCTGTTTCGGTGTCCGGCGGCCGCCCCAGAGGTCGACGACCTTTTCGCCTCGCCAGTACGCCGCTACGGCGGCACCGATCTCACCGCGTTCGGCGAAGTTACGCTCAAACTCGTCGCATACCTGTTCGAAGCCTGGTGCGACCTGTCCCTGCGTCATCGGCATCGCAGACCCCGTTTCGTGAGGACTGACCGCATTCACTACCAAGCCGACGCGTCGGGGACTTTGCGTAGAATCAAGCCATGTCCCGCGACAATTGCGCTGTCGGGTCGGAGCTAGCATTACGCCGGTTTGAGGGACGCAATCCGAGGTAAAAAGAGGATAGTGTTCACCACCAAGGTCGACACCACGAAGCCGACCTTGAGCATCCTGTCTGGGCACGCTGAAACACGAGCGTACCGACGACCCATCGACCCTACTCGAGGGACATTCTGGCAAGGAGGCGTGAGGATGTCGGGCAATCTCTTTGCATCCAGCGGCGACGCGAGCCTTCAGTCCTCGATCCGCGGCTTACACGCGACGCCAACGGCACCGTTGCCCTTCCTCCGCGGTGTGGTGGTGCGATCCTTTGTTCTGGAGCGCGCGCGGGGAAACGTCATCGTCTATCACTCACCGGGCATCACTGCGGCCGCGCAAGAAATCCTCAGGCTTGGAAGGCCAGAGCGCCTTCTGGTCAACCACTGGCATGAGGCGATGTTCGACCCGCCGTATCTCGATGTGCCGATCTTCGTCCATCAACACGACCGTGGACGAACAGACTTGCCGATCGCCGGGATCTTCTCGAAACGAGAGAAGATCGCCGATGATCTCGAAATTATCCCCACACCTGGACACACCAGTGGTGCCACCATGTTCCTGTGGGACAACGGCGAACGCCGGGTGCTGTTTCCCGGAGATTCAATCTGGGTGGAAAAAGGGGAGTGGAAGGCGGTGCTGCTCGGGGAGAGCGACCGCGAGGCCTATATCGACAGCCTTTCGTCTTTGATGGACCTGGACTTCGATCTCCTCGTGCCGTGGGCGAGTGAGGAAGGTCGGTTCCACGGCTATGGTATCACCCGCGCTCAGGCGCGGAGCAAACTCCAAAGGATCGTCGATCGCCTTAGGGCCGGAGAGGACGGGTAGCTACTCAGGTCCCCTGAAGCGGTCGCTGGTGGCCTACGGATGCGATGATCGTATTGGGCCTCGAAGTCGAACCGACCTTGCACCTCACCGGGCGGTCGGATTGCGAAGTCGGACGCCGACGCCGCCGCCGTTCTCATCAATGAATTCCACTCCGGCCGACTCTAGCGCGCGTTTGAGGGCGAACTCGTTAGCCGTCGTCAATTCACCGGTCGGTTCCGGCAATTCTGCTCGTCGAATGGTTCGAAGACTGACCGCTGATATCCGCGAAAGATCAGCCGCGCTCCAATGAAGCAGCGCCCTGGCGGCGCGAAGCTGAGCGGCGAGAGCGGACTTATCGCTTGACACTTTTAGTGACATATGTCATTTATGAAGACATAAACCTCGGAGGCTGCCGAGATGCTCAACCACGCTGTCTCCACCTACCAGACGATTCGTGATCGGACTCTAACCCTCGAACCGGACTTGGACGAGCGGACGCTTGCCAACACGTCGGAGGGGGTGACGGAATTGAACGAGAGGATGAGGGTCGGCTCAGGCACGAACCGGACGCCGACTGCGCCCGCTATGACCGCTTGAGGAGGACCGTATGATGGAGCGTTCCGAGATCCTGGCCGCGAGGGGCGAACTCAAGCTCTACGGCATGAAGACCGCCTTCGACGAGATCATCACCACCGCCGTCAAGCGCCAACACGAAACACCACCAACCTCGCCTTCAGCGAATGGCCGAGTGTCTTCGGCGACGCCAAGATGACCACCGCGCTCCTCGATCGCCTCACACATCACTGCGACATCGTCGAGACCGGCAACGACAGTTGGCGCTTCAAGAACCGCGCCTGATCAGCACCGCGTCCCTCAAACCGCGCTAGCCGGGCTTCGCAACCCCGACCAGCTCCGCCCGGCGAGCGCTGACCGTCTGTGTCCTTCATCCAAGGGCTTGGATGCTGCGGTCAGCACACTTTCGGATTGGATCCGGTCGGACGCTCAAGTGATCGAAGTTGGTCATGATCCAGCATAGTGGCGAATCGCGCCAACCCGTTCTTGCCTTGGGTGTCATCGCGCGACGGAACCTTCAGATGGGTGCGCCGTCACTGCTGAGGACCGTCTGCCATTGCCAAAACGATCATTTCATCGTCCACCAGTCCGGCCAACGCACCTTGTTTGGTGTTCTGGTAGCTCGCATTACTGTTTCCTGCTGTTTGCGAGTAAGGCGGCGGTTGCCCAATCGCGCCAGCGCCGCTTCGACGATCCACGGCTCGAGCGCCATGCGGGCGGTTTCGCGATGGCGATCGAGCTTTCGAGCCATCCGCAAAGGCTCGAGAGCGGAGGTAACGCTGCCCGGAGTCACAACAACGCGTATCAGAGTGTGCAGGATTAGATTGTGCGATTGACGGTTCACTTTCGCCGTCTCGATCGCGGACATTGCAGCACGAGCGGCGGCCGTATTTCCGGAAAGGGCTTGCTTCGTCAGATTAAGCAGGAACGCCGCGGCGGCAGTGACCTCACGTTCGACGCCATCTTCGCGGATGGTCACCTTCTGACCCAGTACGGCTTCGTATGGAAGATCATTGCTTCGGCCGGGCGGGCGACCCTTCGGATTGGCACGCTGGCCTTTCTGGAACCGGGTCGATTTCGGTGGCCGGCGATAACCGACCTTGTATTCATCACTCGAGTCGTCGTCGCTCATTCCGGGGTACCTCGCGGCCAACGCACCTTGTCCGGCTCGCGCGTGCAGCGGTTGATGTCGGCGATCTCGTTGCCGGTCAGTCGCCGTCCTCCCTTCCGACGCCCCAAGGCCACTCGCACGGCCCACGTTTCAAGAAGCAGGCGATCAGGAAAGCCCCTATCAACCCATCGATCATCGCGGCAGGCGATGCCTAGAATGAGCATGGCTTCGTCGGCGTTGTCCGGATCGTATTCGACGAGCCGCTTGAAGGACGGGATCTTTGGCTTGCGTCTGGCGGCCAGCGCCTTGTCGCGCTTGGCGATCATCTTCAGAACTTCCTTGATCGCCGAACGATTGCCAGCAATCGCATCCTGATAGGTGCGATGCTGGATCGCTTCCTCGACCGTCGCCTCGCGTGCGACGCCGTTGCGAGTGATTGTCAGCGTTTTGTCGATGAGAATGTCGAAGGCGGAGCCTGTGGTTTCCTGGAGCCGCTTCCTCGGCCGGCCTTTCGGGTTGCCGCTGGTGCCCTTCTTGAACCGATTGTCCACCGGTGGGTCTCCGGATCCTTTCCCTTTGCTCACCGCGCGGCCTCCCGATGCAAGATCGGCTTTCTGCCGGTCAGGGATTTCCAGCGCTCGACGGCAACATCGATGTAGCCGGGGTCGATGTCGATGCCGCGGCATCGTCGACCCACGCGCTCCGCAGCGATCAGCGTGGTGCCCGAACCGAGGAAGATATCGAGGACCAGTTCACCGCGCCGCGTCACATCCTGAATGGCGTCAGCCACCAGCGCGACGGGCTTGACCGTCGGATGGAGCGCCAGATCCTCGTGCCGGCTTCCGGCGAGCGAGTTGACCGAGGCATAGTCCCACACATTTGTCCGGTTCCGGCCATGCTTGCCGAGTTCGACCGCATTGAAGTGGGCTGCTTTGCCAACCTTGAAGACGAACACCAGTTCGTGTTTCGAGCGGTAGAGGGAGCCCATGCCGGCGTTCGACTTGTTCCACACGCAGAGGTTCAGGAGATCGCCATAGACCTCGGCACCAACGCGCGCGACATCATCCATGTGCCGCCAGTCCATGCACACGAAGTGCACCGCGCCATCGCGAGAGGCGCTCGCGCATGCGCCCAGAGTCTGAGCGAGGAAGGCCCGGAATGCTTCGTCGCTCATTTCACCCGAGGCCATGGCGAACTCCCGATGCCGTCCTCTCGCGTTGACGAAGCCGTTGATCGGCACATTGTAGGGGGGATCGAGAAAGGCTGCGTCGATCTCCGCGTTCTCGCCAACGACGGCACGAAGAAAGTCGAGGTCTCGCCCATCGCCGCAGCCGATGCGGTGCTCTCCGAGGATCCAAATGTCGCCGGGTTTCGTGCGCGGCTCGACGGGAACAGCTGGGATGTTCTCGTCGTCGGGATCATCCTGGCTCTTCATGATCACGTCGATCTCACCGGTCGAGAAGCCCGTGACGGAGAGATCAAGATCGACGTCCATCACAGCCAGGTCGGACAGTTCCAGCTTGAGGACCTCGAGGTCCCAACCGGCGTTGAGGGCGATCTTGTTGTCGGCCAGGCGCAAGGCACGCTTCTGCGCATCCGTGAGGCCGCGAAGGACGATGGTCGGGACCTCGGACATCCCGATGGCCTTCGCTGCGAGTAGCCTTCCGTGACCCGCTATGATCGACCCATCGCCGTCAATCAGGATCGGATTGGCAAACCCGAACTCGCGGATCGAAGCCACGATCTGATCGACCTGACGCTTGGGATGAGTGCGAGCATTCCGCGGATCAGGCCGAAGGCTCTCCACCGATCGATATGTAACGGAAAGCGGCGTCGTTAAGGTTGAATCGCTGATCATTGGCCGTTGTCGGAACCGACCCTCCTACCGATTCGGGACTCTAGGACAGTTCGGCAACGCCCCATAGACCGGTATCAGTTTTGCGAAATTGCCTCTGGACTTCGCAGCACGCCAGAGCGTTGCTGTGACGACGCCCGAACCCCGGGCTCTTCTCGGTAGCGGCGAAGCGGTTTCGTCGCCTTACCGAGGAGATCGTCGATGACCCCCAGTTCCAGGAAACGACCCGCCAAGAGCGGCGGCAACGCATCCAAGGTCGGAGCATCGAAGACCAGGGGACCAGCCGAGACTGTGCCGACTTCGGCCCAGCCTTCAAAGCTGGGTCAGGTCGCAGCGATGCTGCGTAGACCCAATGGAGCAACCCTCGCCGATCTGGTCACGGCAACCGGATGGCAGGCGCATTCGGTTCGCGGCGCCCTCGCGGGATCGCTGAAGAAGAAGGGCTACATTATCATCTCCGAGAAGACCGACAGCGTTCGCCGCTATCGCATCGAGTCGGCCGGATGATGCCTCCGGTCGATATCGAGCGTGAGATCGAGGCCCTTGCGGGTCTCGATCTCGAAGGCCTTCGCGCCGTCTGGCGCCAGCGATATGGGCCGCCACCCCGACTTCGCTCCGTCGAGCTCCTGCGCCTCCTCCTCGCCTGGAGGATACAGGCAACCGTCCTTGGTGGTCTCGATCGCGAGACGCGACGCCAGCTCGAGCGGCGTGGACCTGTCCGAGCCGAAGGTCTGGAGCTGGGTGTCGGTACCAGACTTCGCCGTGTGTGGCAGGGGCGTGTGGTCGAGGTTGTCGTCGAGGCCGAAGGCTTCCGCTTCGAGAACAGGATGTTTCGGAGTCTGTCGGCGGCGGCAACCGCCATCACCGGGTCTCGCTGGAACGGACCCCGCTTCTTTGGCTTGAGGCAATCCGGTCGATGACCAAGTCGGCCAAGCGATGTGCGCTCTATACCCGCAAGAGCTCCGAAGAGGGCCTCGAGCAGGACTTCAACAGCCTCGATGCCCAGCGGGAGGCCTGTGCCGCCTACGTTACCAGTCAGGCGAGCGAAGGCTGGCGGGCGGTCGAGACCGGGTACGACGACGGCGGCTACTCGGGCGGATCGATGGAGCGGCCCGCCCTGCAAAGGCTGCTTGCCGACATTGCTGCCGGCAGGATCGACGTGGTCGTGGTCTACAAGATCGATCGGCTAACCCGGGCGCTGGCAGACTTTGCTCGCATGGTCGAGCTCTTCGACCGACACGAGGTGAGCTTTGTCAGCGTCACCCAGGCCTTCAACACCACCACCAGCATGGGCCGGCTGACCCTCAACGTGCTCCTCTCCTTCGCCCAATTTGAGCGCGAGGTCACCGGTGAGCGGATCCGCGACAAGATCGCGGCCTCAAAGGCCAAGGGCATGTGGATGGGCGGACACCTGCCCCTCGGCTATGACCTGCCGGCGTCGGGGAGCCGAACACTTGTGGTCAACCTATCGGAAGCAGAGATCGTCCGAACGATCTTCTCGACCTATCGCGAACTCAGATCGGTCCACGCCCTCGAGCAGTGGCTTTGCCAGCGCGGCATCCGTTCCAAGCAGCGAACAACCCTCGGCGGCAGGACGATCGGTGGGCAGACCTTCAGCCGCGGCGCCCTATTCCACATGCTCCGCAACAGGACCTATCTCGGCATGATTATTCACAAGGGCAAGGTCCATCCCGGCGCCCACCCCGCGATCATCGACGTCGATCTCTTCGAGGCCGTACAGTCCACGCTCGACGCCAATCGCCAACGCACCGCGCCTGCCAAGGACATCGCGTCCCGGGCGCCACTGACCGGCCGCATCTTCGATGCCGACGGCACGCCAATGTCGCCGACGTTTGCCTACGGTCGAAAGGGAAGGATCTATCGCTATTACGTGTCGGCCCCCCTCCAGCGGGGTGAGCGGCGACCGAGCGGTGATCAGGAGATCAGGCGGGTGCCGGCCGATCTCGTCGAAGCCAAGCTGACCGAGTTCCTACGCCGAACGACACCATCCAAGTCCGACGATCCCCTCGACCTCCTGACCCGGATCGAGGTCTACCGCGACTCGCTGCAGCTGCTCATGCCCGTCGTTCAGCTTGCCGCCGTTCAAACCCGGCTCGAGGCTGGGGAGAGCGCAGAGCAGGACTCAATCGAGCCATCGCAGATGCGAATCTGCCTGCCCCTTCGGATGAGGCGGCGCGGCGGTCGGACGATCATCCTCAATGGCGCGAGATCGATCGCGAAGCCGGACTCAGTCCTCGTCAAGGCGCTGCGCGCCGCCCATGAGATGATCGACTATGATCCGAGCGGTCTGCCCATCCTCGACCAGGCGCCCGCTTCCCCCTATCAAAGGCGGCTCCTCCGCCTCGCCTTCCTTGCACCCGATATCCAGCAGGCGATCCTCGATGGGCGTCAGCCCGAAGGCCTCTCCCTCGCAGGTCTCTTAGACCGGCCGATCCCGCCGTCCTGGGCCGAGCAGAGCCGCCATATCGTCGGAACGGCGTCCCGGCGGACCTGATCGCCGCGGATAGCCGAATCCCGAATATTCCCCTGTTTCACGCGCAAATCGGGCCTGTTATCCGTTTCTTCGCCCCCGATACACCGCAGCACGCCCCTGTTTCGTCCAATAACTGGAAAGTGACTTAAGCCATTGTTATTACGTGCTCTATTGGACCACGATGACGGATTTAAGCGCCCGACGCCCCTGTTCCAGGAGCAAAACGAAGAAAATTCCCAGTTATCGTCGAAACTCAACCCCGCATCACGCCGCCAGAGACCCGCCGGCCATTGGCGGCTACTTTTCGCCGAGGAAGGGTGAGATTCAGGGCCGACCCAATGGGATTGGAGTCGCTGAAGGCGGGCTATCGCGCGGAAAAAGCGGCGGCGAACAAAGTCTGAGACAAACTAGCGGGGTGCGTGGCGGAGAGGGAGGGATTCGAACCCTCGGAACGCTTGCGCGCTCAACGGTTTTCGAGACCGCCCCGATCGACCACTCCGGCACCTCTCCGTGGCCGGCGCGGACCATACAGAGGACGACCGCACCGGACAAGACCGTAGATAGGGGCTCGGGTGCCGGGCCGGAAGACCCGGGTTTCCGCCGCCGGCCGCCGGGTTCAGCCTTCCGACGTGGCGCGCGGACGCCGCCTGAGGAAATCGAAGTCGCAGCCGTCCTCGGCCTGGAGCACCTCGTCGAGATAGAGCTTGAGATAGCCGCGATCGCTGCCGGGATGCGGCGGGGGCGCCCGCCAGGCGGCGCGGCGGGCCTCAAGGGTCGGGGCATCGACCAGAAGGTCGATCCGCCCCGCGGCGACGTCGAGGGCGATCGCGTCGCCGGTTTCGACCAGCGCCAGCGGCCCGCCCACCGCCGCCTCCGGGCTGATATGGAGGACGATGGTGCCGAAGGCGGTGCCGCTCATCCGCGCGTCCGAGATGCGCACCATGTCCTTGACGCCCTGCGCAGCGAGCTTCTTCGGGATCGGGATGTATCCCGCCTCGGGCATTCCGGGCGCCCCCTTCGGGCCGGCATTGCGGAGCACCAGCACGTCCTCGGCGGCGACCTCGAGATCGGGATCGTCGATCTGTTCGGCGAGATCGCGGAGCGAATCGAACACCACCGCCCGGCCGGTGTGGACGAGCAGCGTCGAAGACGCCGCCGCCTGCTTGATCAGCGCGCCGTTGGGCGCGAGGTTGCCGTGGAGCACCCGGATGCCGCCGCCGCTGTGGATCGGGTTCGAGGCCGGCCGCACCACTTGCTGCGGAAAAGGCGCAGGCGCGGCGGCGATCGCCTCGCCCAGCGTCCGGCCGTCGACGGTGCGAGCTTCCAGCTCGAGCGCAGGCGCGATCTCGCGCAGCACCGTCGCCAGCCCGCCCGCCTTCTGCAGGTCCTCCATGTAGTGCTGTCCGGCCGGCTTGAGGTCGACCAGCACCGGCGTCTCGCGGCCCAGCCGGTCGACCTCGTCGAGGTCGATGGCGAGGCCCAGCCGGCCGGCGACGGCGGCCAGGTGGACGACGCCGTTGGTCGAGCCGCCGACCGCCTGGAGCACCCGGATCGCGTTGAGGAACGCAGCCTTGGTCATGATCTCGCTCGGCCGCGGCCCGCCCTCTCGGGCGAGCCGGACCGCCTCGGCGCCGGTCGCCTCGGCGTGACGGAGCCGGTCGGCGTCGACCGCCGGGATGGCGCCGCCGCCGGGAAGCATCATGCCGAGCGCTTCCGAGACCAGCGCCATGGTCGAGGCGGTGCCCATC
>JAGRKZ010000137.1:0-398 GCA_020442065.1 Bauldia sp.
ATCATCGCCGAAACCGGCGCCGGTCAGCACGGCGTCGCCGCCGCCACCGTGGCGGCGCGGTTTGGGCTGCCCTGCGTCGTCTACATGGGCGCGACCGACGTTGAGCGGCAGAAACCCAACGTCTTCCGCATGCGGCTGCTCGGCGCCGAGGTGAAGCCGGTGACCTCCGGCAACGGCACCCTCAAGGACGCCATGAACGAGGCGCTTCGCGACTGGGTGACCAACGTCGAATCGACCTACTACCTGATCGGCACCGCGGCCGGGCCACATCCCTATCCGGAGCTCGTCCGCGACTTCCAGTCGGTGATCGGCCGGGAGGCGCGCGAGCAGATCATGGCGATGGAGGGCCGGCTCCCGGACGCGCTCGTGGCGGCGATCGGCGGCGGCTCCAACGCCAT
>JAGRKZ010000137.1:570-4719 GCA_020442065.1 Bauldia sp.
CTCGGCCGGGCTCGACTATCCCGGCGTCGGTCCCGAGCACTCCTGGCTCAAGGATACCGGCCGCGTCAGCTACGTGCCCGCCACCGATCGCGAGGCGCTCGACGCCTTCCAGCTCCTCACCCGGATCGAGGGCATCATTCCGGCGCTCGAGCCAGCGCACGCCCTCGCCCACGTCATCAAGCTCGCGCCGAAGATGGGGAAGGACGAGATCATCGTCATGAATCTCTGCGGCCGCGGTGACAAGGACGTCTTCGCCGTCGCCGGCCATCTCGGCATGGACATCGCCTGATGCTCGAGGTGCACGTCAACTTCGGCAATGCCGGAGAGGCGTCGAAGGTTGCGCGCGAGGCGGTCGAGAAGCGCCTTGCCGCCGCCGCGAACGTGCATGCGCCGGTCCAGTCCTTCTACTGGTGGCAGCAGGAGGTTCGGGCGGCCGAGGAGGTTCCGGTGGTGTTCAAGACCACGGAGATGAAGGTCCACGACCTCATGGATTTCATCGCCCGCAATCACTCCTACGATACGCCCGGCATCGTCGTGCACCGCCCGATGACGGTCCACGCCAAGTATCTCACCTGGGTCGAGGCCGAGATGCGCCGGCCAGGGAGACGGTAGGGCGGAAAACGCTCGACGGGTTTAGGCGCTTGCAACGCGGACGTGCTTAACTATGACAGGCTCAATAGTCGACTCAGCGCCGCGGCCGTATGGTGACGACAGGTTTCCCGCTCGAACCTTTATGCATCGCCATTCCTTCATGCGTCGCCATTTGCCCGCGCGCATGGTTTGACCGCAGACCGCAGCGATAGGGCAAGGGTCTTGGCGGCTCCCCCCAGTTCGGCGACCGAGCGCGAGGTGGCGAAGGAGGTGGCGGTCTACACGATCGCCCTGATCGCCATTGCGGCCTCGCCGCGCTTGCTACCCGTCGGCGGCAGCCGTGGGCCGCGATCGGTCGTCAGTCTCGCGAAGGGGCTGAGGGCCGCCACCGCTGATGATGTGCTCGCAAGGCCGATCGAGGCCCTGGCCACTGCGATCGAGCAGAACATCGGGATCTGGTTGGGAATATCGACCGAAAAGGCAATGGCCTTCGCGGCGATCCTGAAGATTCTCCCCGCCCTGGAGCCCGATGCGCAGCGGCTGGCGGCGGCGAATCTCGATCCTCGACGGCTTTCCTCCTACGTGTCGGACCGTGCGCGCGAGCAGTCGCCTGCCGACTTCTTCGAGACGGAGGCGGACGACAAGGAGCAGGCCGCGATCAACGCCTACATCCTCCGCACGCTCCTTTTCCGAAGCCTGGAACACCTCCAGCGGGTGGCGATGCGGGCGTGGATGGTGCGCCTGCTCGAGGACAGGCTTCCCGTGCCGGCCTTGCCCGAGGAGCCTTTCCTGCCCGAAATCACCGACGCGGTCCTGGAATGGGAGCGCGAACTGTCGGGAAACGTGGCAAGTCCTGCCGGCGACATCGCTGCCGGGATCGCCGAGGTGCTGGGGGGCCTCCTGACAAAACCGGTCTCCCGGCACGACGATCCAGCCGCCGCATCGCCACGTTCGAGCGACGTCCCGGAACAGAAGATCGGCGTCGACGAGGTTACGGAAGCCACGTCGCCCGCCGAGATGAAGCCCGCGGGCGAGGCAGGCGCCGAGCGCCGGGATCGCGGGCCGGAATAGGGTCCGCCGAGGAGATTCCGGTGGTGTTCAAAGATCACGGAGATGAAGGTCCACGGCCTCATGGATTTCATCGCTCGCAATCATTCCTGTGATACGCCCGGCATCGTCGTGCACCGCCCGATGACCGTCCACGCCAAGTACCTCACCTGGGTCGAGGCCGAGATGCGCCGGCCGGGGAGACGGTAGGGCGCGGCAAAGGCGACTACTTTAGATTGCTCTCACGGTGTGGTATCGCGTACCTCGGACACGGATCGGAGAGCTAATGCGTACCTATGTTTTCACTATCAATGGGCCGACGCAGTCAGTTACGGCAGATTGCGTCGGTAGCCTCGAAGAGGTTGTGGAGACGCTCGCAAAACAAGGCTACGTACTCGGAAAGCTTAGGAAGCTTGGATCATTCAATGCGCCGACCGAAAAGAATTGCGCGATTCTCGCATACACGGTCATAACCGTATCTCCGCTTTAGCAAAGACAGGAGGATCGGTCGCCCGGAAAAGTAAACTTTCAGCCAAGCTCACACTGCTTCCTCGACCTCCGCAGCAACCTTCTCACCGATGTCACGCTCGGCGACGGCGAGGTCATATTGGCTCTGGAGGTTCATCCAGAGAGCCGGGCCGGTCCCGAAATAGCGCCCTAGACGCAGGGCCGTTTCCGCCGAGATACCGCGCTCGCCAGCCACGATCGCGGAAATGCGATTGGCCGGAACCCGAACCTTCAGCGCAAGGGCGTGAGCGGACATCTCCCTGGCCTGGAGTTCGGCGGCAAGGGTCTGTCCCGGATGCACGGGCGGTAGTGCGAAGCCGCCCGGCGGGTTGTGAACCTGCCGATGTCGGGCCTCCCGGTCACCCTTCGTGGTAGTCGACGATCTCGACGTCATGCGCATCTCCGTCCTCGAAGCGAAAAACGATCCGCCACGGCCCGTTCACCCTGATCGCCCAGTATCCCTTGCGGTCGCCCTTGAGCTTGTGGAGACCGACGCTCTTCAGGGGCGACATCGCTGATAGCGACGGCGCTGCATTGAGCTCGCTCAGCCGCTGGTAGGCGAGGGCGACGTTCATGCCGGAAAAGGACGAACGCCCCCTTTCAATGAACTGCCGTGTGGGGGCACCCCGCAGCGAGCGGATCATATGAAAAGTGTAGTACGGAGATCGTACAATGGCAAGGCTACGTCATCCCGCAATGCCCAATTCCCCTCGGCCCTGCCCTGTGCTAGCCAACCGGCCATGACCGAGACCCGCATCGACCGCCGTTTTGCCGCTCTCAAGGCCGAGGGCCGGCCGGCCCTCGTCACCTTCGTCATGGCCGGCGATCCCGACCACGACACCTCGCTCGAGATCGTCAGGGCGCTGCCGAAGGCCGGCGCCGACGTGATTGAGATCGGCATGCCGTTCTCCGACCCGATGGCCGACGGTCCGGCCATCCAGATGGCGGGACACCGGGCACTTGAAGGCGGCGAGACCTTGAGGACGACGCTCGACCTCGTCCGCGCCTTCCGCGCTGGCGACAATGACACCCCGATTGTCCTGATGGGCTATTACAACCCGATCTATTCGATGGGCAACGAGGCGTTTCTCGCTGCGGCGAGGACCGCCGGGGTCGACGGCCTGATCGTCGTCGACCTGCCACCCGAGGCGGATGACGAGCTCTGCCTGCCGGCGATGAAGCACGGGCTTAGTTTCATCCGGCTGGCGACGCCGACCACCGACGACAAGCGGCTGCCGGCCGTGCTCCGGAACACCTCCGGCTTCGTCTACTATGTCTCGATCCTCGGCATCACCGGCAGCGCCGCGCCCGATACCTCGCGGGTCGGCGAGGCCGTGACAAGGATCAAGGCGCACACCATATTGCCGGTCGTGGTCGGTTTCGGCGTCAGGACCGCGGCGCAGGCCGCCGCCATCGGCCGCGGCGCCGACGGCGTGGTGGTCGGCTCGGCGCTGGTCGGCGCGGTCGCCTCTTCGCTTGACGGCGAAGGGCGCGCCACGCCATCGACCGTGAAGGCCGTCAGCGATCTCGTTGCCGAGCTCGCCGCCGGCGTCCGCGCGGCCCGGGCCGAGGCCGCCGAGTAGGAGAGTCACGCCGTGAGCTGGATCAGCAACGTCGTCCGTCCCAAGATCCGGAACCTCCTCGTCAAGCGGGAGGTGCCGGAGAACCTGTGGATCAAGTGCCCCGAGACCGGCGAGATGGTGTTCCATCGCGACCTCGAGGCAAATCAGTACGTCATTCCGGGCTCCGGCTACCACATGCGGATGACGGCGAAGCAGCGCTTCGAGAGCTTCTTCGATGATGCGCGCTGGGAGAGCATCCCGTTCCGCGAGGTGCCGGTCGATCCGCTCCGTTTCCGCGACGAGCGCCGCTACACCGATCGCCTCAAGGATGCGCGCGCCAAGACCGGCGCCGTCGACTCGGTCCATCTCGGTGCCGGCACCGTCGAGAATGTGCCGGTGGTCGCGGCCGTACAGGACTTCGACTTCATGGGCGGCTCGCTCG
>JAGRKZ010000138.1 GCA_020442065.1 Bauldia sp.
CTATATCGGCGAGGAGGTCGGCACCAAGACCGGACCGAACGTCGACATCGCGCTCGATCCGCTCGAGGGAACCACCATCGCCGCCAAGAACCTGCCCAATGCGCTCGCGGTGATCGCCATCGCCGAGGAGGGAAGCCTCCTCAACGCGCCGGACGTCTACATGGCGAAGATCGCGATCGGGCCGGGCTATGCGCCAGGGCTGGTCGACCTCGACGCGCCGGCAGCCGACAACATCGGCGCGCTCGCCAAGGCCAAGGGCGTGCCGGTGAACGAGATCACGGCGTGCGTCCTAGACCGGCCGCGCCACGCCCGCATGATCGAGGAGATCCGGGCGACCGGCGCCGCGATCCGGCTGATCGGCGACGGCGACGTCGCCGGCGTCATCCACGCCACCAGCCCGGACGAAACCGGAATCGACATCTACATGGGGATCGGCGGCGCGCCCGAGGGCGTGCTGGCGGCGGCCGCGCTCCGCTGCATCGGCGGCCAGATGCAGGGCCGGCTGGTGATCAATTCCGGCGAACAGCGCGAGCGGGCGATCCGCATGGGCGTCGCCGACCTCGACCACAAATACGACGTCAGCGAGATGGCGCGCGGCGACGTGCTGTTTGCGGCCACCGGCGTCACCGACGGCAACCTGCTGCAAGGCGTCAAGTTCGCCAAGCGCGCGGTGATCACCCACACCGTGGTGATGCGCTCGTCGTCCGGGACGGTGCGCTGGATCAAGGCCGAGCACCAGGACCTCGAGAAGTTCTCCGACGCGCTGTAATCCCCAGCGGCGACTGCGACCCGTCCATCAGGCTACGGTGACGCCGTAGGCCTCGGTGAAGGCGGCCATTGCATAGCCGTTCGCGGCGTAGCCGAAGCCGCGGTCGCCCCACAGCGTCGTGCCCCAGCTGTTGCGGACGATGAACATGCTCATGTCGTAACCGACGAGGGCGACGGCGTGACCACCCTGCGCCGTCGTTGCGTCGTAGACATCGAGCCGGCCCTGCGTCGCCCTGGCGTTCATCCAGGTGGCGTCGACGTCGAGGCGAACGAGAATGGGCCCGTTGTTGGCAAGCCAGTTCCGCCAGGCTGCGAGGTTCCTGCCGAGATTGATGTAGCTGGCGATCTTGAGCTGTGCCGCCAGCGCGTAGAAGGTCTGCGCCGAGCCTTGGAAGAGGCGGGCAGGGGAGAAGGGCAGGACGGACTCCTTCACCACGCCGAACTTCCGCGCCACGTCCAGCGCGGCCTTGAGGCTGGTGCCCTCCGGTTCGATGAACGTGGTCGGGCGGGTATTGAACTCGTCGATCTCTTTCGAGGCCATCCACACGAAACGGGGTGACAGGCGCTCGCTGGTGGCGATCCGCCCGGCCTTGGTGAGGTGCCAGCGGACCACCGAATCCGCCGTTGCCCAACCGACGCAGGACCCCGTCGACCCCTGATCGCCGATCCTCCACCAGTCTTCCCGGAGATCCTTGGAAGGAGGAACCGCGGCCATGGCGGTGATGCCGGCGGCGGCCGCATTCTCGAAGGTCCAGTCCTCTTCCGTCTTGACCGAGGGAATGCAGTTGAGGATGCGCTTCCGCCGGCTCGCGGCCGACTTCGATCCGCTCTTCTTCGACCCGGCCTTCTTTGCCGAAACCGATGCGCTTCTTGATGTCCTCGCCATGATTGAGCCCCCCAAGATAACACATCAAAGATTGTATTATTGTCATATACAACTTAAGAGGGCAGATCAAGCCTCTGCCCGTCGAACGACGGGACTCGCGGCGGGGGTGGCCGGTCGTAGTAGACTTCACGGGTTCCGGAGATTCGTTTCGGGCCCCGCGATCCGATACTCATGACCCCTGATCGACCCACCAGCCACGCCCGCGCCTTCCTCGGTGTCGAGCGTTCGGTCACCGGACGGCGATGGGTGTCCCGGCTCGACGAGGCGGAGGCGCGGAATGCCGTCACCATCGCCCAGCGGCATGCGCTGCCGGATATCGTCTCGCGCGTACTGGCGGGGCGGGGCATTGCGCCGGACGATGTGCCGGACTTCCTCGATCCGGCGCTGAAGCGGCTCCTGCCCGACCCCTCGGTCCTGACCGGCATGGACGCCGCCGCGGCGCGCATCGCCGATGCGGTGATCGCCGGCGAGGCCATGGCGGTGTTCGGCGACTATGACGTCGACGGCGCGACGTCGTCGGCGCTGTTTGCGCGCTACATGCGCGCGGTCGGGCGCGATCCCGCGATCTACATTCCCGACCGGCTGTTCGAGGGCTACGGCCCGAACAGCGACGCGCTCCGGACGCTGGCCAGCGCCGGGATACGCCTGGTGGTGACGGTCGACTGCGGCTCGACCAGCCATCACGCGCTGGCGGACGCAAGGAGCATGGGGCTCGACGTGGTGGTGATCGATCATCACCAGCTCGGGGCCGAGTTGCCGGCCGCGGTCGCGGTGGTTAACCCCAACCGCCAGGACGATCTCTCCGGCCTCGGCCACCTTGCGGCGGTGGGGGTAACGTTCCTGACGCTGGTCGCCGTCAACCGGCTGCTGCGGGACCGGGGATGGTTCGCGACGCGGAAAGAACCCGAGCTGCTGCAGTGGCTCGACCTCGTCGCGCTCGGCACGGTCTGCGATGTGGTGCCGCTGGTCGGACTCAACCGCGCCTTCGTGTCCAAGGGGCTGATGGCGATGGCGCGCCGCGGCAACCGGGGCCTCGCGGCGCTCGCCGACGCGGCGCGGCTGGGCGGGCCGGCGGCGCCGTACCATCTCGGTTTCCTGCTCGGGCCGCGGATCAATGCCGGCGGGCGGATCGGCGACGCGGCCCTCGGCGCGCGGCTGCTCGCCAGCGACGACCCGGCCGAGTGCGAGCAACTCGCCGCCGAGCTCGACCGTCTCAACCGCGAGCGCCAGGCGCTCGAAACGATCATGCTGGAGGAGGCGATCGCCGAGGCGGATGCCGAGATCGGCGACGGCGAAGGGCCGTCGGTGCTGCTGACGGCAAGCGATCGCTGGCACGCCGGTGTGGTGGGCCTGATCGCCTCGCGGCTCAAGGACCGCTTCCACCGGCCGGCGATCGCCATCGCCTTCCAGCCCAACGGGGTTGGCACGGGATCGGGCCGGTCGGTGTCCGGCGTCGATCTTGGCCATGCCATCCGCCGGGCCGTCGAACGGGGCATCCTCGTCAAGGGCGGCGGCCACGCGATGGCCGCGGGCCTGACGATCGAAAAGCCGCGGCTTGGCGAGCTCCGGGCGTTCCTCGAGGAGTCGCTCCGTAGGGCGGTGTCCGGCTCGGACGAGGCGGACGGACTCGCGGTCGATGCGGCACTGACCGCGCAGGGGGCGACCCTCGACCTGATCGAACTACTCGATCGCGCCGGACCCTTCGGGTCGGGCAATGCCGAGCCGGTGTTCGCCTTCCCGGTGCATCAGGTGAGCTACGCCGAGGAGAACGGCAACGGCCACGTCCGCCTGACCCTTCGCGGGGCGGAGGGGACGACGCTGAAGGCCACCGCCTTCCGGGCCGGCGGCACCGAGCTGGGCCGGGCGCTCCTAGCGAGCCGCGGGCGGGCCGTACACATCGCCGGCACGCTCAGCATCGATTCGTGGCAAGGGCGACGCCAGCCGGCGCTTCGGGTCATCGACATGGCAGAGACGGGTGGCTGACGTGGCCGCGAGGGAAGTCAGCGCGTCCTGAACTCGGCCCGGTCGAAGTAGCCGGCGACCGCCGCGACGTCCCCCTCGGCATCGGCGACCGCGACATAGGTATCTGGCCGGACCAGGTAGAGCGCGTCCTCGACGAGGCCGGCCGAGGCGAACGATTCTTGCCATGCAAAGACATGGAGCGGAACGCTTCGCTCCCGGCACCAGGCGGCGAGCTCGGGCGACGCCGCGCCATAGACGTGTACCTGCCAGCCGATATCGGCGAAGGGCGCGAAGTTGTCCGAACCGTCGATCCGGGTCCAGGGCATCCGGTCGCCGCCCCGGAGATCGCCGGCCGCGCCATGGCTCAACGGGCTGTGGCGATAGTCGAGGCTGGTCTGCGAGACCACGCGGAACATGAACTCGCGCACAGCCTCGATCTGGAACACGGTGCTGGCGAAGAACGGGGCGATGCGGGTGCGCACGAAATCGGCGAAGGTCCCGTCCGACGAGGCGAACGCGAAGACCCGGTCGGTAGTCTCGACGAGCCGCCGGGCAAAGGCGAGGCGCTCCGCCTCGTAGCTGTCGAGCAGGGCGTCGGCCGCCTCGCCGTTCACGACCGCTGCGAGCTTCCAGGCGAGGTTGATCGCGTCGGCGATCCCGGTGTTCATGCCCTGGCCGCCGGCCGGGCTGTGGATATGGGCGGCATCGCCGACCAGAAAGGCGCGCCCGCCCCGGAAACGGTCGGTGACGCGATGGTGGACGCGATAGGTCGAGAACCAGTTGACCCGGTCGATCGACAGCCCGAGGTGCTGGATGGCCTCCCCGCTGATGTCGTCGAAGGTGAGGGCATCCCGGTCCTCGGCGCGCTCGCCGCGAACCGTGCCGATCAGGCGATGCCGGCCGCCACCGCCGTAGGACAGGACGGCGACGAAATCGGCGCTGTCGAGGGCCACGTGAATCTCGTCGGCCGGCTCAAGACCTTGGATCGCGACGTCGGCGACGTAGAACACCTGGGGGTATGTGCCGCCGGCAAAGGTCGCCCCGATCCGGTGGCGGACGAGCGAACTCGCGCCGTCGCATCCGGCAAGGTATTCGGCCTCGACGGTCTCCTCGCCGCCGTCGGGCTGTCGCAGCGTGGCGAGGACGCGCTCTCCATCGTCGCGGAAGTCGAGAAGCTCGGTGCGGCGCTCGACCTCGACGCCCATCCGCCGGAGCCGCTCGACCAGCAGCCGCTCATGCTCGTCCTGCGGATAGACGAGCACGAAGGGGTAGGGCGTGACGTCTCCGCCGGCCTCGGCGAACTTCACGTGGGCGCGGCGCTGTCCGCCGACCCAGAGGTTGAACGAGGGGTTCGGTGAACCGGCCGCAACCACCTCGTCGGCGAGATCGAGCTGCCGGTAGAGTTCGAGCGTCCGGGCCTGGACGGCCATGGCGCGGGAGGTCTCGCCCGGGCCATCGTCCTTGTCGATGATGCGCACCGGAACGCCCTGACGGGTCAACCACAGGGCAAGAACAAGGCCGGTGGGTCCGGCGCCGACGATGAGTACCTTCGTGCTGCCAGCCATCCCGGGATCACCCTGGTGCGGCGTGCGCGGCGTCGTGCGGCGCAAGCGGTCAGAGGATCGTGGCGCTCCCTAGGGGAATTGAACCCCTGTTTCCTGCGTGAAAGGCGGGCGTCCTGACCACTAGACGAAGGGAGCGTCGATGCGGGTGCCTTATTAGGGGCATTGACGTCGCGGGACAAGAGATAAGCGCCGCGGATTCTCCGCGAGGGACGGCCGGGATGGCCGAGGACCTCCCAGCCGGACGTTTCCGGTCGAGTTCGCAAGCGGCCTGGACGTCCGGGCGGAACTGATCTGCGAGACTTCGCCGCGTCCGGGCGAGGGGCTGCTTACCAGGCGCCGGTGTTCGGCATCGATGCCCAGGGCTCGGCGGGGGGAAGACGCTCGCCCTTCTGCAGGATTTCGATCGAGATGTTGTCGGGAGAGCGGATGAAGGCCATGTGGCCGTCGCGCGGCGGGCGATTGATGGTGATGCCTTCCTTCTGCAGGCGGTCGCAGAACGCATAGATGTCGTCGACCTGGTAGGCGAGATGCCCGAAGTTGCGGCCGCCGGTGTACTCCTCCGGGTCCCAATTGTAGGTGAGCTCGATCGGGGCTTCGTGCTGGCCGGGCGGGGCGAGGAAGACGAGCGTGAAGCGGCCCTTCTCGTTGTCGATGCGTCGCGTCTCCTCGAGGCCGAGCAGGTCGCGATAGAAGTGCAGCGACTGTTCGAGGTCGGTGACGCGGACCATGGTGTGGAGATACTTCATCGTTGGTCGCTCCCCTTGCGGCTATGCGGGCAGGCAGCATAGGCACACGTCGCGCAAAGGCAATTGCCCAGTGGCGGACGACAGGTGTCGCCGATCGCACACAGGATACCCACCGCGTGATGCCGCCTCTATTTAGGGGCTGGCACCGCGTCGCGCCGATGTTATGCTAACGGCGATATTGGCGAGTCTGCGCCGTTTCCGAGGCGCGCCGGGGGCGATGTACTATGGGGGCGAAACTTCCTTCCGAATTTCCGCTCGACCAGGAGGCGGGGGAGGACACGCCGTTGGATCTGGTCGAGGTGGCCGGCGCCATCAAGTGGTTCGACGCTTCCAAGGGATATGGCTTCATCATCCCCGACGACGGCTCACCGGACGTCCTGCTGCATGTGACGTGCCTCCGCCGCGACGGATTCCAGACGGCGTATGAGGGTGCGCGCATCGTCGTCGAGGCGGTGCAGCGGGCGAAAGGCCTGCAGGCGTTCCGCGTCATCCGCATGGACGAGGCGACCGCCCTGCGGCCGCCGCAGGAGGTGCCGTCACGCACGCACGTCAACGTCACGCCGACGAGCGCGCTCGAACGGGTGACGGTGAAGTGGTTCAATCGCATGCGCGGGTACGGCTTCCTGACCCGCGGCGAGGGGACCGAGGACATCTTCGTCCACATGGAGAC
>JAGRKZ010000139.1:0-6522 GCA_020442065.1 Bauldia sp.
CGGCGTCTCCTCGATGCAGCTCGACGATGCCGACCGCGGCTTCTCCTTCCGCAACGACGGGCCGCTCGACATGCGGATGGGTCGTAGCGGCCCGAGCGCGGCCGACATCGTCAACCACTTCGAGCCGGCGGACCTCGCGCGGGTGATCGCGGTCCTCGGCGAGGAGAAGCGGGCCCGGGCCGTGGCCCGGGCGATCGCCGCGGCGCGGGGGCGCCGGGAGCTGACCCGTACGGCCGAGCTTGCCGAGATCGTCGCCCAAGCGGTCGGACATCGTCCCGGCGACAAGATCCACCCGGCGACCCGCACCTTCCAGGCGCTCCGCATCTTCGTCAATCGCGAGCTCGACGAGCTCGCCGATGCCCTCGCCGCCTCCGAGCGGATCCTTGCGACCGGTGGCCGGCTCGTGGTCGTCGCCTTCCATTCGCTCGAGGACCGGATCGTCAAGCGCTTCCTTGCCGAGCGGTCGGAGACCCGGGCGCGCGGCTCGCGGCACCTGCCGGAGGCGATGCTGCCGGACCCGAGTTTCGAACTCCTGTCCCGTTCGGCCGTCATGCCGGACGCGGTGGAAACCGGGCGCAATCCGCGCGCCCGGTCGGCGCGCCTCCGCGCCGCCCGGCGCACTGCCGCGCCGCCGCTGCCGTTCGACCGTCGCGCGATCGGGGTTCCTGAACTGCCTGCGTATGAGATGGGGAGAGTGTCGTGATCGGCCGTATCATCAACGTCGTATTGCTCCTCGCGATGATTGCCGCGGCGGTGGTCACCTACAGTCTCAAACATGAAGCCGAACGCTCCGCCTCGCGCGTGGCGCGCCTGCACGCCGCCATTGCCAAGGAGCGCGAGCAGATCGCGCTGCTCAAGGCGGAGTGGAGCGCCCTCAGCCAGCCGTCGCGGCTGCAGCAGCTGGTGGAGCGCTTCAAGGACCATTTCCAGCTCGAGCCGTTCTCGGTGAGCCAGGTGGCGACGCTCGACGAGATACCGCTGCGGCCGGCCGCACCGGAAGCCGAACCGGGTGAGGCAAAGGTCGCCGACGCCGGGATCGCGTCGGTCATCCTCGGCAGTGCGAACCAAGGGGCCACACAATGACCGACGTCGCCTTGCAGGAAACGCCGGTCGCGCCCGGGAACGGCGCCGACCCCGTCGCGACCGCGCCGGCCAAGGCCAGGCGCAAGCCGGCGCGGGTCGACCGGATGCGCTTCCGCATCCGCTTCGCCGGCCTCGTCTTCACGCTCGCTTTCGCCGGGATCATCGGCCGGCTGGTCATGCTCGGAGTCACCGACGCACCGAACAGCGGCGCGGTGTCCAATCCCAATGCCGGCATCGCCACCGGCCGGCCCGATCTCGTCGACCGCAACGGCGAAGTGCTCGCCGCCGACATCAAGACCGCTTCGGTCTATGGCGAGCCGCGCAACATCGTCGATCCGGACGAGGCCGCGGAGGCGCTGGTCACGGTGCTGCCCGAACTCGACGTGGCGACGCTCCGCAAGAAACTCACCGGCACCGCCGGTTTCGCCTGGATCAAGCGTGAGATCACGCCGAAGCAGCAGCAGAAGATCCATGCCCTCGGTATCCCGGGGATCGGGTTCCTTACCGAGAACCGGCGCTTCTATCCCGGCGGGCCGACCGCCGCGCACGTCCTCGGTCTCGTCAACATCGACAACCAGGGGATCGCCGGCATCGAGAAGTATGTCGACGACAAATGGCTCGCCGACCTGCACGCCGCCGGCTTCGCCCGGGGCGAAACCCTCGATCCGGTGCGGCTCTCGCTCGACATCAGCGTCCAGCACATCCTGCGCGACGAACTGGTCCAGGCGATGCAGCGCTACCGCGCCATCGCCGCCTCCGGCATCATCCTCAACGTCCATACCGGCGAAGTCCTCGCCATGGCGTCGCTGCCGGACTACGACCCCAACGACCCGGTCGATGCGCTGAAGCCGGACCGGCTCAACCGGGTCAGCGCCGGTGTCTTCGAGCTCGGCTCGATCTTCAAGAGCTTCACCTTCGCCATGGCCTTCGACAGCGGCGCGGTGACGATGAACGACAGCCTCGACGCCCGGAGCGCCATCCGCGTCGGCGGCTTCACCATCAACGACTTCCACGGCAAGCACCGCGTCCTCACCGTGCCGGAGGTGTTCATCTACTCGTCCAACATCGGGACGGCGCGGATGGCGCTGAAGGTCGGGCAGGACGGCCAGCAGGCCTATCTCAAACGCTTCGGTTTCTACTCCCGGCCGGCGATCGAGCTGCCGGAGATCGGGTATCCGATCATCCCGAAGAAGTGGTCGGACCTCACCACGATGACGGTCGCCTTCGGCCACAGCATGGCGGTATCGCCGCTGCAGGTGGCGGTTGCCGACGCAGCGCTGGTCAACGGCGGCAAGCTCATCCCGCCAACCCTTCTGCCACGCACCCGCGAGGAGGCCGACAAGCTCGCCGTGCAGATGGTGAGCCCGCACACCAGCTCCGAGATGCGCTACCTCTTCCAGACCAATGTCGAGAAGGGCACCGGGACCCGCGCCGCAGTACCGGGCTACCTGGTCGGCGGCAAGACAGGGACCGCCGAGAAGATCGAGAATGGCCGCTATGTCGGCAACAAGCGCCTCAACTCGTTTCTCGCCGCATTTCCGATGGACGATCCCCAGTATGTCGTCCTTGTCACTCTCGACGAACCGAAATCCGAACGGGAAGGGATGGGCGCCACGGCCGGCCTCAACGCGGCGCCGACCGTCGGGGCCGTCATCCGCCGCTCGGCGGCCCTGCTCGGGGTCAAGCCGCGCACGGTCGCGCCCGACGGCGTCGTCCTGGTCTCGAACTGACGTGAAATCCGCAACCTCCAGCCGAATCGACAGATGCTTCTCCGGGACCTCGTCGCCGCCGATGTGACGCTTCCGGAGCAAGCCGGGGCGATCGACATCAAGGGCCTTACCGCCGACAGCCGCGCGGTCGAGGCGGGGTTCCTGTTTGCCGCCGTGCCGGGGTCGACAACCGACGGTAGCCGCTTCGTCGGCGACGCCGTGTCGCGCGGTGCCGTCGCCGTGCTGGCGGGTCCGGACGCGGTGCTCGACATGGCGGCCGACATCCCCGTCCTGCGCTCCGACGATCCCCGGCGGACGTTGTCGCTGATGGCGGCGCGCTTCTATCCGTGGCAGCCGAGCCACCTCGTCGCCGTCACCGGTACCGCCGGCAAGACCTCGGTCGCCGCCTTTTTCCGGGAGATCTGCGCGGATGCCGGCCACGAGGCCGCAAGCATGGGGACGATCGGGGTGGCGAGCCGCCGCTGGAGCACCTATGGCAGCCTCACCACGCCGGATCCGGTGGCGCTCCATGCCTCGCTCGACCGGCTGGCGCGCGAGGGCGTCACCCACGCCGCGCTCGAGGCGTCGAGCCACGGCCTCGACCAGCGCCGGCTCGATGGCATTCGCATCCGCGCCGCGGCCTTCACCAATCTCGGCCGCGATCACATGGACTACCACCCCGACGTCGCCCACTACCTCGCCGCCAAGCTGAGGCTGTTCGAGGTGGTGCTGCCGTCCGACGGCGTGGCGGTGGTCGACATGGACGGGGCGCGGTCGCCGGACGTCGCAGCCGTGGCGGCGCGGCGCGGGCTGGAGCTCATCCGGGTCGGCCGGCAGGGCGGCGAGATCCGGATTCTCGACGACAGCATCGCCGGGTTCGAGCAGCGCCTGACGCTCGACGCCTTCGGCGCCCGGCGCGCGGTGGTGCTGCCGCTGGCGGGCGCCTTCCAGGCCTCGAACGCCCTCGTGGCGGCGGGGCTGGCCATCGCCGCCGGGGTGGACGAGGACGCAGTGTTCTCCGCACTGTCACGGCTCAAGGGCGCGCCGGGACGGATCGAGCTCGTCGGCCGTAAGGCCAACGGCGCGATGGTCTTCGTCGACTATGCCCACAAGCCCGAGGCGCTGGCGAGCGTGCTCCAGGCGCTGCGGCCGCTGGCGCGGGACCGGCTGGTGGTCGTGTTCGGCGCCGGCGGCGACCGCGACGCCGGCAAGCGCCCGCTGATGGGCGAGGCGGCCGTCGCCAACGCCGATGTCGTCATCGTCACCGACGACAATCCCCGCAGCGAGGAACCGGCGGCGATCCGGGCCGCGATCCTGGCCGCGGCGCCGGGCGCGATCGAGATCGGCGATCGCGGGGAAGCGATTGAAAAGGCTATAGAAATGCTGGGCCCTGGCGACGTGCTGTGCATCGCCGGCAAGGGCCACGAGACCGGGCAGATCATCGGCGGCGTCGAGCATCCCTTCTCCGACCACCGGGCCGCCCAGGCGGCGCTGCAGGCAGACGAGGCCGCATGAGCACGCCGCTGTGGAGCTTCGAGGCAATGGTGGCGGCGATGGCCGGCCGGCCGGTCGGCCGTGCGCCGTCGGCGGTGACCGGGATCTCGATCGACAGCCGGACGCTCTCGCCCGGGGACGCCTTCTTCGCCATCAGGGGCGACAGCTTCGATGGCCACGACTTCGTTCACCGCGCCTTGGCCGCGGGGGCCTCGACGGCGGTGGTCTCGACCGCGCGGCTCGCCGCCTTCGGCGACGTCACCGGATCGCTGGTGGTGGTCGACGACGTGCTGGCCGCGCTCGGCCGGCTCGGCCGGGCGGCGCGGGCGCGGAGCGGGGCGCGGATCGCCGCCATCACCGGCAGCGTCGGCAAGACCGGCACCAAGGAGATGCTCGCCCAGGCGCTGGCGAGCGAGGGCGCGGTGCACTATTCGCCGGCCTCGTTCAACAACCACTGGGGCGTGCCGCTGACCCTCGCGCGGATGCCGGAGAGCGCCCGCTTCGGCGTCTTCGAAATCGGCATGAACCACGCCGGCGAGATCGAGCCGCTGGTGAAGATGGTCGAGCCGCATGTCGCCATCGTCACCACGGTCGAGCCGGTGCACCTGGAGTTCTTCGACAGCGTCGAATCCATCGCCCGGGCCAAGGCCGAGATCTTCCGGGGACTCGCGCCGGGGGGCGTCGCGGTGATCAATGCCGACAATCCCCACGCCGGGCTGCTCGAGACCGAAGCGCGAGCCGCCGGCGCCGGGCGGATCGTCCGCTTCGGCGAAGCCGCCGGCGCCGAGGCGCGGCTCGAACTGGTGAAGCTCAAGCCGGAATGCTCGTGCGTGTCGGCGGAAATCCTCGGCGAGCGGCTGACCTATAAGCTTGGCGCGCCGGGCCGTCACATCGTCCAGAACAGCCTCGCGGTGCTCGCCGCGGTCGTGCTGATGGGCGGCGACCTCGCCAGCGCGGGGCTGGCGCTCGGCACGCTCGGCGCCCCGAAGGGCCGCGGCGCCCGCTTCCGCCTCTCGCTGCCGAGCGGGGGGAAGGCGACGCTGATCGACGAGAGCTACAACGCCAATCCGGCCTCGATGCGCGCGGCAATCGCCATCCTCGGCCAGTCCGAGCCGGCGAAGCAGGGGCGGCGGATCGCGGTGCTCGGCGACATGCGCGAACTTGGACCAGCCGGTCCCGAACTCCATGCCGGACTCGCCGTCGACCTTGCCGCTGCCGGTGTCGACAGGGTCTATCTCGCCGGACCCTTGATGCACGCACTCTACCAAGCCTTGCCCGCAGGCCTGCGGGGCGGCTATGCCGAGGCCGCGGCGGACCTCGAACCAACGGTCTCCGAAGCGATTGAACGGGGGGACGTGATCATGGTGAAGGGGTCGAACGGCAGCCGGATGTGGGGGCTGGTGGACAGTCTCAAGGCGCAGTTCAAGGCCGAGACGGCGGAAGCCGATCTCCACCGGGACGCCGTCTGATGCTTTATCTGCTGAGTCAGTTCGGCGACCAGATCCCGGTCCTCAACGTCTTCCGCTACATCACCTTCCGTACCGGCGGAGCGACGGTGACCGCGATCGTCTTCGTCTTCCTGTTCGGCCCGACGATCATCTCGGCGCTGCGCATCCGGCAGGGCAGGGGGCAGCCGATCCGGGACGACGGGCCGAAGAACCATCTCCTCACCAAGGTCGGTACGCCGACCATGGGTGGGCTGATGATCCTCTCGGGCCTGCTGGTCTCGACGCTGCTGTGGGCGAACCTCTCGAGCGCCTATGTCTGGATCGTGCTCCTGGTGACGCTCGGCTTCGGGCTGATCGGCCTCTACGACGACTACCTCAAGGTCACCAAGCAGACCCACAAGGGCTTCTCCGGCAAACTGCGGCTGGGGATCGAGTTCATCATCGCCATGGTCGCCTGCTTCTTCGTTGCCCGGGTCGGGCAGGCGCCGCTGTCGACGGCGCTGACCCTGCCCTTCTTCAAGGATGCGATCATCAATCTCGGATGGTTCTTCGTGCCCTTCGCTGCTTTCGTCATCGTCGGCGCCGGCAATGCGGTGAACCTCACCGACGGCCTCGATGGACTGGCGATCGTCCCGGTCATGATTGCGGCGGCGAGCTTCGGGCTGATCGCCTATCTCTCGGGCAACGCGGTGTTCGCCGACTACCTGCAGATCCATTTCGTCCAGGGCACCGGCGAACTCGCCGTGATCTGCGGGGCGGTGATCGGGGCCGGGCTCGGCTTCCTGTGG
>JAGRKZ010000139.1:6709-16709 GCA_020442065.1 Bauldia sp.
TCAAGATGGCGCCGATCCACCACCATTTCGAGCAGATCGGCTGGACCGAGCCGCAGATCGTGATCCGCTTCTGGATCATCGCGGTGATGCTGGCGCTGATCGGCCTCTCGACGCTCAAGGTGAGGTGAAACGGCGGTGATTCCGGCCAGCACCTTCAAGGACAGGCAGGTGGCGCTGTTCGGTCTCGGCGGCAGCGGCCGGGCGACGGTCGCCTCGCTGGCGGCCGGCGGGGCGAGCGTCGCCGCCTGGGACGACAGCGAAGCGACCCGCGACTCGGCGGCAGAGGCCGGCATCCCGCTGGTCGATCTTCGCGAGGCGGACTGGAGCGGCTTTGCCGCGCTGGTGCTGGCGCCGGGGGTGCCGCTGACCCATCCGGAGCCGCACTGGACGGTCAGGCTCGCCGAGCGCGCCGGCGTCGAGATCATCGGCGACATCGAGATCTTCTGCCGCGAGCGCCGCCGCAACGTGCCGGCCGCGCCGTTCGTGGCGATCACCGGCACCAACGGCAAGTCGACCACCACGGCCTTGATCGCCCATCTCCTTGCCGCGGCGGGCCGCGACGTCCAGCTCGGCGGCAATATCGGCACGCCCGTGCTGTCGCTCGATCCGCCGCGCATGGGCCGCTACCATGTGGTCGAGGTGTCCTCCTTCCAGATCGACCTCGCGCCGTCGCTGGACCCCTCGGTCGGCCTTCTCCTCAACGTCACGCCCGACCACCTCGACCGTCACGGCACGATGGCCCGCTATGCCGGGATCAAGGAGCGGCTGGTCGCCGGCGCGACCGCGGCGGTGATCGGCGTGGACGACGAGTATTGCCAGGCTGTCGCCGATCGCATCGAGCAGCGCGGGAAGCGCGTGGTGCGAATCTCGGCGCGCCGGCCGCTTGCCGACGGCGTCTTTGCCGAGGGCCAGGGCCTCAGCGTTGCCGACAATGGCGCGGTCCGTCCGCTGGTCTCGCTCGCCGGCATCGCCTCGCTGCGCGGCGCGCACAATGCCCAGAACGCCGCGGCGGCGGCGGCGGCGGTGTCGTTGCTTGGTCTCTCGGAGGCCGAGATCGTCAACGGTATCCGCACCTTCCGCGGCCTGCCCCACCGCATGGAGCAGGTCGGCCGGCGCGGTCGCGTGCTGTTCGTCAACGACTCCAAGGCGACCAATGCCGATGCGGCGGAAAAGGCGCTCCGCAGCTTCGACCGCATCTACTGGATCGCCGGCGGACGGGCGAAGGAAGGCGGGATCGAGAGCCTTGCCGGCTGCTTCCCGAAGATCGCCAAGGCCTACCTCATCGGCGAGGCGATGGAGCCGTTCGCGGAGACCATCGGGTCGGCGCTGCCGGTCGAGCGCTCGGTCACGCTCGCGGCGGCGATCGCGGCGGCCGCGGCCGATGCCGAGCACGATCCGGCGGCCGAGCCGGTCGTGCTCTTGTCGCCGGCCTGCGCGTCCTATGACCAGTTCCAGAATTTCGAGCGGCGGGGCGATGCCTTCCGCTCCCTCGTCCAGTCCCTTGACGGAATCGTCAGCCATGAGGAGGCAGCGTGATGGTGAGCCGCGCCGATCGTTCCGAATTTGCCGAATGGTGGTGGACCGTCGACAAGCCGCTGCTGGTCGGGGTCGTGGCGCTGATGATCGGAGGTCTGGTGCTGTCGCTGGCCGGCAGTCCCGCGGTGGCCGAGCGCCTCGGCTATGACAGCTATCACTTTATCAACCGGCATCTCTTTTTCTTCCTGCCGGCCCTTGGCGTGATGATCGGCACCTCGTTCCTGTCGCCGCGTCAGGCGCGCCGGGCGGCGCTGGTGGTGCTCGCGGTGGCGCTAGTGCTGATGTTCGCGGTGCTGTTCGTCGGCGTCGAGAACAACGGCTCGCGGCGCTGGATCAACATCGCGGGGCTGTCGCTGCAGCCCTCCGAGTTCATGAAGCCCGCTTTCGTCGTGATCTGCGCCTGGTTGTTCGCGGAGAACTCGCGCCGCACTGACATCCCGGGCAATGTCTTCGCCCTGATCCTGCTCGCCGTTGTCGCCGCACTCCTCGTCGCCGAGCCCGATTTCGGCCAGACCATGCTGATCTCGGTCGCCTGGGGCGCGCTGTTCTTCATGGCCGGCGTGCCGTGGATCTGGATCGTCGCGCTCGGCATGGCGGGCATCGGCGGCATCTTTGCCGCCTACACCTTCCTGCCCCACGTCGCCGGCCGCATCGACCGATTCCTCGCGCCGCATACCGGCGACACCTTCCAGGTCGACACCGCGATGGACGCGATCATGAACGGCGGCTGGCTGGGCCGCGGCCCGGGTGAGGGCACGGTCAAGCGCATCCTCCCCGACGCCCATACCGACTTCATCTTCGCGGTGGCGGCCGAGGAGTTCGGCATCATCATCTGCATCGTGCTGGTCCTCCTGTTCGCGTTCGTCGTCGTGCGCGGCCTCGGCAGCAGCCTCAGAAGCGAAGAGCCCTTCACGCGGCTCGCCGCATCGGGCCTCGTCGTGCTGTTCGGCGTCCAGGCGGTGATCAACATGGGCGTGAACCTCCGCGTCCTGCCGGCCAAGGGAATGACGCTGCCCTTCATCTCCTACGGCGGTTCGTCGATGATCGCGGTCGCCTTCGGCATGGGCCTGATCCTCGCCCTCACCCGGCGTCGTCCCGAGACGCAGCGGATGCCGCGGACGATGATCCGCAGCGGGCCGATGCCGGCCGGCGCCGGCTGATCGCGGATGCCGGGACTCGTGCTCCTGTCCGCCGGCGGCACCGGCGGACACCTCTTCCCGGCGCAGGCGCTGGCGACGGTGCTGGTCCGGCGCGGCTGGACGATCCACCTCGCCACCGACCACCGCGTCGATACCTATGCGCGCGACTTCCCGGCGACCGCGACCCACATCATTCCCTCGGGCACGTTCGGCAAGGACCCGGTGTCCTTCGCCCGCGCCCTCGCCAGCCTGTGGCGGGGATATCTCAAGGCGCGGCGGGTGGTGGCGTCGGTGAAGCCGGCGATCGCGGTCGGCTTCGGCGGCTATCCGACGGTGCCGCCGATCCTGGCGGCGGCACGGTCGAAGGTGCCGACCGTGATCCACGACCAGAATGCCGTCATGGGTCGCGCCAACAAGTTCCTGGCGAGCCGGGTGACCGCCATCGCCACCGCGTTCCCGACGGTGCGCGGCGCGGAGATGTTCGTCGCCAAGACCGTCGAGACCGGAAGTCCGGTGCGCGATTCGGTGATCGCCGTGGCCGGCGCGCCCTATCCGGCGCGCGGTGCCGAGGACCCCTTCAACCTGCTCGTCTTCGGCGGCAGCCAGGGCGCAAGGGTGATGTCCGACCTGGTGCCACCGGCGATTGCCGCTTTGCCGGAAGACGTGCGTCGGCGGCTGCGGGTCGTCCAGCAGTGCCGGCCGGAGGACATGGAGCGCGTCGGCGCCGCCTATCGGGAGATGGGCGTGGTGGCGGATCTCCGCCCGTTTTTCGAGGACATGCCGGCCCGGATCGCCGCCGCGCACATGGTGGTGAGCCGGTCCGGCGCCTCGACCGTGGCCGAGCTCGCCGTGATCGGCCGCCCGGCGATCATGGTGCCGCTGCCGCATGCACTCGATCAGGACCAGAAGGCCAATGCCGAGATCCTCGCCAGGGCCGGGGGCGGGTGGATGATCGAGCAACGTGATATGACCCCCGCACGACTCGCCGGCGAGCTCGCCGACCTCATCGCCCACCCCGATCGTCTCGCCGCTGCGGCGGTGGCGGCGCGGCGGATGGGCAAGCCGGATGCGGCGGAGAAGCTCGCCGATCTCGTCGAGGCGATCGCGGAGGGAAGGCCAGTGAAGGGAGACGCCGCCGCATGAAGATGTCGCGGGATATCGGCCCGGTGCATTTCGTCGGCATCGGCGGCATCGGTATGAGCGGGATCGCCGAGGTGATGGTCAATCTCGGCTACCGGGTGCAGGGCTCGGACGTCGCCGAGAACGCCAACGTCCAGCGGCTCCGCGGCCTCGGCGTGACGGTGGCAGTGGGCCACGCCGCGCACAACGTCGGCGACGCGCAGGTCGTGGTGGTGTCCTCGGCGATCAAGCGCGACAACCCCGAGCTCCAGATCGCGCGCGAGCGGCTGCTGCCGGTGGTGCGGCGGGCCGAGATGCTGGGCGAATTGATGCGGCTCAAGCAGGCCATTGCCATCGCCGGCACCCACGGCAAGACCACGACGACCTCGATGGTGGCGGCGCTGCTCGACGCCGGCGGCTTCGACCCGACGGTGATCAATGGCGGCATCATCAATGCCTATGGCACCAACGCGCGGATGGGCGACTCGGACTGGATGGTGGTGGAGGCGGACGAATCCGACGGCACCTTCGTCAAGCTGCCCATCGACGTCGCGCTGGTGACCAATATCGACCCCGAGCATCTCGACCACTATGGCAGCTTCGACAAGGTGCGCGAGGCGTTCAGGCACTTCGTCGAGAACGTCCCGTTCTATGGCTTCGCGGTGATGTGCATCGACCACCCCGAGGTGCAGTCGCTGATCGGCAAGATCGAGGACCGGCGCATCATCACCTACGGCATGAGCCCGCAGGCGGCGGTGCGGGCGGTCGATCTCCGGGTCGAGAACCGGCTGACGAAGTTCGGCGTGCTCATCCGTGACCGGCGGAGCGGAGCGACCCACGAGATCGCCGATCTCACCGTCTCGATCCCCGGCGAGCACAACGCCCAGAACGCGACCGGAGCGGTGGCGATCGCGCACCATCTCGGCATCGGCGACGCTGCGATCCGCGCCGGTCTCGCCGGCTTCGGCGGCGTCAAGCGGCGCTTCACCCATACCGGCGCGTGGAATGGCATCGACGTCTTCGACGACTACGGGCATCACCCGGTCGAGATCGCCGCAGTGCTCAAGGCGGCGCGGTCGGTGGCCGGCGGCGGCCGCGTCGTCGCGGTGGTGCAGCCGCACCGCTATACCCGTCTCCGCGACCTCTTCGACGGCTTCTGCTCCTGCTTCAACGACGCCGACACGGTCATCGTCGCCCCGGTCTATGCCGCGGGGGAGGCGCCGATCGAGGGCGTCGACCGTGACGCGCTGGTCGAAGGCCTGAAGCTCCACGGCCACCGCGATGCGCGACCGCTGCCGGAGCGCGAGGCGCTGGCGGGGATGATCCGCGACACCGCCCGTCCGGGCGACACCGTCGTCTGTCTCGGCGCCGGCTCGATCAGCCAGTGGGCCTACGCCCTTCCGGGAGAACTGGCGAAGCTCGGCGCGTAGTCATGGCCATCGAGATCGACACGTCTGGCATCCGCGGGCGTCTGACGCCCGACGCCGAGATCGCGCCGTTCACCTGGTTCCGGGTCGGCGGGCGGGCAGAGCTGCTGTTCCAGCCGGCCGACGCGGACGACCTCGCGCTGTTCCTCGAGCGGCTCGACCCGGCGGTGCCGGTCTATGTCATCGGCGTCGGCTCCAACCTCCTCGTCCGCGACGGCGGCGTGCCGGGCGTGGTGATCCGGCTGTCGGCAAAGGGATTCGGCCACGCGATCCGCGAGGGCGACCGCATCCGGGCGGGGACGGCGCTGCCCGACAAGCGCCTCGCGGCGTTCGCCCGCGACGAGGGGTTCGGCGGTTTCGCCTTCTTCCACGGCATCCCCGGCACGGTCGGCGGCGCGCTCCGGATGAACGCGGGCGCCAACGGCGTCGAGACCCGCGAGCGCCTGATCGAGGCCCACGCCATCGACCGGCAGGGGCGGCATCATGTCCTCGGCCTCGCCGACATGGGCTTCACCTACCGTCATTCGTCGGCGCCGGAGGATCTCATCTTCACCGAGGGGGTGTTCGCGGGGCCGCCGATGGACCGGGATACGATCCAAGCGGAAATGGACGCAGTCGAGCATCACCGCGAGACGGCGCAGCCGATCCGCGAGAAGACCGGCGGCTCCACCTTCACCAACCCGCCGGGGCAGAAGGCCTGGCAGCTGATCGACGCCGCCGGCTGCCGGGGCCTCCGGCTCGGCGGCGCGATGGTGTCGGAAATGCACTGCAATTTCCTGATCAATGCCGATAACGCCACCGGCTACGACCTCGAGCAGCTCGGCGAGACGGTGCGGGCGCGGGTGCTGGAGACCAGCGGCGTGCGGCTCGAATGGGAGATCAAGCGGATCGGCCGCTTCGCCGAAGGGCGTGCGGTGGCGCCGTTTCTCGGGGCGCCCACGGCCTGACGCACGCTCGTACCGGCTTCTTCGGACCTGCAACGGGCGGAAGCGCGCCGCTTTGCAGGCGAAAAAGGGCCTTTTGGCCGGTGGCCGCGCGCGATTTTCTGGCCGCAGCCCATCGTGGTTAACGGTTGTTAACCATTTTCTCCGCAGATTGGCCTTTCCAACCCGCGAATCAGCGGATGGGAGGGGTCTTGTCGAAGCATGTCGCCGTATTGATGGGGGGCTGGTCGAGCGAGCGGCCGGTGTCGCTGTCTTCGGGAGCCGCCTGCGCCGATGCGCTGGAGGCGGAGGGTTTCCGCGTCACCCGCGTCGATGTCGACCGGAACATCGCAGTGGTGCTCTCGCAGCTGCGTCCCGACATCGCCTTCAACGCCCTGCACGGGCCGTTCGGCGAGGACGGCTGCATCCAGGGCGTGCTTGAGATCCTCGAGATTCCCTACACCCATTCCGGCGTGCTCGCCTCCGCGCTCGCCATGAACAAGCCCAAAGCCAAGGACGTGATGAAGGCCGCCGGCATCCCGGTGGCCGAAGCCGTGCTGACCAGCCGGCTTGAAGCCGCCAGGCGCCACGTCATCGAACCGCCCTATGTGGTCAAGCCGCCGAACGAGGGCTCGAGCTTCGGCGTGATCATCGTCAATGCCGACGCAACCCATCCGCCGCAGCAGCTCTACGCCGACGACTGGCCGCACGGCGAGACGGTGATGGTCGAGCGCTATGTGGCCGGCCGCGAGCTGACATGCGGCGTTCGCGGCGACGAAGCGCTCGATGTCATTGATGTGGTTACGGAAGACCGCTTCTACGACTACCACGCAAAGTACGCCGCGGGCGGCTCAAAACACGTTCTTCCGGCCCGGCTTTTACCAGATGTTTACCAAAATGTACGGATGCTTGCGCTGCGGGCCCACCAGGCGCTGGGCTGTCGTGGGGTCAGTCGAGCGGATTTCCGATACGACGACCGACCTTCGGGGACGGGGGAACTCATCTGCCTCGAGGTCAACACGCAGCCAGGCATGACAGCGACGTCGCTGGTGCCCGAGATGGCGGCCTATGCCGGCATGGACTTCAGGGGACTGGTGCGGTGGATGGTCGAGGACGCATCGTGCAGGCGGTAGGGACGGAGACGAAAGGCCATAACGCTCCCGCGGGGCGCCGTCGGATCGTGCTGCCGCGTATGCTGCGCCGACCGGCGCGCATGCTGTCCCGGCTCGAATGGGATTTGCCGAAGCGGATCGGCCTCAAGCTGACGGCAGGCTTCTTTGCCGTCACCGCGGTCGCCGGCATGGTCATCGGCGGGCATACGCTCACCGTCGCCTCGGCGCTGACCGCGTGGTCCGGCCTCGCCATCGACCGGGTCGAGATCAAGGGTCAGAGCGCAACCTCCGAGGTCGACGTACTCGCCAAGCTCGCCCTCGGCGACTACCCCTCGATGGTCACCCTCGACGTCACCGGCGCCCGTGAGCGGATCGAATCGCTCCCCTGGGTGAAGCAGGTCACGCTGCGCAAGGTCTATCCGGATACGCTGCGCATCCAGATCGTCGAACGCACGCCCTTTGCGGTCTGGCAGCACGGAACAGTGTTCTCGCTGATCGAAGAAGACGGACGCGTGATCAGCGACCGCGTCGATGCCCGTTACGCCGGCCTGCCGCTGGTGGTGGGCGAGGGGGCTGACAAGCGCGCCGGCGAGTTCGTGGCCTTGATGGACGAGTTCCCGTCGCTCAAGCCGAAAGTGAAGGCAGGCGTGCTGGTCTCCAACCGGCGCTGGAACGTGATGCTGGTGAACGGCGTCGAGATCATGCTGCCGGCGGAGGATCCCGCCGACGCGCTGATCCAGGCGGTGGCGCTCGATGACGGCCACGGCGTGTTCTCCCGCGAGATCGCAGCCATCGACATGCGCCTTTCGACCAGGCTGGTGTTTCGGCTGACCGAAGAGGGCGCCAAGGTGCGAGCCGAGTTGCTCAAGGAGCGGGAAAAGGCCCGCAAGAAGGGGTCGGCCGCCTGATGAAGCTGTTCCGTCCCCAAGAGCAGGCCCGCCGTCCGATGTCGCGCCGTCCGTCGATCGTCTCGGTGCTCGATGTCGGCTCGACCAAGATCTGCTGCCTGATCGCCCGGCTCGTGCCGCTCGACGACGAGTCCGAATCGATGAGCGGCCGGACCCACCGGATCGAGATGCTCGGCTTCGGCCACCAGCGCTCGCGCGGCATCAAGTCCGGCGTGGTGGTCAATCTCGACGCCGCCGAGCAGGCGATCCGGCTGGCGGTGGATACCGCCGAGCGCCGCGCCGGCGTGACTGTCGATTCGCTCATCGTCAGCTTCTCCGCGGGCCGGCTCGCCAGCGAGACCTACTCGGCCAGCGTTTCGATCGCGGGCGGCTCGGTCGAGGCCAGCGACGTGGGGCGGGTGCTTGCCGCCGGTCACCGCCACACGGTGAGCGAGGGCCGGGTCGCGATCCACGCGCTGCCGATCGGCTACTCGCTCGATGCGGACGGTGGCATCGCCGACCCGACCGGCATGGTCGGACAGCGCCTCGGCGTCGACATGAACATGGTCAGCGTCGATGCCCAGCTCGCCGGCAACCTCGAGCTTGCCATCAACCGCTGCCATCTCTCGCTCGAGCGGCTGGTCGCCTCGCCGTTCGCGAGCGGATTGTCGGCGCTGGTCGACGACGAGCACGAACTCGGCTGTGCCTGTGTCGATTTCGGCGGCGGGACGACCTCCATGGCCGTCTTCATGAAGGGCCAGCTGGTTCATGCCGACGCCATCGCCATCGGCGGCCAGCACGTCACCAACGACATCGCCCGCGGTCTCTCGACGCGGCTCGAAGACGCCGAACGGCTGAAGACGATGCAGGGCAGCGTGCTGCCGCATCCCTCCGACGAGCGCGAAGTGCTCGCCATTCGCTCGATCGGCGACGACGACGAGCCCGCCAATCATGTGCCGCGCTCGGCGCTCAATCGCATCATCCGGCCGCGGGTCGAGGAGATCCTCGAACTGGTCCGCGACCGGCTCAATGCCTCCGGCTTCGCCGGTCTGGTCGGGCGCCGCATGGTGCTCACCGGCGGCGGCAGCCAGCTCACCGGTCTGGTCGAGGCCTCGCGGCGGGTGCTCGCCCGCAACGTCCGCATCGGGCGGCCGCTGGGCATTGTCGGCATGCCGGAGGTGGCCAAGGGCCCTGCCTTCGCCACCGCCGTCGGACTCCTGATCTACCCGCAAGTCGCGCGGATGGACCAGATCGAGGCCGGCGGTGCGCACTACGCCATGACCGGAACGGGGGGATATTTCTCCCGCGTCGGTCGCTGGATCAGGGAGAGCTTCTAGACGCCGGACAGGCGTCGGGCGCCCGCGGCGGCGGGGTCCGGTGATGAAGAAGGAAGGCCGGGACGCAGACGGCCGATTCGGGTCAGGACGGTGCCATGACGATCAATCTCAGAATGCCGGATATCACGGAACTCAAGCCGAAGATCACGGTCTTCGGCGTTGGCGGCGCCGGCGGAAACGCCGTCAACAACATGATCCGCTCAGGGCTGATGGGCTGCGAGTTCGTCGTGGCGAATACCGACAGCCAGGCGCTCTCCTCCTCGCAGGCCGAGCGCATGATCCAGATGGGCGTGGCGGTGACCGAAGGCCTCGGCGCCGGCTCGCAGCCCGAGGTCGGCCGCGCCGCGGCCGAGGAGGCGATCGACGAGATCGTCGACCACCTGTCGGGCTCGCACATGGTGTTCGTGACCGCCGGCATGGGCGGCGGCACCGGCACCGGTTCGGCGCCGATCATCGCCCAGGCGGCGCGCGAGCTCGGCGTGCTGACCGTGGGCGTGGTGACCAAGCCCTTCCAGTTCGA
>JAGRKZ010000140.1 GCA_020442065.1 Bauldia sp.
CACCTGAACAGGTCCATGTTCTCCCCACAGACGACGCGGATGCGCGTCCCCCTCAAGGAGAACCGACATGAACATTTCTATTCTCGGCACCGGCAACATGGCCACCGGCCTCGCCGTGCTCTTCGCCAAGGCCAGTCACACCGTCACCCTTGGATCGCGCGACGCCGAGAAGGCGAAGACGGTCGCCAACACAGTCGGCAACGGCATTGCCGGTGCGGAGCTCGCCGACGCGGCAGGCAAGGCTGATCTGTTGGTGCTGGCGGTGCCGTTCGACGCTGCCGCGGAGGTCATCCGCGCCGCAGGCGATCTCACGGGAAAAACCGTCGTCGACATCACCAACCCGATGACCGCCGACTACTCCGCTCTGACCATCGGCCACACCACCAGCGCCGCCGAAGAAATCCAGAAGCTCGCGCCCACGGCCAAGGTCGTGAAGGCCTTCAACACCGTCTTCGCCTCCGTGCTCCAGGCCGATGGCAAGGCAGCGGGCCGGCCCGCCACCGTTTTCGTAGCCGGTGACGACGCTGACGCGCGCAAGACCGTCTCTGACCTTGCCATCAGCGCCGGGCTCGAGGCGATCGAAACCGGCGGGCTCGCTTCCGCCCGGTACCTCGAGCCAGTCGCCGGCCTCAATATCGCGCTCGGCTACGGCCTCGGCCACGGCACCGACATCGCCCCGACCTGGCAGCGCGCTGCCTGAGCTCATCTCACACAAACAAGGATCACGATCATGACCTACGCCACCGCCTCTGACGCAGCCCGTCCGTCCTTCGTTGCCGGCGTCAGCAACGCCGATCTCGCCGCGCTCCTTCTGCGCGTCTCGATCGGCATCCTCTTCCTCGCTCATGCCGGGCTGAAGCTCTTCGTCTTCACGCCAGCGGGCACTGCTGGCTTCTTCGAGAGCCTCGGCTTCCCCGGGCCGCTCGCCTATATCGTCATCGCAGCCGAGTTGCTCGGAGGCGTCGCGCTGATCCTCGGCGTCTGGACGCGCGGGGTCTCGCTGGCGCTGATCCAGGTTCTGCTCGGCTCGATCTACGCCCCGCACGGCGCGGCCGGGTTCTTCTTCTCCAACGAGGGCGGCGGCTGGGAGTTTCCGGCCTTCTGGGCAATCGCGCTGGTCGTCCAGGCAATGCTCGGCGACGGCGCCTACGCGCTCCGGCGCGGCCGGGCCTGACCTTCAGCCATCATCAGCCGCGGCCGGTTCGCCCTTGGCCGCGGCAGGTATCTTGCAACATCCGTCGAGGACAGAGACATGCTGTTGAATGGCAAATGGACGGCCGAGTGGCACCCGGTTCAGGCCAAGGACGAGAAAGGCGGCTTCGTCCGTCAGACCTCGAGCTTCCGCAACTGGGTCACGCCCGACGGAAGTGCTGGGCCGACCGGCGCGGGCGGCTTTGCGGCTGAAGCGGGACGCTACCACCTTTACGTCGCGCTGATCTGTCCCTGGGCCTCGCGCACGTTGATCGGCCGCAAGCTGAAAAAGCTCGACGATGTGATCTCGCTCTCGGTCGTCGAGCCGGCGCTGACCGACCAAGGCTGGCGCTTCGGCGACTACCCGGGGTCCGACCGCGACGAGCTGAACCGCGCCACTTATGTGCACGAAATCTACACGCGCGCGGACCCGGCTTTCACCGGACGGGCGACGGTACCGGTGCTGTGGGACAAGCAGCGCGGAACGATCGTCAGCAATGAGTCCGCGGACATCCTCCGGATGCTGAACGGCGGCTTCGGGGCGCTTGCCGACGAGACCGTCGATCTCTATCCAGCCCACCTGCGCGACGCGATCGACGCTCTGAACGCACGCATCTACCCGAGCCTCAACAACGGGGTTTACCGGGCCGGGTTCGGGACGACCCAGGTGGCATACGAGGAGGCCGTCGCGGATGTCTTCGCCATGCTCGACGAGCTCGAGTAGCGCCTCGTCGACGGACGGGCCTTCCTGTTCGGCGACGAGCTGACGGAGACGGACATCCGACTGTTCGTGACCCTGGTTCGGTTCGATCCGGCCTATTATGGGCTGTTCAGGACAAACCTGCGGCGGCTCGCCGACTATCCGCGGCTCAGCGCCTACCTCGAGCGGGCGCTCGCAGTCCCCGGCGTGCGCGAGACAGTGAACCTGAACCACATCAAGCGCGGCTACTACTCCATCAAAGCGCTGAACCCGAGCGGCATCGTGCCCACCGGGCCTGAGCTCGCCTGGGCCGCGTGACCCTGGCGCTCAGGGCGAGACCTGCGTCGTGCCGCGGCGGTGTCATGCAGGTACCTCTTCACGGGTCGCGGAAGCCGCCCCCAGGTGGCCGGACGGGCCGCTCAGAAATCGGTCTCAAGGTAAACGCCGGCGCAGTCGAAGGCGACGGCGGCCGCGGTGGCGCCGTTGTTCATGAAGAGCCGCGGCGTCAAGAACTGGTTCGCCGCCGGGAGGTCGGCGGTCAGTTCCTGCTCGAAGACGGCGCCACTCACCTCGTCGACCACGCGCACCCAGATAGAGCCGGCATTCGGCGACGCCGCGATGGTGAGCGTCAGCACGCCGCCCGTGGCGATGGCGAAACTCGCGCCCATGTCGACGAGGGTCGGCACCCCGCTGGAGTCGTTGGTGACAAGCTGCCAGCGGGCGTGGGTGCCGCGCTGGAAGCCGATGCCGATGCAACTGACAACCGCACTCAGGGCGAGCGTGGTGGCGAGCGCCGCCGTCGAGCCGTAGAGGCCGAAGAAGGCCATGCCGGTCGCCTGAAGCGTGGCGAGCGAGAGGCGGGTCACGAAAGTCCAGCCGCCGAGCCCGGCGGCATTGCCGCGCCAGCAGGTGAAGACGCCACTCCGCTGGTCGGAGGCGGAGTCGACCACGGCCGCCGAGGTCAGCCGCCAGCGGCGCATGCTGGTTGCGAGCGAGGTCGCGGCGAGCCCCGGCGTCGAAACCGTCCCAACCGTCGAGTTCGACATCCCCTCGGTGGTGATGGTGGCGCCCGAGGACGGCAGCCACATCGCCGGGCGCGCCAGGCCGAGGTGCGGCTGCAGCGAGAAGTCGCGCCCGTTCGATCGCATGGCATCGAGCCAGGGCTGGCCGGCGCGCGTCCGGGCGTAGAGCGCCAGCTTGCCCGAGGCCGGCGCGGGGGGCGCGCTGCTCGCTGCCGGCAGGATCGCCGGTTTCGGCAACTCGACCCGACCCGAGGTTCGGTCGATCAGGATCGCGTCGTTGTACGCCGACCCGTCCGGGCTGACCTTGAAGCTGAAGTCGTCCGAGCCAAGGAGCCCGATCAGCGCCCGGGTGCTGAACCCGGTCTTGAAGGCGAAGGAGGCGTCGTTGCCGGCGGCGGCCTTGTTGACCGTCGCCTCGATGCCTGCGCCGGCATTGTTTAGCAGGACTGCCGGCGTGTTGACCGAGAGCCGGTTCCAAGAGTCGGCGACAGCGCCGCCGAGCCCAAGCAGCAGCGCGGTGAGGTTCGCCTGGGGCATGCCGACGACGGTGACGCCGTTGGCGAAGGTGACCGTGGGCGTGTTGATCACTGTGACGCCGTCGGTGCCTGGCGTATCTGAGCCGATGTTGACGACGGTGTCCGAGCCCGCAGCGCCACCGGTGCCGAGGTTGACACTCTTGGTGGCGCCGGACGCGGTCGCGCCGGTACCGACGCCGTAGGTGGCGGTGCCAACGGCGGTGCCGATCGTCGCCAGGGACCCGCTAACGGTCAGTTCGCCCGCAAAGGTCTTGTCGCCGTCGAAAGTCTGTGCGCCCGAGAGGCCGGCGAGCTCGGTCGAGACGTCGGGCAGCGCGAAGCTGCGGACAGTACCCGCCGCGATCGCCGCCAGGTCGAACACCGCCCGCCGCGTCGGGTCGGCGTCGTGCGCGAGCTCGAAGACCGCGTCGGAGAAGAAGGCGGGCAGGCCCACTGCGACCCAGGCGCTGCCGGTCCAGGCGAGGAAGCTCGCCTCGTCGATCACCCACGCCTGCCAGCCGGTGCGCGGCACCAGCCGCATCCAGGCGCCGTCGACGAAGTAGGCGACGTTCAGGTCCCAGCCGGCCCAGGCGCCGGTGGCGCCGGAGGCGACGATGTAGCGCGCGCCATCCGCCGGGCTCGCGGGCGGTGTGGTCAGGTGCCGGTCGAGCACGGCGAGCTGCACGAGACCGTCGAGCAGCCGCAGCGCCTCGTTGACGGTGACGTGCTTCTGCGCCTGCGCCGCGAGCAGATAGGGAAGCAGGAGATGGGTGCTGGTGTCGGACATGGGACTTCGCTGATGGAGGGAAAAGGTCGTGCCCCGAACAGACGTGAGCGGAGCGGCGCGAGCGCCGCGGTGTTCAGCCGCGTGGCGAACTTGTGGAGCCGAAGGGCCGCGATTAGTGTTGCGTGCAACACCTGCAGCATCGATATGGGCCCGATCGACTTCGGGCGCTCATGACAGGTGATCCGAGGGCAGCATCATTTCAGGAAAGACCACCATGTCGGAAGACAACACCATCAGCCGGAGCGAACTGCTCGCCCTGACCGGCGAGATCGTTTCGGCGCACGTCGGCAACAACGCGGTCTCGCGAGACGATGTCGCGCCGTTGATCCAGTCGGTGTTCGACAAGTTGAGCACGCTCGCCAGCGACGAGACGCCGACGTCGGTCGAGCTCACGCCGGCGGTGCCGATCCGGCGATCGGTGACCGACGACTACATCGTCT
>JAGRKZ010000141.1 GCA_020442065.1 Bauldia sp.
TGGCCGGTACATTGTCCTCGAAACTGGCTCACCGGGCCGGACTCGAACCAGCGACCCAGCGGTTTACAGCCGCATGCTCTACCAACTGCGCTACCGGGGATCGGCGGCATGACCGCCTGTTGCGTCGGCCGTATAGCAAGGGTGCGGACGATTGCAAAGCCGGATCAGCGGAAAAATCCGGTCTTGCCGCTCCCGCCGCCCACACCCATCTCGATCTGGCACGACGGCCGGCGCTTTCCCGCGCCACGACAAGGGACACGGAATCAGCTTGGCCAGGATCAGAATCGGAACGTACAGCCTGCCTCTTCCCCAGAACCGATGGGCGCGAATGAGCGTTGGCGTAGCGCTGGTGTTTCTCGGGCTGCTCGGGTTCCTGCCGGTGCTCGGTTTCTGGATGGTCCCGGCCGGCTTCCTTGTGCTCGCCGCCGACATCCCCGCCGTCCGCCGCTTCAATCGACGGACGGCCGTCGCCGTCAAGGGCTGGTGGATCGGCCGGAAGCGCCGTCCGCGGTCGGGGACGGCCTGAGGGTCAACTGCAAATCTCCTTGCCCGCGGCTCGTCCGCCGCATACGCTCCGCTCTGCGTCGGTTCCCCACGATCGGGGATGAAACGGGAATGCGGTGACGGGTGTTCGTTCCGGAAGCCGCAGCTGCCCCCGCAACTGTAAGCGGCGAGCCGCCCTCGCATGCGTGCCACTGGGATCGTACCGGGAAGGCGCGAGGGAAGGGCTTCGACCCGCGAGCCAGGAGACCGGCCGGCGCATCGTGACCAACCACTCCGTCGGTGGGACGGAAGAAGGAGATGCCCGTGACCCAGACTGCTGCGCAGACCGTAACGCTGTCCCGTTCGAACCGCGCCGTGCCGGCGCTGCTTGCCCTGATCCTCGGGGCCGGACTCATTTTCACCGCCGGCTTCGCCTGGCCGAGCGCGCTGCACAACGCGACGCACGACACCCGCCACGCCCTCGGCCTTCCCTGCCACTAGGTCCCGGCGGGCACCATCATGTTCAGGACGATTCTTTTCAGCGCCTTCGGCGCGGGGCTTGCCGTGTGCCTGCTCGTCACCCTGGTCCAGACCGTCACCACCGAGCCGCTGATCCTCCATGCCGAGGAGTTCGAGGGCGGCGGGCATGACCATGCCGCCGCCGCCCCGCACGATCACGATGCCGCGGCCGCCGCCACGGATGCCTCAGTGGTCGCGCATGACCACGGCGACGGTTCGGAATGGGCGCCGGCCGACGGCGCCCAGCGCATTGCCTTCACCGCGCTCGCCAACCTCGTCGTCGGCATCGGCGCCTCGCTCATTCTGCTGGCGCTCATGGTGCTTCGCGGCGCTGGGATCGACGCACGGCGCGGCGTCCTGTGGGGGGGCGCGGCCTTCGTCGCGGTGGCCTTGCTGCCGGCCCTCGGCCTTCCTCCGGAATTGCCGGGAACCCCCGCCGCCGACCTGCTCGACCGCCAGCTGTGGTGGCTGGGCACCGCGCTCGCCTCCGGCGCCGGCATCGCGCTGATCGCCTTCGGTGGCCACTGGGCCGTGAAGGTCGCCGGGCTGGTGTTGCTGGTGGCGCCTCATGCCATCGGTGCGCCGCAACCGCCCAGCCACGACGTCGCCTATCCGGGGGCGCTTGCCGGCGAGTTCGTCATTGCCTCGCTGGTGGTGAGCGGCGTCCTGTGGACCCTTGCGGGAGCGTCGGTCGGCTGGCTGTACCAGCGCCTGTCGCGGACGACGTGAGCGCCATGGGCCTCGATGCCCATGTCCTTGTCGTGGGCGGGCAGCGATCGGGGAAGAGCCGCTTCGCCGAACGGCTCGTCATCGGCAGCGGCCTCGCGCCGGTCTACATTGCGACCGCCGAGCCCGGCGACGAGGAGATGGCGGCACGAATCGCGATCCATCGCGACCGGCGAGCCGGGGCGTGGCGGACGCTCGAGACGCCTCGACTCCTTGCCGATGCGATCAGCGGTGCGGCCGTCGCCGGCAATGCCGTCCTCGTCGACTGCCTGACGCTTTGGCTCGCCAACCTCATGGCCGCCGACGGCGACATTGGCGGTGAGACGGAGACGCTGATCGCCGCACTCGCGGCGGCGACCGGCCCGGTGGTGCTGGTGTCGAACGAAGTCGGCGCCGGCATCGTGCCCGACAATGCGCTGGCGCGGCGCTACGCCGACGCGCACGGCATCCTCAACCAGCGGGTGGCTTCGGCTGTCGGCCGGGTGGTGACGATGGTCGCCGGCCTGCCGCTCCTCCTCAAGCCCGCGACGCAAGGAACGATCACGCTATGAGCCAACGCATCCCGGCGACGGTGGTCACCGGCTTCCTCGGCGCCGGCAAGACCACGCTGATCCGCAACCTCATCCGCGACGCCCGCGGCCGCCGGATCGCGATCATCGTCAACGAGTTCGGCGACATGGGCTTTGACGGCGGTCTGTTGTCGGACTGCGGCGACGACGACTGCCGGCCGGACCAGATCGTCGAGCTGACCAATGGCTGCATCTGCTGCACGGTGGCGGACGAATTCCTGCCGACCATGGAGGCGCTGCTCCGGCGCGACCCCGCGCCGGACCACATCGTCATCGAGACCTCGGGACTGGCCTTGCCGCAACCGCTGGTGCAGGCCTTCAACTGGCCGACGGTGAAGCACCGCGTCACCGTCGACGGCGTGGTGACCGTGGTCGATGCGGTCGCGGTCTCCGAGGGGCGGTTCGCGCCTCAGGCGGTCGCCGAGCCGGACCCGGCCCGCCAGCATGATGATCCGGTCGAGGAGCTGTTCGAGGACCAGCTCCGCTGCGCCGATCTGGTCGTGGTGAGCAAGACCGATCTGGTCGGCGCCCACACGCTGGCGGCCGTCGAGGCGACGGTGGCGCGCGACGCTCGCGCCGGGGTCTCGGCGATCCGCAGCTCGGGCGAGGGCCTGCCGTCCGAGATCCTGCTCGGGCTCTCGGCCGCCGCCGAATCCGACATGAAGGGCCGCGAGAGCCACCACGAACTCGAAGGCGAGGACCACGACCACGACGATTTCGACAGCTTCATCGTGACCGTCCCGGAGGCGGCGTCGGTGGACGATCTCAGGCAGCGCGTCGCGGCGATGCTGGCCTTGCCCGACATCTTCCGCGTCAAGGGCCATGCCCGTGTCGCCGGCAAGGCGGCGCCGGTCGTGGTGCAGGCGGTCGGCGCGCGGATCGAGACGTATTTCTCGCCGGTCCCGGCCCGTGAGGGGCTGGTGGTGATCGGCCTCCGCGGACTTGACCGCGACGCGGTTCGGACCCGGCTCGCGGGTTGAGGCGATGCATCTTCTCGCCGGGGAGGTCGGAGCGATCGATGCGGCGGATGCCGCGATCGATCTCGACCAGACGCCCGGCGACATCGTCGTCCTCTCGGCCGCGGACACCGAGCTGACCTTGCTTGCGCTCGCTGCCGGCGGCCTCGCGCGCAGTCCGGCGGTGCGGCTCTGCAACCTGATGCGCCTGTCGCACCCGATGTCGATCGACCTTTATGTCGACAAGACGCTGGCGCAGGCGAAGCTCGTCGTCATTCGCATGATGGGCGGGGCGGGCTACTGGACCTATGGCCTTGACCGCGTGCGGGCCCTTGCCCGCGCTGGCGGTCCGCGGGTGGTGGTGGTCTCGGGCGACGATCGCTGGGACGCCGGGCTCGAGGCCTATTCGACGGAGCCGGCCGAGACCTGCCGACGGCTGTGGCGCTACCTGGTCGAGGGTGGCCGGGACAACGCGGCGCGCGCGCTGCAATTGATGGCGCACCTGATCGGGACCGGAGAGGCGCCGGGCGATCCGCAGATGCTGCCGCGTTGCGGTTGCTACCGGCCCGGGGTGGGTGTCGCCCCGATCGAGGCGGTGGTCGCGGAGGGCGGGAGCCACCGGCCGGTGGTGCCGATCGTGTTCTACCGCTCGATCCTGCAAGGCGGCGCGACCGCGCCGATCGACGCGCTCGCGCTGGCCCTCGCCGCCGAAGGGATCGCCGCGCTGCCGGTCTTCGTGGCGAGCCTCAAGGACCCCGAAAGCCGCGACTATCTCGCCGGACTGTTTGCCCGGATACCGCCGGCTCTCGTGCTCAACACCACCGCCTTTGCCGTCTCCGCCATCGGCGCCTCGCATCGCGGCACCGTGCTGGATTCGACTGGCCGACCGGTCCTGCAGGTGATCCTCGCGGGATCGGGCGAAGCCGAGTGGCGGGACAGCACCCGCGGCCTGCTCGCCCGCGACCTCACCATGAACGTCGTCCTGCCGGAGGTCGACGGGCGGCTTGGCACACGGGCGGTGTCGTTCAAGGCCGAGGCCTACGATGCGATGACCGACAGCCGCGTCGCTACCTACGAGCCGGTTGCCGACCGCGTCGCCTTCGTCGCCGCCCAGGCGGCAGCCTGGGTCAAGCTCGCGCGCAAGCCTGCCAGCGAGCGGCGGATCGCCATCATCCTGTCGAACTATCCGAACCGGGCGAGCCGCATCGGCAATGCGGTCGGGCTCGACACGGCGGCGTCGGCCGTGCACCTGGCGGCCGCGCTGCGGGACGCCGGCTATGACGTTGCCGGTTTCCCGGAAGACAGGGCCGCGCTGATCGGCGCGCTGGGCGGCGAGGCGGGGGCGGAGGCCGGGCCGGGCCGGATCGGGGCCTCCGACTATGCGGCGTTTCTTGCGGCCTTGCCCGAGGCGGCGCGGGACGCGGTCGCGACGCGATGGGGGCCGCCCGAACGCGATGCCGCCTATCGCGGGGCGGGCTTCGACGTCCAGGCGCGCCGTTTCGGCAACATCGTCCTCGCCGTGCAGCCGTCGCGCGGCGACGCGGGCGACACCAAGGCGAGCCTCCACGACGCCGATTTGGTGCCGACCCACGCCTACCTTGCCTCCCATGCGTGGCTGCGGGAGGTGTTCTCCGCCGACGCGGTGGTGCATCTCGGCAAGCACGGCAATCTCGAATGGCTGCCGGGCAAGGCGCTGGCGCTGTCGGCCGGGTGCTGGCCGGAGCTGTGCCTCGGCGCGACGCCGCTGGTCTATCCCTTCATCGTCAACGATCCCGGCGAGGGCGCCCAGGCCAAGCGCCGCGCCTCGGCGGTGATCGTCGACCATCTGATGCCGCCGATGACGCGAGCCGAGCTCTATGGCCCGCTTGCCGCGCTCGAGACGCTGATCGACGAGTACGCCCTTGCGGCCGATATGGACCGCCGGCGTCGCGAGCACCTCGAACGCGAGATCGTCTCGACCGCCGCCGCGGCGGGACTGGACCGCGACCTCGGCCGCGGCCCTTCCGGGACCGGCGACCTGCTGCAGGCCCTCGACGCCTATCTCTGCGACCTCAAGGAAATGCAGATCCGCGACGGCTTGCATGTGCTGGGCGGGGGACCGGCGGGGCAGGCGCGGATCGACACGCTCGTGGCGTTGGCCCGGACGCCGCGGCCGGGCGGACATCCGGCCGATGAATCGCTTCACCGTGCGATCGCCGCCGACCTCGGCCTCGGGTCATTCGACCCGCTCTCCACCGACATGGCGGCAGGATGGGACGGGCCGCGTCCGGCCGCGCTGGCGGCGGCTTCCGACGCCCCCTGGCGGACGGCGGGCGATACGGTCGAGCGGATCGAGCTTCTGGCGGCATCGCTGGTTGGGGAGGTGTGCGGGACAAGCAGGAGTGAGTCCTTCGAGGCTCGGCCTCCGGCCGAGCACCTCAGGATGAGGGCGGGGGGCGACCTCCGCACAGGTCCGGCGGCGGTGGGTGAACGGGCCTTCTCCGTCCTCGGCTGGCTGCGGGACGAGGTCGCCCCGGCGCTCGATGGCTCGGGGCAGGCGGAGATCGCGGCCGTGCTCGCAGCCCTCGACGGACGGTTCGTCCGTCCGGGGCCGTCCGGCGCACCGACGCGGGGGCGTCCGGAGGTGCTCCCCACCGGCCGCAACTTCTATACCGTCGACATCCGGGCGGTGCCGACCGCCGCCGCCTGGGCGCTCGGCCGCGCCACGGCCGACGCGATGGCGCTCCGCTACTTCCAGGACGAAGGCACTTGGCCGCGCTCGGTGGCGCTGTCGGCGTGGGGGACGGCCAACATGCGGACCGGCGGCGACGACATCGCGGTGACCCTCGCGCTGATCGGCGTCGAGCCGGTGTGGGAGGCGGGGACCGGGCGGGTGACGGGCTTCCGCATCCTGCCGCTCTCCGCCCTCGGCCGGCCGCGCATCGACGTGACGCTCCGCATCTCCGGCATGTTCCGCGACGCCTTTCCCGAGCAGATCGAGCTGATCGCCTCGGCGTTCCGCGCTGTCGCCGCGCTCGACGAGGACGATGCCGCCAACCCGCTGGCCGCGGCCGGACGACGTGGCGGGCACCCCGCGCGGATCTTCGGCGCGCGGCCCGGGACCTATGGCGCCGGGATCGAGGCGATGATCGACGCCGGCCGCTGGTCGACGCGCGGCGATCTCGCCGAGGCCTTCCGCCGCCACGGCGGATACGCCTATGGCGGGCCGGCGGCCGGTCCCGCCGCCGAGGCGCTGGCGGCGCGGCTGGCGGCGGCCGACGCGGTCCTCCACGCCCAGGACAATCGCGAGCACGACATTCTCGATTCCGCCGACTATGCCGAGTTCCAGGGCGGGCTGGCGGCGGCGGTCGCGGCGCTGCGGGGACAGCCGCCGCGGGTCTATCACGGCGATACGGCGCGGGCCGAGGCGCCGGTGGTGCGCTCACTCGACGAAGAGGTGAGCCGGGTGGTGCGCGGACGCGCGGCCAATCCGAAATGGATCGCCGGGATGATGCGGCACGGGCACCGCGGCGCGATGGAGCTGGTGACGACGGTCGACCTTCTGTTCGCCTATGCGGCGCTGACCGACGCGGTCGGCGACCACCATTTCGACCAGCTCTACGCCGCCTATGTCGCTGACGACGCGGTGCGCGGCTTCATCGCCGACGCCAACCCGGGCGCGCTCCGGGACATTGCGGCGCGCTTCGACGAGGCGATCACGCGCGGACTGTGGTCACCCCGGCACAACAGCGCCCGCGACCGGCTCAAGCAACTCGCCGGCGCGCAAAGGGAGGCAGCCGAATGAAGGACATGACCGAGGCCGAACTCGACGCCCGCCACGCCGAGAAGATGAAGAAGAAGAAGGCGGTGCGCGACAAGATCGTCGCCGGCAAGACGATCGAGAAGGGCCTGCTCATCGTCCATACCGGCAAGGGCAAGGGCAAATCGACCGCCGCCTTCGGCATGGTCTTCCGCACCCTCGGGCACGGCAGGCCGGTGGCGATCGTCCAGTTCGTCAAGGGCAAGTGGCAGACCGGCGAGCGGGTGGCGCTCGAGCGCTTCGCCGATCTCGTCTCGATCAACACCATGGGCGAGGGCTTCACCTG
>JAGRKZ010000142.1 GCA_020442065.1 Bauldia sp.
TCGGCGCCGGTGGCGAGGCCGCGCACGCGCTCCTGCTCTTCGCCGCGCGCGGTGAGCATGATGATGGGCAGCGCCCGGGTCTGCTCGCGGCTGCGCAGGCGGCGGCAAAGCTCGATGCCGGAGACGCCGGGCAGCATCCAGTCGAGAAGGAGCAGATCGGGGACGGTCTCGCGCAGCCGGGTCTCGGCATCGTCGCCGCGCTCGACCGTCTCGACCTGGTAGCCCTCGGCCTCCAGATTGTAGCGCAGCATCAACGACAGCGGCTCTTCGTCCTCGACGATCATGACCCGCGGGGTCATGGCCATCCCTCCCACAACGCCGGCACTCGCTCACGTCGATGGGGCGTTCGCGGAGCCGTGAGGCGCGCATTGCGCCGATCCCGTCGTCGCACTCCCATGACAGTCCCTCTATCCGCGCGAAGCCCGAAGCTAGCGCCGGCCGACAATGGTGTCATGTCACTCCGATAACAACACTACGACGCCTCACCGTGTTGATCCTGCACGGCAATCTTGCCGAGGTCGATTTTGGTGACAGGTGCAGCCTGCGGAAATGTCACCGTGAAGGTCGCGCCCTCGCCAAGGCGGCTCTCGACAGTCATGCGGGCGTGATGCCGCGCAAGGATGTGCTTGACGATGGCGAGGCCGAGACCCGTGCCGCGATGCTTGCGGCTGGCGTCGACATCAATCCGGTAGAAGCGCTCGGTCAGCCGGGGGACGTGATCCTCGGCGATGCCGGGACCGAAATCGCGCACGGCCACCGACGGCCCGCCGCCGGACCCGGAGGTGACGGTGACGACAACCCGTCCGCCCGACTGGCCATACTTGCAGCCGTTCTCGATGAGGTTCTCGAAGACCTGGATCAGCTCGTCGCGCTCGCCCACCACGATGGCCGTGGCCGCCGGCAGCACCGTCTCGATCTCGACGCCGAGTTCGCGCGCGAGCGGCTCCAGCGCATCGCGCACATGTCGCACCACCGTGCCGAGATCGACCTCGCCGGACGGGCGCAGGTGCGCCTTCATCTCGATCCGCGACAGCGACAGGAGGTCGTCGATCAGGCGGCTCATGCGCGTTGCCTGATCCCGCATGATCTTCAGAAAACGTTCGCGCGCCACCGCGTCGTCGCGAGCCGGCCCCTGAAGGGTCTCGATGAAGCCGACCAGCGAGGCAAGCGGCGTCCGCAGCTCGTGGCTGGCATTCGCGACGAAGTCGACCCGGATGCGGTCGACGCGCTTCTGTTCGGTGAGGTCGTAGAGAACCAGAGCGAGGAAGCCGCCAAGGCGCGACCCGTCGTCAAGCCGGGCAAACCAGGCCGAGTACCAGCGCTCGGTCGGCACGCGTTCGAGGAACTCGACACGCTCCGGGGCGCCGCCCCGCGCCACCCTGTCGAAGGCGGCAAGCAGGTCGGGGACACGGAGACGAAAGGTGACCGGCTCGCCCGGCCGGATCGAAAAGGCCTCGACCGCGCGGCGATTGGCGTAGCGCACGATACCGCGCCGGTCGAGCACGATGCAGGGATCCGGCAGCGCCTCGGAAAGCAACTTCACGCCGGTCTCGGGCCAGGTCTGGTCGGCCTGCGGCGAGCGGTCGGCGGCCGGCTGGCGCGCCGGAGCGGCACGCGGCAGCAACCCGACCAGGGCAACGATGACGCCGTACAGGAGGGCGCCCTGGAGGACGGTCAGTCCGGTGACATAGACAGCCGCGGCGACCACGACGGCGACGGCCAGCAGGAACCACCGTGCTTCGAGGATGCGCCGCGGGGAGGCGGCGAATCCCGTCATGTCGGCACCATCGTCCCTGGTTTCACGTTCCGCCATCGCCAGTTCCGTCCGGCCTGCCATGAGTTTGGCCGAATCAACACGATAGTGACCGCCTGCGCGTGCAGGATATAAGCTCTCCCGCGCGTCGCCGAAACCTCGTCGGCGATACGACCGACCAGAAGGGCAAGCAATGGCCAAGCGCGGCGCGGATTCGAACGGTAAGAAGCCGAAACGGCGGGCGCCGCTGCCAAAGGTCATCCGGCCCGAGGCCGACGCACCGCGGATCAAGACCGACAGGGGGTCCTTCGATCTCGACGATTCGGTCCTGGCGCCCTGGGTCGAAGAGGCCGCTTTCAAGTCCGGCGGCTATCCCTACGACAAGCCGATGAAAGACAAGGCCTACGAGGAGGAGCTCAAGCGGCTTCAGGTCGAACTGGTCAAGCTGCAGGCCCACGTCAACACCGCCGGCCTGCGCATCGTGATCGTGTTCGAAGGACGCGACGCCGCCGGCAAGGGCGGGGCGATCAAGCGGATCACCGAGTACCTGAACCCCCGGATCGCCCAGATCGTGGCCCTGCCCGCCCCCACCGA
>JAGRKZ010000143.1 GCA_020442065.1 Bauldia sp.
CGGCTATGTCGGCCGCGACGTCGAATCGATCGTGCGGGACCTCGTCGAAGTCGGCATCGGCCTCGTGCGCGACCGCAAGCGGAAGGAGGTGCAGGCCAAGGCCGAGCTCTCCGCCGAGGAGCGCGTGCTCGATGCCCTGGTCGGCCCCGGCGCCTCCCCGACCACCCGCGAGAGCTTCCGCAAGAAGCTGCGCGAGGGCGAGCTCAACGACAAGGAGATCGAGATCGAGGTGCGCGATTCGGCCAACAAGATGCCGTCCTTCGACATCCCCGGCATGCCGGGGGCGAGCGTCGGGGTGATGAACATCTCCGACATGCTGGGCAAGGCCTTCGGCCAGCGCACCAAGAAGCGGAAGGTGACGGTCGGGGCCTCCTACGATATCCTGATCGCCGAGGAATCCGACCGCCTGCTCGACGACGACGAGGTGGTGCAGGAGGCGATCGCCTCCGTCGAGAACGACGGCATCGTCTTCCTCGACGAGATCGACAAGATCTGCGCCCGCGAGGGCCGGATGGGCGCCGACGTCAGCCGCGAGGGCGTGCAGCGCGACCTCCTGCCGCTGATCGAGGGCACGACGGTGGCGACCAAGCACGGCCCCGTGAAGACCGACCACGTCCTCTTCATCGCCTCGGGCGCCTTCCACGTCGCCAAGCCCTCGGACCTCCTACCCGAGCTGCAGGGCCGGTTGCCGATCCGGGTGGAGCTGCTGCCGCTGACCAAGGACGACTTCCGCCGCATCCTCACCGAGACCGAGGCGAGCCTGATCAAGCAGTACGTGGCGCTGATGGCGACCGAGGGCCTGACGCTGGTGGTGACCGACGACGCGATCGACGCCATCGCCTCGATCGCGGTCTCGATCAACGCCAACATCGAGAACATCGGTGCGCGGCGGCTGCAGACAGTGATGGAGCGCATCCTCGACGAGGTAAGCTTCGCAGCGCCAGACCGGAACGGCGAGACGGTGACGGTCGACGCCGCCTATGTCGAGGCCCACATCGGCGACCTCGCCCGCAACATGGACCTGTCCCGCTTTATTCTGTGAGGGGCGGGGGTCGCCGCCCTGCCCCCCGGTGTCCGGCCCTCACCCGGGATTGAGTGCGCTGAACATCTCGGCGGCCCGCCCACTCCGGTCGGCGAAGCGAAGCGGATGCACCCGCTCGACCAGCACCTCGCCGCCGGCCGGCTCCGCCGCCAGCAGTTCCATCGTCTCCTCGATGAAGGCCTCGAGCGGCATCGCGTGGGGATCGCTCGCCTGCTGCGGCCCCATCAATTCGGTCTGCACATAGGGCGGGGCGATCTCGATCACCTCGACCGGCGTGTCGCGGAGCTGGTGGCGGAGCGAGACAGCATAGGAGTGAAGCGCCGCCTTGGTGGCGCTGTAGGTCGGCGTCGCGGCGAGCGGCACGAAGGCGAGGCCGGACGAGACGGCAATCACCGCCGCCCGAGGCTGGGCCATGAGCCGGGGCAGCAGTGCCGCGGTCAGACGGATCGGGCCGAGCAGGTTGGTGGCGATCGTCTCCTCGGCGGTCGCGAGGTCGCCGTGGAGGTCGGCGAGTCGCTCACCGCGCATGATCCCGGCATTGTTGACCAGGACGTTGAGCGACGGGAAATCCGCAGCCACCGCGCCGGCGAGGGCTTCGATCGAGTTCCGGTCGCTCATGTCGACCGTATAGGCCGCCATGCCCGCGTTGGCGGCGGTCACGGCGTCGAGCAGATCGCGGCGGCGGCCGGCAATGATGACCGTATTACCGAGGCGGTGAAAGGCTTCGGCGAGGCCGCGGCCAATGCCGGAGCCGCCGCCGGTGACGAGGATCGTGTTTCCGGTGAGATGCATTGCAAATGTCTCCTGCTTGTGTGCAGGGGAGGTATGCCCGATACTCTCCAACGGGAAGTAGGCACCCGAAAGAGATATACATACCGCAAGGAGAGCATCGTTGGATCAAGAAGATACGATCCCAAGCCTGTATCACTGGGATGACCGCAAGGGCCCCCAGCCCATCGATCCCGACCTTGACGCACTGGTCCGAGACATCATCGGCACTGTGGCCGACAAGTGGACGATGCTGATCCTGGAAGCGCTCGAAGACCATGGCACGCTGCGGTTCACCGAGGTCGGCAACAAGGTCGGCGGCATCAGCCAGAAGATGCTGACCAAGACGCTCCGGAAGATGGAACAGGACGGCCTTGTCGCCCGCACCGTGCATCCCGTCATCCCGCCCCATGTCGACTATCGCCTGACCGAGCTCGGGGCCGGACTGGGGACGGCATTGTGCGGCGTCTGGGAATGGGCGGCGGAAAACCGCGAGAAGATCGAGGCCGCACGGGAGGCCTTCGCGGCGCGGGATTCCGCCAGATAGGGCAGCCGGCGACCCGGCGCGCTGGTGCTGCGTTGCGCGATAACTCGGCCTTTTGATCGCCCGAATCGGCCTGCTATGATCCCCCGAGCTACCCGGAGCGCTGCCGCGCGCCGGGACCGTCCGTCCCCTTTCGCGAAGCACCGAACGGAACCGAGCCCCCATGGTGTCATTCAGGCGTATCCTCGTCCTCCTCGCGGTCTCCGCCGCCTTTGCGCTGCCGCTGGCTACCGCGCCCGCGGCCAGGGCCGACGTGATCGTGGTGCCGCCCGGCAACCGGTCGGACAAGCAGCCCAAGGTCTACTCGGGATCGAAGCTGCTGACGGCGATGCGCAACACCGGCAGCTTCAACGACAAGTACAAGCGGGTCTACGCGGTCTTTGCGAACAACCCCAAGCTGGTGGCGCGGATCAAGCAGGTTTCGGCCCGCTACGGCATCGACCCGGTCCACGTGATCGGCGCGATCGTCGGCGAGCACACCTACAACATCGACACCTTCGACACGCTGCAGGACTACTACGTGAAGGCGCTGCAGTATGCCGGCAACACCACCCTCACCTTCTCGTACAAGGGCCAGACCGCGGCCCAGCTCTTCGCCATGCCGCAGTTCGCCAATTGCGAGCAGATGAAGAACACCTACGAGAAATGGGACTGCCGGCAGACGGTGTGGAACCGACAGTTCATGGGCAAGTTCGTCAACGGCAAGCTCTACACCAAGGACCGGCTGCACCGGGTGTTCTTCAAGCCTGCCTTTGGCGGCCAGACCTTTGGCTTCGGCCAGCTCTCGCCGGTGGCGGCGCTGATGGTGACGGACGTGACCAACGCCAAGGCCGGCCTGCCGCTGCTCACCATCGACGACCCCAACAAGGTCTACGAGCAGATCATGAGCCCGGACACCTCGCTCGACTATGTCGCCGCGAACATCCGGGTGGAGATCGACATCTACAAGAGGATCGCGGGCTTCGACATCTCGCAGAACCCCGGCATCACGGCGACGCTCTACAATCTCGGCGACGCCGCCACCCGCGCGCGCGAACTCAAGGCGATCAACGACCAGCGGGCTGCGCAGGGCAAGCCGCCAATGTACCCGCAGGAGAACTTCTACGGGTGGTTCGTCAACAGCAAGGAAGCCGAGCTGCGCGCGCTGCTGAACTGACGGGCGGCCCAATTCCGAACCGATCGCGGCCAACGGCTCCGGACAACGCTGCGGGCCGTCCGCGGCGTGTCCATCAGCGCGCGGCGAAGCGCGCCTTCGCCGCCTCGGTCGCCGGCATGTAGAGCGACACCGCCGTGCCCTCGGGGTCACGGAACTGGAATGTCCGGTTGCCCCACGGCATCGTTTTCAGCTCGTGCACGAGCGAAACCCTGTCCTTGAGGCGGGCATAGTCGGCGTCGACGTCCTCGACCTGAAACTCAAGGCACGCGGTGCGATTGGCGCAAGGCTCGGCGCTGCCCTCGCTCCAGAGGGCAACGGTCTCCTGCGCGCCGATGGCGAGCGTCGCGCCGGGGGTGACGATCTCGGCGAAGACCGGCGCCAGCCAGCTGGCGGACACTCCAGTGACCATTTCGTAGAAGGATACCAGGGCCCTGATGTCGGCCGCGATGAGGCGGACGGATGCGAGCTTCATGGCTTTCTGCGCTTTCGATGAGCTGGAGCGGCGTTGGATACTGCCGCACGGTTTTCGCACACCGCTCCTGCCCGGTTCTGTCAGCAGGCCTTTGCCGGGGTACCGCGCGGGTGGTTCTCCCGGCCGCCCTACCGGCCACGCGGCGAGCGCCAGACGCGGTTCAGTCCGCCGTCCGTCGCGGCCGTGTCGATCCACGAAGGCGAACATACAGCGCCCCCTCGCCGCCATGGCGGGGGCCGGCGCTGTGATAGCCCGACACCAGGGGAGTGTACGCCGGCGAGCGCAGCCACTCCGGCACCGCACGGCGCAGCACGCCGCGGCCCGTACCATGACTGCCAGGCTCCGCCGGGCCGCCCTTGCCGGTGATCACCAGTACCATGCGGGCGCCATCCGCCCGCGCCGTCTCGAGGAAACGGTGGAGACGGCGATAGGCGGCATCCTGGGTCATGCCGTGGAGATCGATGCGGGCGTCGATCGCCACCGTGCCGCGCGACAGGCGCATCCGGGTGCGATGGTCGAGGGCGGCGACGGTGGGCACCGGCGGCGCACGTTTCGGCGCGGGCGGCGGGGCAACGGGAGCCGGCGGCGCGGCGCGGCGTTCCGGCGCCTCGGCCGGCGGCGGGACCGGCTCAGGCGTGGCCTCGGGGCGTAGCGGCGTCGCCGAGCGGCGCACGAGATCCCACAGCCGCCGGTCCTCGTCGCTGATCGCCGGCCGACGGCGCTTCATGACGCCTCCAGCGGCCACAGGAGGATGAAGCGACCGCGGCTCTGGAGGGCGCCGGCAATCTCCCCGGCCGCGTCTCCGGAGCCGAGGAAGATGTCGCCGCGGGCGGCGCCGACAATGGCCGAACCGGTATCCTGGGCGACCATCAGCCGGCGCCAGGATGCCCCGTCCGGCAGGGTCGCCGCGACGAAGACGGGCACGCCAAAGCTGTGGACGAGGCGATCGACGGCAAGGCTCCGGCCCGGCGACAGCGGCACCTTGGCGGCGGCAACCGGGCCAAGGGCGGGATCTTCGACCGGGGCCTCACGGAAGAAGATGAAGGAGCGGTTGCGGGCGCGCAGCGCCGGGGCCTCGTCCGGGTGGGCGGCAAGCCAGGCGCGGATCGTGCGCATCGTCGCGCCGCCGGGCGGCAGCGCGCCCATCGTCACCAGCTCCCGGCCGATCGCGGTGTAGGGATGGCCGGTCTTGGCGGCATAGGTGACGCGCATCTCGCCGCCCTCGGCGAGACGCAGACGCGCCGCTCCCTGGACATGGATGAAGAAGGCGTCGATGGGGTCGGCGAGCCAGGCGATCTCGAGGCCCCTCCCCGCCAGCGCCCCCGCCTCGATGGCGCCGCGGTCGACATACGGCTCGTAGCCGTCGTCCGTGCGGCGGGCGAAGCGGTAGCCGGCCTCAACGCCCGGCGGCGGATGGTCGGGATCGACCTCGACGAGATCGTCGGGCGGGGCATAGAGCGGAACAGGATAGGCCGCCGATCGCCGGCGGGACGCGGCGACGACGGGCTCGAAGTAGCCGGTGAAGAAGGCACGGCCGTCCGCCGGCACGACCTCGACCGGCCGGAAATGAGCTTCGAAGAAGGCGCGGGCGGCCGTTCCGCCGACATCGGCGGGGAGCGCGTCGGCGCGGGCAATCGCGGCGGCAAGGGCGGCCGGATCGAGACCGAGGGCGCGACGTTTCGGGGGATGGGCAGAGAGCGCTGCGGCGCCGCGGCGGAAGGCGGCGAGCGCAGCGGCGTGATCATCGTCGGCCCAGCCGGGGATGGCGTCGAAGCCAACCGGGGTCAGCTCGAAGCCCGGCCGCGCGCCTCCCTCCATGACCGACCGGGGGTGCCGCTAGTCGACCGACTCGGTCGCGACCAGCTTCCAGTTGGGGTCGCGAGAGGTCGTCTCGCGGGCAAAGGTCCAGATGTCGGTGACGTCGCCGACATGGACCGGATCGCCATCGATCACCGCGCCGGCCTTGTCGTGGGTGGCGGAGATCAACTTGGAGTGGAAGCGCACCGTCACCTGTTCGGTGACGCCCTTGAGCGAGGCATCGGTGATCTCGGCCTTGTCGATGCCGACGAAGCGGAACTCGATGGTCTCGCCGCGGCCCTCGCGCTGGGCGATGGCGGAGACGAAGCCATCATAGACCTCGCGCGAGAGGAGGTTTTTCAATGACTTGCGATCGCCCTCGGCAAAGGCGGTGACGATCATCTCGTAGGCGGCCTTGGCGCCGGTGATGAAGGCGTCGGGATCAAAGCTCCGGTCGGCGCCGGCGATGGCACGGAGCGCGGCGTTGAGCGAGGACCCCTCGGGCGCCAGTGTCTTGATCCGCTCCTCGGTCGCCGTGGCGATGCCGCCGCTCGCCGGCTCGGCCACCTCGGTCCGCCGGGGCGGCAGGCTGATGACCTTGTCGTCACCGGCAGCGCTGGGCGGCGCTTCGCGACGCGAAAACGGGTCGAAGGGCGGGCGCTCGTTGCCGGTGCGACGGCCGAGCACGCTCCGCAGCCGGAAGAAGATCACGACCGCAAGGACGAGGAAGATGATCGTGTAAATGTCGACGAAACCGTCCATGACTCCAAGGGTCCTGTCCCGTTCAGCGCGGGACCTATCACGAACATTGCCAAGGCAAACGGGTTTTCAGACCCTCTATGTAGTGGAGGTTAGAGGCGGAAGCGAGTCCGTCGACGCGATCCCGCCGCTTGTAACCCGCGCGGGTATCGTGCTAGCCCCGGTCGCGAGCGCCGGACCCCGGCAGGATCAGCCCAAACATATCACAGGGAACTCATGGCGGAAGAGACCACCAGCGGCGGCAACGGCCAGGCGGCCGCGCCCCAGCGGCCGGCGCAGCAGCAGCCCCAGAACCTCGGCGTTCTCGCCCAATACGTGAAGGATCTGTCGTTCGAGAACCCGGCGGCGCCGCAGTCCCTGCGCGGACGGGCCGGAAATCCCAACATCGCCATCACCATCAACGTCCAACCCGGACCGATGAGCGGCGACGAGGTCGAGGTCGAGCTGAGGCTCGACGTCAAGGCGACCTCGGGCGAGGAGATGCTGTTCGCGATCGAACTGGTCTATGCCGGCCTGTTCCGGCTGACCAACATCCCGGCCGACGCCGTGCAGCCGATCATCCGCATCGAGTGCCCGCGCCTCCTGTTCCCCTTCGCCCGGCAGATCATCGCCGACGCCAGCCGGAATGGCGGTTTCCCGCCGCTGCTGATCGACCCGATCGACTTCGTCGGTCTGTACCGGCAACGGATGATGGAAGCCCAGGCCGCGAGCCAGCAAGCCGGCGGCGGCGGGGGCTCGAACCTCGCCTAGACCCGGCAGCGGCGGCGCCTGCCGCCGCAACCCCGGCAATTCGACAGGATTACCGCCCCCGGCAGCCGACGCTCCGGGGGCGGTTTCGTGTGGTGGCGAGATCCCTTTAGCGGGCCGCGTGCGCGACCGGCGTCGCCAGGCCGCGGCGGATGTTGTCGAGGGCGGCAGCGCCCGGCCCGGCGAACACCAGGTAGAGAAAGACGAAGCAGAAGAGGACGGCCGACTCGCCCCCGTTCTGGAGCGGGAAGGCGCCCTGCGGCGCGTGGGCCATGAAATAGGCGACGGCCATCTCGCCGGAGAGGATCAGGGCCACGGGCCGGGTGAAGAGGCCGAGGATGGTCAAGATGCCGCCGACGATCTCGATGATGCCGGCGAGACCGAAGAGTGACAGAAGCGGCGGCTGGAAATCGCTGGCCGGGAAGCCGAGCAGCTTCATGGTGCCGTG
>JAGRKZ010000015.1 GCA_020442065.1 Bauldia sp.
AGATTGGCGTTGTCCGGCCAGCTGTTGAGGGGGGCGAAGCGCTGCTGGCCGGCGCCGCCGCCGCCGCGACCGTCGCCGATGCGATAGGTTCCGGCGCTATGCCAGGCCATCCGGACGAAGAGCGGACCGTAGTGGCCGAAGTCGGCCGGCCACCAGTCCTGCGAGTCCGTCATCAGGGCGTGGAGGTCGGCGACCACGGCCTTGAGGTCGAGGGCCTTGAACGCTGCGGCATAGTCGAAGTCCTCGCCCATGGGGTCGGACAGCTTCGAGTGCTGATGGAGGATCTGGACATTTACCTGATTGGGCCACCACTCGCTGTTGGTGCGGCCGGTGTGCATGACCGGGCACTTGCCCGGGTCCTTGTCGTCAACCTTCGCGTCCATCTTCCTCTCCTGCTGGTCCGAGGCCGGCGTGGCGGAGCGACCGCCAGGACGTCCTCTCGAATCTGGATCTGATGCGCGCCTCCGCAGACCGGGTCGGCCGCGCTGATTAGAACCGTGCCAGACAGGCGCGATAAAATCCAATCATATTGACTGTCCGCGACGATAAGGCATTCTTATCTTATGATCTCACTGAAACAGCTACGATATTTCGACCTGCTGGCCGCCGCCGGCCACTTCGGGCGGGCAGCCGACCGGGCAGGGGTGACCCAGCCCGCTCTCTCCATGCAGATCGGCGGACTCGAGCGCGCGCTCGGGGCGCCGCTCGTCGAGCGGATGGCGAGCGGCGCCCGGCTCACCCAACTCGGCCGGGAGGTCGCCGAGCGCGGCGCCCGCATCCTTGCCGAGGTGCGGGACCTGGAATCGCTCGCGCTGGCGCGGGGCGAGGTGCTCTCGGGCCCCCTTCGCGTCGGCATCATCCCGTCCGTGGCGCCCTTCCTGCTGCCGCGGCTCCTCGCGGTCGCGGCCGACGACTATCCCTCGCTCCGGCTCTCGGTCCGGGAGACGATCACGGCGACGCTGGTCGAGGAGGTGGTGGCGGGCGAACTCGACGTCATCATTGCCAGCCTGCCCCTCAACAGCGACGAGCTGGAGGAGGAGGCAGCGTTCGACGACGCCTTCCTCCTCGCCGCACCAGCCGGCTCACCCCACATGGGGCGGTCGCCCGCGCTCGCCGAACTGATTTCGGCGGACGAGCTCCTGCTGCTCGAGGACGGGCATTGCATCCGGGACCAGGCGCTTGCGGTCTGCCATGCGATCGATCCGCGTCGGCTTCGCAGCTTCGGTGCGACCAGCTTCTCGACCCTGCTTCAGCTGGTGGCCGCGGGGCACGGCGTGACGCTCCTGCCGGAGCTAGCCGTCAACGCGGGGATCGTCGCCGACGAACGGCTCGCGGTCGTCCCGTTCGCCGAGCCGCAGCCGAGCCGGTCGATCGGGGTCGCCTGGCGCCGCAGCTCGCCGCGCCAGCGGGACTATCGCGCAGTGACGGAACTGGTCCGGATCGCGGGAAGGGGAGACGAGACATGAACCTCAAACGGCTGATCGTCGCGACGGCGTTCTCTGCGGCGCTGGTCCATGCCGCGTCAGCCCAGAGCGTGACCGGCCGCTACAAGGTCGAAGGACGGAATTTCGACGGCTCGCGGTATTCGGGCATCGCCGAGATCACCGTCACCTCCAAGAACACCTGCCGGATCGTCTGGAGCGTCGGATCGGCGTCCGAGGGCATTTGCATGCGCAACGGAACGGTGTTCGCCGCCAGCTATGGCCAGGGCGGCACTGTCGGCCTCGTCATCTACCAGATTCAGCCGGACGGGCGGATGGAGGGTCTGTGGACGATGGCCGACCGCGACGGCGTCGGCACCGAGACGCTGACGCCGCTCAAGTGAGGGCAGGGCCGATCTCAGGCAAACCCCGGTAGGAGCGCCTTCAACCCGGCGGCGATCATGCTGACGCCGATGGCAAGGAGGATCATGCCCATTAGCCGGCTTACGATCACCCGCAACGTTGCCGACAGGCGCGAGCCGATGGCCGCGCTGAAGTAGAGTACGACCCCGAGAATGGCGAGGATCGCAGCGACGATGCCGGCGTAGACGAGCATGTCGGTAACGGTCTTGGTCTGGTGGATGAAGACGACGAGCGTGGTGATCGTGCCGGGGCCAACGATCATCGGGAAGGTCATCGGATAGAAGGCGATGTCGTCGCGCGGATCCTGGACATTCTCGCCCGGGCTGCCCTGGTGCACGCTGCTGCCGCCGCTGTAGAGCATGTTGAGCGCGATACCGGCGAGGACGATGCCCCCGGCGACACGGAAGTCGTCGACGCTGATGCCGAAGAACGTCAGGATCTGCGGTCCGACGACGGCAACCACCGCGCACATTATCGTGGAGTAGAGGGTGACGGAGATCGCGGCGCGGCGCTGTTCCGCCGGGGAGTACGTGCTGGTGAGGCTCAGGAACACCGAGAGGTTGAGGAGCGGGTTCATGATGGCAAAGAGCGCGCCGAAGAAAGCGACGCCGAATCCCTGTGCCATCAGACCTCTCCGAACCGATCCTGCAGTCTCTGGTTAGGCCGGCATGCCCCATCGGTCAAATGCGAGCCGGCCGGTTCTTGTCGGAGCCCGGATCGCCGGGCTATACACCGCGCGACTTTCGTCACAACCGCAAGAGAACACCAGGAGCCAAAATGGCCGTCGAACGTACCTTCTCCATGATCAAGCCGGATGCCACCAAGCGGAACCTCACCGGCAAGATCACCGCCAAGCTCGAGGACGCCGGACTGCGGGTCGTGGCGTCGAAGCGGGTATGGATGAGCCGCCGTCAGGCCGAGGGGTTCTATGCGGTGCACAAGGGCCGTCCGTTCTTCGACGAGCTCTGCGAGTTCATGTCGTCGGGGCCGACCATCGTTCAGGTCCTTCAGGGCGAGAACGCGATCCTGAAGAACCGGGAAGTGATGGGCGCGACCGATCCGGCCAAGGCCGATGCAGGCACCATCCGCAAGGAATTCGCGACCTCGATCGGCGAGAACTCGGTGCACGGCTCCGACGCGCCCGAGACCGCGGCGCAGGAGATCGCCTACTGGTTCGCCGAGACCGAGATCGTCGGCTAGCGGCTTCCCGCCTCGGGGTGGCCGGCGGCTTTCGCCCCGGTCACGGACGCACAAGGGGGCGAGGCCTTCTGAAGGATCCCCGCCCGTTCCGCGCGCTTTCAGCCCTTCCAGCGCTCTGCGGCGGTGTCGTCGTCTTGTTTGGCGGCGACCCAGTCTCCGGCCTCCGGGCCATGCTCCTTCTTCCAGAAGGGCGCGCGGGTCTTGAGAAAATCCATGAGGAAGCTCGCCGCTGCGAAGGCGGCCTCGCGGTGGGCCGAGGCCGTGGCGACGAGAACGATGTTGTCGCCGGGTCGAAGTCGGCCGTGGCGATGGATGACGGTCACGCCGTGAAGCGGCCACCGTCCGACTGCTTCATCGACGATGCGCGCGATTTCGGCTTCTGCCATGCCGGGATAGTGCTCGAGCTCCAGCGCCGCGAGGCGTCCCCCTTCATCGCGGCAGAGCCCGGTGAAGGTGACAATGGCGCCGACGCCACTGCCGAGTGCGGCGAGTGATGCGGACTCGGCCGCGACATCGAAGTCTTCCAGTTGCACGCGGACTTTGGTCGCCGTCATGGCCAGCCGGACGTCAGCCGCCGGTCATCGGCGGAAACAAGGCGACCTCGCGCGCGCCGGAAAGCGTGGCGCCGCCGCGGACGTGGACCTGATCGACGGCGACCCTGATCGCGGCCGGCTCGGCGAGGGCGTGCTCGTACTCCGGCCCGCGCTGGCGCAGCCACGCGATCAGCTCGTCGACGGTGGCGACATCGGCGGGAGGGTCGACGTCCTCCTCGGGCAGGCCGATGCGTTCGCGCACCCAGGCGAAATACCGGAGCTTCACATGTCCTCCGAGATGATGTGCCGGATGCCGGCACGGAAATAGTCGTAGCCGGTATAGAGGGTGACCAGCGCCGATATCCAGAGCAGGAGAAGGCCGACATAGGTGATGACGCCGAACTCGCCACCCATGACGTCGACACCGGAGAAGAGCCTGTCGCCCGCCGGTCCGGCGATGAGAAAGCCGAGCGCCACCATCTGCATGGTCGTCTTCCACTTGGCGAGACGGGTCACAGGAACGCTGACCTGGACTCCGGCGAGGAACTCGCGGAGGCCGGATACGGCGACCTCGCGGACAAGGATGATGATCGCCGCGATCAGCGACCAGCCGGCGACGGTGTTGTCCGAGGCGAGGAGGAGGAGGGTGGTGGCGACGAGCAGCTTGTCGGCGATCGGATCGAGCATCCGGCCGATGGCCGACTGCTGGTGCCACAGGCGCGCGAGATAGCCGTCGAGGAAGTCGGTGACGCTGGCGATGATGAAGATGGCCAGCGCGAGCCAGCGGCCCGCATAGCTGTCGTACATGTAGCAGGCGACAATTGCCGGAACCGCGAGAATCCTGCCATAGGTCAGGATATTGGGCAGCGAGAAGGCACCGGTGCGGCCCGGGGTTCCTGGCATGGTCGGGGTCTGAACCATCGTCTTAGCGTCTCGCCGGAGGCGGCTCCGCGGGAATCGTATTAGTGTGCCGCCTCGTCGCTACCGATCGCCACGTCAAGGTCTGGCCGCCGCCCATGCTAGAAGCCTTTCGCCACATCGTCCACGCCGGCCGGAACTCGCTGGCCGGGCTCAGCCACCTCCTGGCCACCGAACTCGCCGCCAGGATCGAGATCGCCGCCTCGGTGCTTGCCTTCGTCTGGCTGATCGTTCTCGGTCGCGGAGCAGGCGATTTCGTGACTCTGCTGGTGATTTTTTGCGTTTTGATGAGCGTCGAGGCCCTCAACACGGCGATCGAGCGCATCGTCGACAGGGAATCCCCCGAAATCTCCGAGTTTGCGAGGGTAACCAAGGACCTCGGGTCGACGGCGGTGTTCTTCCTGCTGACGGCGGCCGGGATCTTCCTGCTCGCCGTCACCGCGGACAGCGCGGGTCTGATCAGCCTTTGAACCGCCGTGGACAGTCGCACGATCGGGTCCTATAGCTCCGCCAATGGCCGCCGATCGCATGGACCACAAGCCTTCGCCCCATATCGTCGTCGCGGCGCCGACCTGCCGGCGCCCGAAAATGCTGGGCGATCTACTCGAGTCCTTTGCGCGCATGGAGCCCCCGGCGACGGGGAGCGTCACGTTCCTGATCGTGGACAATGGGCCCGATGCGCCGGTTGCCGACGTGGTCGCGGCGTTCGGCGCGAGGAGCGGCCTCGACCTTCGCTACGCGCTGGAGACCGAGGCGGGCATCCCCTTCGCCCGTAACCGGGCGCTCGACGAGGCCGAGGCGATCGGGGCTGACTTCGTCGCGTTCGTCGACGACGACGAGTTCGTTGCCCCGGACTGGATGCTGCGGCTCGCGGCGCATCAGCAGGCGAAGGGCTCGCACCTGGTGGGCGGCCCGGTGCGGCTTGCGCCGCAGGAGAATGCGGGCTTCGTCGGCCGCCTGATCGAGCGCGGCGTCCGCCGCCGCTACGAGCGCAAGGAGGCCAAGAACGCCAGGCGTCAGCGCGAAGGCCGCGACGGCGGCGTCACCATCATCACCAACAACTGGCTCGGCGATCTCGCCTGGATGAGGAAGGTCGGCCTCCGCTTCGATGTCGCGCTCCGCTATTCCGGCGGCTCGGACACCGCGCTCTATCACAAGGCAAAGAGCCTGGGGGCCGAGACGTCCTGGTGCCCTGATGCGATCGTCTATGAAACCGTTCCCCCCGAGCGCATGTCGCTCGCCTATCAGTACCGGCGGGCCCGCGACCAGGCGGCGACGAGCTTCTGGCGGAAGGACGCCAAGGAGCGACGGAGTGCTGCCGTCAACGTCGCCACCGCCGCCGGCAAGGTGATCCTCGGCGGGTTCCTGGTGGCGGTCTCGCCCCTGACCCTCGGCCATACGCTGGTCGACGGCGTCCGGCTGGTTGGTTACGGGCTGGGCTATGGCCGTGCGATGGCGGGACGGAAGTCGCGGCACTACGAGGTGCTGCAGGGGCACTGACGGGCCGCGATCAGGCAAACAGGAAGTCGTTGGGGCTGAGGTCGCCGAGTCTGACGCCCGCGAGGAACAGGGAGTCGCCGCCCGCGTCGATGATGACGCCGCCGTGCGCTTCCGAAGCCGCGGCCATCACCGCCGCGCCCTTGGCGAAGACGCTGGAGTCGAAGAGGATCATGTCGCGGCCGGGGTGAAAATCCTTGACGATGTCGTTTCCAAAGTCGTCTGAAAACCGGAACGTATCCCTCCCGCGTCCCCCTATGAGAACATCGTCCCCTTCGCCGCCGAGCAGGTGATCGGCGCCGCGCCCCGTGATCACGACGTCTTTGCCGGCGTTGGCGACCACCCGGTCCCTGCCGGCTCCCGTGATCAGCAGGTCATCTCCCGTGCCAGCGTGAACCACATCTCTCCCGCCGTAGGCGCGGATCTGATCCCCATGATCGGTCAGGCCGGGCTGTCCTTGCGGCGTGCTAGTGTCATCGAACCGATCGGAGGCGTTCGTACCAAGAACGATCGCACCCTGGTCTGCCGTGAGGGAGAAGTCTCTGTAGTCTACGGCCAGCGACTCGTCAGACTCCGCGCGATAGATGCCGTACTTCCAGTAGACGCCAGTGCCGTAACCGATAGGTCCGTCGTAGTCGACGATCTCGACTCCGTCCCTCCAGACGGCCAGGTGTCCGGCGTCGCCATTGTCGAACTTAACCGCGATGGTGATTTCGTAGTAGCGGTCTCGCTGGATGTCCTGCTCATCGATATAGGCATACATCTTGGTGGCTGTGTCGTCCCCGGGCAGCATGTAGCGGACGGCAATCGCCATCTTCTCGCCGATCATCTCGACCGCGAAGGGCGGCGATGTCGTCAGGTCGTCGGCGTGGAACTGCCCAAGCACCATCCAGTCGGCAGTGTTGTCGGCTCCGCCCTCGATCATGAAGCTGTAGCTCACAGTGATCGAGGTCGCCGGCGCGTGAACTGTTTCTCCGCTGAGCTCCGACCGTTCCTTCGAGTCGGGGTCGTAGCTCCATTGGTCGCCGGAGCGAACCTCGAAGCGGACAGAGCCTCCGGCGTCGACGTTGAGGCTCCAGGAGTATTGGCCATTCTGCGCCAGGTAGTTGGCGCCATCGAGGAGGAGTGAGGAGAGCTTTGCCATGCGACAGGTCCTTGCGGTCTGTGCAGGCTGGCGGACGGGGGTTTCTCTGGAACATCAGCGGGGAGGGGTTTTGGTTACAAATGTTTCGCATTCCGGAACGCCCGTTTGTTGAGGATCAAGGACGGCATGTGGCCAATTCCGCCATGCCTACGAAAATGGACGGATCGGACGACGTGCTGCTAAGGGGCCGGAATGAACGTGCGTGAGGTTCACAGACGGCTGAGGCCCGTCCTTGTCGCCGTTCCGGCGATCGGGCTGGTCGCCGGCATTGCCGTTCGGTCGTCGGGAGGCATCGACGGCGCCTCTGCGATCTGGATGGCATCGACCCTACCGGTCCTGATCGTATTGATCGTCGAGATCGCATCGAGCCTCCGGCGCGGTGACGTCGGCCTCGATGTCGTCGCCGCGCTGTCGATGACCGCGGCATTGGTCTTCGGCGAGAGTCTTGCGGCGGCCGTGGTCGCGTTGATGTATGCCGGCGGACAGTATCTCGAGGCCTTTGCCGAGCGGCGCGCGCGGCGTGAGATGACAGCACTGCTCACACGAGCGCCGAGGACGGCCATGCGCTATCGCGACGGCCGCCTCGACGAGGTCGCCGTGGAGGCGCTGCTTCCCGGCGATCGCCTGCTCGTGCGGCAGGGGGATGTCCTCCCCACGGACGGTGCGCTGGCGGGCAGTGCCGCCGTCCTTGATGAATCCGCGATCACCGGAGAATCGCTCCCCGTCCGCCATGCCGATGGCGACGCCATGATGAGCGGCGCCACCAATGTCGGCGACGCATTCGATCTGCATGTCAGCCACAGCGCCGCCGATAGCACCTACGCTGCCATCGTCCGCCTCGTCGCACAGGCCGAAAGCGCGCGCGCGCCGATGGCCCGGCTCGCCGATCGCTTTGCCATGGTCTTCCTCGCCGTGACGATGGCCATTGCCGGCGGCGCCTGGCTGCTCACCGACGATCCGATCCGCGCCGTGGCGGTGCTGGTCGTGGCGACGCCGTGCCCGCTGATCCTTGCCGTGCCGGTAGCGCTGGTCGCCGGGCTGTCGCGGGCCGCCCATGTCGGCATCCTGATCAAGGGCGGGAAGGTGCTGGAGGCGCTCGCGCGGGTGCGCGTGATGGTGCTCGACAAGACCGGCACCTTGACGCTCGGGAAGGCCCAACTCACCGACGTCGCCACCGCTCACGGGCATGACCCCTCGGACGTGCTCCGGCTGGCGGCTTCGCTCGATCAGGCGTCCAAGCACGTTCTCGCCGAGCCGATCGCGGCGGCGGCTCGGGAGCGCGGGCTCGCCCTGTCGCTTCCGACCGACGTCGCGGAGGCGGCGGGGGCGGGGATCGCCGGTCGGGTGGACGGCCATGACGTGCTGCTCGGCGGGGCCGGATTCGTAACGGCCCGGATCGGAGGCGACAACGCCGTGCCGTCTGCGGTCGGGAGACGGGTGGGAACGGTGACGGTGACGGTCGCGATCGACGGGGCCCTCGCCGGGGAACTGATCCTGGCCGACCCGCTCCGCGAGGGCACCGAGTCCCTTCTCGCCGCGATCCGGCGGCTTGGCGTTGGGCGGCTGGTGCTGGCAACGGGCGACCGCAGGGAGGTGGCCGAGGCGGTGGCAAGGGGGCTGGGCTTCGATGCGATCGAGGCTGACCTGACGCCCGACCGCAAGGTGATGGCGGTTCTGGTGGAGCGCAAGCACGGGCTGGTGATGATGGTGGGAGACGGTGTCAACGATGCGCCGGCGCTCGCCGCAGCCGATGTCGGCGTGGCGATGGGCGCGCGGGGTGCCGCGGCATCGGCCGAAGCGGCGGACGTGGTGCTCCTGGTCGACCGTCTCGACCGGGTTCTCGATGCGCTGGGAATCGCCAGACATTCGCGGCGGATCGCCCTTCAGAGCGTCTACGCCGGCATCGGGCTGTCGGTGCTCGGGATGATCGCGGCGGCGCTCGGCTACCTGCCGCCGATCCAGGGGGCGATCCTCCAGGAGATCATCGATGTCGCGGTCATCCTCAACGCGCTGCGCGCGCTCCGGGGCGGTCTGTCCCCGGCCTGACCTTGGTCGGCGCCTTCATTGCGGTGGTCGAGGGTACGCTTGGGCTGTCTGCCGCTAATTTCTGTCACGCGGGCGGCCCAGCCGTCGTCAGGCCACGACAAGCACGTCGCTATGGGTGAGGTCCGGGGCGCCGTCGAGGACGGCTACGAGCACGGCTTTTGTCTTGCCCTTGCCGTCCTTGTCGAAGTGAATTTCCCCGGACTTGGTGTCGTAGATGATCCGGTCCTGCTTGTCCTTGGCCTTCTCCGCGCCCTTCTTGGCGAAGAACGCCTTCTTCGACAGGTCGCCCGCCTTGAGCTTGGCGTAGAAGCTCGCATCAAGCAGCAGCTTGTCGAAGCCTGACACGAAGTCGGTGATGTGGTCGACATTGGTGGCGGCGTTCGGCGTCGACGCGAACAGGAAGCTGTCCGCCCCGCCGCCGCCCGTCGCGGTGTCGTTGCCCGCGCCGCCGTCGATGACATTGGCCCCGCTGTTGCCGATGAGCTTGTTGGCGAGGCCGTTGCCGGTAGCGTTGATCGCCGCCGAGCCGGTCAGCGTCAGGTTCTCGACACTGCCCTTGGCGTGGGCCGCGTCGGCGAGGCTGAAGCTGATGGCGGACTTGACCAGGTCGACACCGTTGCCGGCGGTCTCGTCGACGACATCGCCGGTCTGGCCGACGACGTAGGTGTCGTTGCCGCCCATCCCGCGCATCGTGTCGTTTCCGCCGACACCGTCGAGAACATTCGCGGCGCCATTGCCGGCGAGCGTGTTGGCGGCGCCGTTGCCGGTGGCGTTGATCCCCGCCGAGCCGGTCAGCGTCAGGTTCTCGATCGTCCCTTTGGCGTGATTGGTGTCGGAGAGGTTGAAGCTGATCGAGGCCTTGACCGTGTCGGCGCCGTTGCCGTCGGTCTCGTCGGCGACATCGCCGCTCTGCGCGACGACATAGGTATCGTTGCCCTTGCCGCCGAACATGTGGTCGTTGCCGAGACCGCCATCGATGACGTCATTGCCGCGCATGCCGTGAAGCCGGTTGGCGGCGGCGTTACCGGTGAGGGTGTCGTTGCCGTCGCCGGTGACGGCATTCTCGATGGTGGTGCCGTTCTCGATCTTGAACCAGTTGACGCCGTTGACCTTGGCGAAGACGTTCGGGTTGAGGTTGAGGGCGATATTGCCGGTGACGGCCGCGGCGTCGATCCAGTCCGTGCCGCCCTCATCGCTGAGGGCGCCGCGGCCGTTCTCCAGCGCCAGCATCGCCAGGAACTCGTCGGTGTAGTGATAGACGTCGTCGGTGGAGGTGACGGAGCCGTAGGCGACGAGATTGTACCAGAGCAGGCTCCCGGTCTCGTTTTCGGCAGTGTCCTCGATCCGCACCGTCCAGGTGCCCGCGACGTTCTCGCCGCGCAACGCCTCGCCGCCATAGGTCCAGTTGAACAGCGCGTCGGCCGTCGCGTCGGTGCCACCGGAGCCGTCAAAGAGCTGGATCTCCGTCCCGTCCGGGGAGGTGAGGAAGATGCGGAGCTGGGTGTAGTCGCTGTGGGTCAGGTCGATCCGCAGCTCGACATGCTCGATCTCGATGTCAGGCGACGCCGGGAGCGAGACGTCGAACTCGAGCGCATCGTCATCGGGAATGGCCTGGTCGGTGTCGTTCTCGGTGTGCCAGAATTGCTCATTGGCGCTGGTCTGCGCCGCGCCGAAGAGGGTCCACACCTCGGCCATGCGCACCGCGTTGTAGGCACTGAGCAGGCCGTAGCCGTAGTCGTTGGAGAAGTGCATGCCGCCGCCATTCCAGTTGGCGGCGTGATTGAGGAACCAGTTGCTGTTCTCGTTCGTCCCCGGAGTCACCGCGCCGATGGCGCTGCCGGTGTGGATCGCCGAGGCGGCGACGATGTTCTGCACATCACGCCAGCCGAGATTGGGGTTGGCGTCGAGCATCAGCGCCACGACGCCGGAGACGATGGGTCCCGCGCCCGAGGTGCCGCCGAACTCGACGTAGTCACCGGAGACATACCCTTCCGCGCCGGTGATGTCGGTCGTCAGCAGTCCCTCTCCCGTCGGCACCGGGAATGTCGACGCGGTCGGCGCCGTAACCAGGACGCAGGCGCCATAGTTCGAATAGTCGGCGGCGAAGCCGTCCGAGCCGGCGCCGGCGACCGAGATCGTGAAGCGCGACGCATTGAGGCCTGAATACTGTGCGTCGATATTGTTGTTGGCTACTCCCTGGACGAGGATCGTCCCGAGCCCGCCGCGGCCGTTCGCCGAGACGTAGTCGTACTCGGTGTTGACCCCAGCGAAGTCGTCGCTGCCGTAGAGATTGGCGTAGAGCGCATACGCATTCGTGAGATTCGCATTCCAGCTATGGTTCACGACGTCGAAGTTCACCGACTGGTGGAAGCCGGAGTAGTAGTTCGCGAAGTTGTCGAGGAGCGGACTGTCGGGATCGAGGAGGTCGACGCTGGTGAAGGTCGATCCCCAGGCGACGCCGACGCCGCCCAAACCGTTGTTCGCCGCCGCGGCGATCAGGCCGGCGACAGCGGTTCCATGGGCAACCGGCGTCGTCGTGTTCGGCTCGCCGTCGAGCGGCTCGCCGTCAATGATAACGCCAAGGCTCGGGTCGTAGTTGGCGAGAAGATCGGGGTGATCGAGCTGAACCCCACCGTCATATATGCCGACGGTGATGCCGGCCCCGGAATACTCGTCCCAGATCGTCTCGATGTCGCCGAGCCGGGTGAGGTGCCATTGTTGGGCATAGAGCGGGTCGGACGGAATCATGGGTTTGTCAGCCCTGTCACCCGTGAAGGAGTGCACTGCGCCGCCAGCGGCAATTTATCAGCGCGGCGCTGTCACATGCAACTATGACGGCTGATCGTGGAAATGGTCGTAGATGAGCTGCGCCATCTGCCGCGAGATTCCTTCGACCGCAATCAGGTCCTCGACGCTGGCGCGGCCGACCGCCTTGGCGGTGCCGAAGTGGCGGAGGAGGGCGCGCTTGCGGGTCGGGCCGATCCCGGCGATCTCGTCGAGCGGGTTCTTTGCCATGTCGATGCGGCGACGGGTGCGGTGCGAGCCGATGGCGAAGCGGTGGGCCTCGTCGCGGAGCCGCTGGACGAAGTAGAGGACGGGATCGCGCGGCGGCAGCATGAAGATGTCCCGCCCGGGCACATGGAACACCTCGCGACCGGCGTCACGGTCCGGTCCCTTGGCGACCCCGACCAGGGGAAGGCCGGTGATGCCGAGCTCCGTCATCACCGCAACCGCTGCCGCGACCTGGCCTTTGCCGCCGTCGATCAGGACGAGATCCGGCCAGGGCGGGGCGGTGTCGCGCTCGCCCCCGGCGTCGTCTCCCTCCGCTTCGGGCTCGACCGTGCCCTCCCGCGGCCCCGCCTCCTTGAGGAGCCTCGAGAAGCGGCGGGTGAGCATCTCGCGCATCATGGCGTAGTCGTCGCCGGGAGTGAGGTCCTCGGACCGCATGTTGAACTTGCGGTACTGGGCCTTGATGAAGCCCTGCGGGCCGGCGACGATCATGCCGCCGACCGGGTTGGTGCCCATGATGTGGCTGTTGTCGTAGACCTCGATGCGCTGCGGCGGCTCGGGCAGGTCGAAGCGTTCGGCGAGGCCGGTGAGCAGGGACTGCTGCGAGGCGGATTCGGCAAGCTCGCGGCCGAGCGCCTCGCGGGCATTGGTGAGGGCGTGGTCGACGAGATCCTTCTTCTCGCCGCGCTGGGGCACCGAGACGGATATGCGGTGTCCGCTCCGCTCCGACAGCGCCTCCTCGAGGAGCTCCCGCTCCTCGACGTCGTGCGATAGGAGGATGAGCTTCGGGACCGGCTTGTCGTCGTAGAACTGGGCGAGGAAGGCGCCCAGCACCGCGCCGGCGTCGAGGTCGCGGTCGGCGCGCGGGTAGTAGGCGCGGTTGCCCCAGTTCTGTCCCGTGCGGAAGAAGAAGACCTCGATGCACGTCATCCCGCCATCCTGATAGGCGGCGAAGACATCGGCTTCCTCGATCCCGCGCGGGTTGATCCCCTGGTGCGCCTGGATGTGGGAGAGAGCAGAGAGACGATCCCGATAGACGGCGGCCGCCTCGAAATCGAGACGCTCGGCCGCCGCCTCCATGGCCTCCTGGATCTCGGTTCGCACAGCCTGGCTCTTTCCCGACAGGAAGGCCTTCGCTTCGTCGACGAGGTGGCCGTAGTCGGCGTGGGAGATGACGCCAGTGCAGGGCGCAGAACAGCGCTTGATCTGATGAAGCAGGCAGGGGCGAGTGCGGCTCTCGTAGAAGGAGTCCGAGCAGGTCCGCAGGAGGAACGCGCGCTGGAGCGCGTTGATGGTGCGGCCGACCGCGCCGGCCGAGGCGAACGGCCCGAAATAGGTGCCCTTGCGGCTTCGCGCGCCGCGATGTTTGACGATGGCCGGAACCGGGTGATCCTCGGTGACGAGGATGTAGGGGAAGGATTTGTCGTCCCGCAGCAGGACATTGAAGCGCGGCCGAAGGCGCTTGATGAGATTGGCCTCGAGCAGAAGCGCCTCGGTCTCGGTCCGGGTCGAGACGAACTCCATCTCGGCGGTCGCCGCGATGGCCCGCATGATGCGGCCCGACAGGCCCACCGCCCGGGCGTAGCTCTGCACGCGCTTCTTGAGATTCCGCGCCTTGCCGACGTAGAGGACCGTGCCCTTGGCGTCGATCATCCGATAGACGCCGGGCCCGTTGGGCAGGCGCTTGATCAGGCCCGCGATCACCTCGCGGCCGACCACCGGCCGCGCCTCGATCTCCGTCTGGTTGTCGCCGCTCATCGTCAGAGTTCGAAATCCGCCATGTCCGGCGTGTCCCACACCAGGTGCTGACCGCCGTCGAGGGCGATCATCTGGCCGGTGACCGACCGATTTTCAACCAGGTAGCGCACCGTCCTGCCGAATTCTGACAGGTCCGGACCCCGGCGAAGGGGCAGGTGGCCCGTCTGGGCGTCGAAATGCTCCGTCGGCTGGAGGACGTTCCGGAGCACGGGTCCGGGGGCGATCGCATTGACCCGGATGCGCGGGGCCAGCGCCTGGGCCATGGTCCGGGTGGCGGTCCACAGCGCCGACTTGGACATCTGGTAGGAGAAGTAGGTGGGCGCCGTGCGGAGCGCCCGCTGATCCGTGAGATTGACCACGCAACCCTCGTCGTCGCCGAGGGCCGCGGCGAAGGCCTGGGTGAGGAACACGGGGCTTGCGAAGTTGATGGTCATCTGCCGGTTGAACTGCCCCGGTGTCAGGCTGCCGAGGTGATCCTCCTCGAATACCGACGCGTTGTTCACCAGCAGCGACGGTGGGCCGAACGCTCCGACCGCCTCGCGCATGATTCGCTCCGGAGACTCGAGGTCGGCGAGATCGCCGGTCACGACAGCGGCCTTGCCGCCGGCCGAGGCGAGGGATGCCGCCAGCTCGTCGGCGGCGATGCGCGAGGTGTTGCTGTGGATGACGACGGCCCAGCCGTGGGCGGCCAAATCCTCGACGATGGCGCGACCGACCCGCCGTGCGCCCCCCGTGACAAGGGCGGATCTCTGTGATCTAGTCATCGGTGCCGAGCAGCTCCTGCGTTATGTCCCGGTTTGAGACAGGATTGGGGCGGCCGTGGCGGCGGGTGTTAATATGATGCCCGCCAAAATGGCGGAGATCGGCCATCTGTAGCTTTTTTGTCACGCGCGCCACCTTTGCCGGTGCGCCCCTCTATCGCCGTATTTTCTTAACCCTTACGCCATATTACTTGGCTTCCATATGGTGGACGTGGGGACGCTCGTTGCAGGCGACGCCTCCGGGGCCATGGAAATGAGGAGGTTACTATGTCGCGTATCCGTATGATGGGCGCCGCCGTCGCGGCCCTCATGGTCGGTGTTGGCGGGGCTTCTGCCGCCGATCTCTACGCACCCCCGCCGACCGCGGAGGTGATCTACAATCCCGCTCCCGCCTTCACCTGGACCGGCGGTTACGCTGGTGGCCTTCTGGGTTACAACTGGGGTGACGCCAAGGTCCGCAACGGCGGTCCCTCGCTCAACCCCGACGGCTGGATGGGCGGCGTGTTCGCCGGCTACAATTTCCAGACCAGCGGCATGGCCGTGTTCGGTCTCGAAGGCGATTTCATGTTCAATGGCGCCGAGGACAAGGGCCGGGGCTTCACCGTCGACAACGAGTGGAACGGCACGCTGCGTGCCCGCGCCGGTATCGCCATCGACCGGTTCCTCATCTACGGCACCGGCGGTCTCGCGGTCGGCAACCTGAATGTGAAGAACGGCAAGACCAGCGACAGCGGCACGCACGCCGGCTGGACCGTCGGCGGCGGCGTCGAGACGGCCTTCACCAACAACATCATCGGCCGTCTCGAGTACCGCTACACCGACTACGGCACGAACATCTACGACACCGTTCCGAAGACCAAGGTCGACTACAATTCGAGCCAGGTCATGGTCGGTATCGGTTACAAGTTCTAGACCGTCGTATCCTGACGCTCTGACCTTCAAGGCCCCGCCACCAGCGGGGCCTTTTTCGTTCCAGGACGCTATTCCATACCCGGTAGGGTGATTGTCCGTGCGCGGCAGGCGCCGCTGTCGACTTCGGTGCAGCGGCGGAAGCCGAGGCGCTGGGTCAGGCAAATACGGACCTCGATGGCGCCGTCGCGACTGCAGGTGACGGCGATGCCGCGCTCGGACAGGCCCGGGTTGGCGGCGATGAAACCCTGCTCGATGGCGGCTGGGCTGGTCTCTGCGTCCATCGTCAGCGGTTCGTAGATATCGGGTATGTCGATCGCCTCGTAGGCGCGCCGCAGCAGGTCGAAATAGCGCTCAGGCCGGAGGCCGGAACACGTGCCGTGCTTCTGCCATTGATACTGGGCGAGCCCCGCCGGCATCAGATCCGCGACCGTGGCGAGGATACTGCGCGGCAGGCGAGGGGTGTCGACGCAGTAGTCCGGATATCCGCGCTCGTATTGCGGCCAGAGACCGTGAACCACGAAGCCTCGCGCGGCACCTTCGCACTGTTCCGGATCGGGGCGATGGGCCGTCTCGCAGTAGCTCGGTGACCACGACAGCGACAGGACGTAGAAATCGAAATCGCCCGGTGTGTCCTGTGCGGCGGCCCCGGTCGCAGCAAGAAGGAGTGTCGCCGCCCAGGCGGCGAAGCGCATCACGGCTTTATCGAGCGGCACCAGGACCCATAGACGTGCCAGGGATCGTAGGCGGGAAGGCACGACTGCACCCCATAGGTCACCGACGAGAAGCCCTGTTTGGTCTCGATCAGGTAGACCACTTCCTCGGTTCGCCCATCGGTGAGCCACGCGGTCGAACGGCAGAAGCGGCGGCCGATCAGACTGGTGTTGTTGATGACCTCGGGGACCTCGTAGGTGTTGCTGAACCCCTTGATGTCGACGCCCCAGTGGAACGTCTTGCGGTCGGCATAGCGGAACTGCTCGAGAACGCGGATCATCACGCCCGACGCATCGCATTCGGGCAGATAGCCCTTCTTCCACCAGGCGAAGGCGGGTGCAGGCGCTGAGAGACCTGCAGCGACAACACACAGAAGAAGTAGGCGCTTCATCGACGGCCCCGCAGGATCCTTGAGTCGGAACAATGCGCTGCCCGCCAATAGGGGTCAAGGTGTCCGGCCGAAACCGCGGCCGCCACGTCCCGGCTTGCAGGCGCCACAGTTCGGGGCGAAACCTTGCCGTACCCGACTATCAGGAGCAGTCCCCATGCCGCCGAAGAGCGTCCTCGTTGCCCTCGCGCTGAACATCCCGCCGATCGCAGTGTCCGCGGCAGAGAAGCCAGTGCCCGCCGGACTGGTATGCCCCGCGGAGGTCGCGGGGGCCGAATTGATCTCGACGGCGCTCGCATCGCCTGAGCCGGGCGTCAGCGGCCTTTGCATCTACGACCTCTTCGACGAGGAGAACCCGGACCGAAGCGTAACGGTGACGCTGCGGGTCGGCACCTCCGACTATGATCCCGACCAGACGTTCAAAGCGCCGAAGATGGATCGCGGCGGAATGACGCTGGTCGAGGAGGCGACGCGCCCGATCGCCTTCGCCGGACGGATGGCGCCAGCTACCACGATCGTGCTCGCGGGCAAGGAGGAGGACCTGGGCGACATCACCGATGTCTTCGACAGCCTTACCGTCCTTCGCTTGGAAGGGGGCCGCGTCATATCCCTCGAGGAGGAGTACACCAACCTCAGCGAGGATATGCGGGAACCAGTTCGCCAGGCGCTGCTCGCGGCTCAGTCGGGGTAGTCGACCCGAAAGGCGAGGGCCGCTGGCGTGTCTTGTATTGCGAATGATTTGCAATTGCAGAAATAGGTCATATATTGGGGCGTCCGTGCCCCAGGGGATCGGCGCATGTTGCCCGCCAGGATTCTGAATTTCGCGGTTGTTGCGTGTCTGGCGCTCGTCGCATCGGGTCCGGGGGCCGTCGCACAGGAGAAATTCAAGGCGGTCACGACGTTCACGGTGATTGCGGACATGGCGCGCAACGTCGCCGGGGACTCAGCGGTTGTGGAGTCCATCACCAAGCCGGGCGCCGAGATCCACAACTATCAGCCGACACCTGGCGATATCCTCAAGGCTCAGGACGCCGACCTGATTCTGTGGAACGGGTTGAATCTTGAGCAGTGGTTCGAGAAGTTCTTCAGAAACGTGAGCGATGTTCCGGAAGTTGTTGTATCAAAGGGCGTCGAGCCGATGAGCATCGGAGAAGGCCCCTATACCGGGAAGCCGAATCCGCACGCCTGGATGTCGCCTGACACGGCCATGATCTATGTCGACAACATCCGTGATGCCTTCGTCGAATACGATCCGGCCAATGCCGACACCTACAGGGCCAACGCGGACGCCTACAAGGCCAGGATCAAGGCGGCCATCGATCCGATCCGGGTGGAGCTTGACGCTATCCCCGAGGAACGCCGCTGGCTTGTCACCAGCGAAGGCGCGTTCAGCTATCTGGCTCGGGACTTCGGATTGAAGGAAGCGTTCATCTGGCCGATCAATGCCGACCAGCAGGGGACACCGCAACAGGTCCGGAAGGTCATCGACATCATCCGTGAGCACGCGGTGCCGGCGGTGTTCAGCGAGAGCACCGTCTCGGACAAGCCGGCGAGGCAGGTCGCCCGCGAGACCGGGGCGGCCTATGGCGGGGTGCTCTATGTCGATTCGCTCAGTGACGCGGACGGGCCGGTTCCTACCTATATCGATCTCCTCACGGTGACTTCCGACACCATCGCCAGGGCGCTCGCGCCGTGACCATCGACGCGCCGGCCGCCCACCCAGAGGCTGGCACCGAGGACGGCTCGGGAATCGCGGTCGACGGTGTCACCGTCACCTACCGGAACGGCTTCACCGCGCTTCGCGACGCCACGTTCGCCATCCCCGAAGGCACGATCGCCGCGCTTGTCGGCGTGAACGGAAGCGGCAAGTCCACCCTGTTCAAGGCGATCATGGGATTCGTGCGCGCCGCCAAGGGATCGATCCGGATTCTCGGCCGACCGGTGGACATCGCCCTCAAGCAGAATCTCGTGGCCTACGTGCCGCAGAGCGAGGAGGTGGACTGGAGCTTTCCAGTGCTGGTCGAGGACGTGGTGATGATGGGCCGGTATGGCCACATGGGCATGTTCCGCGTGCCAGGGGCGGCGGATCACGCGGCTGTCGAAAGCGCGCTCGCCCGAGTCGGGATGAGCGACTTCCGCAAGCGGCAGATCGGCGAGCTTTCCGGCGGGCAAAAGAAGCGCGTCTTCCTCGCCCGCGCCCTAGCGCAAGATGGCAGGGTCATCCTGCTCGACGAGCCCTTCACCGGAGTCGACATCAAGACCGAGGAAGCGATCACCGGCCTCCTGCGGGCCCTCCGCGACGAAGGGCGCGTGATGCTGGTCTCCACCCACAATCTCGGCAGTGTGCCTGAGTTTTGCGATCGGGCGATCCTGCTCAACCGTACGGTCCTGGCGTTCGGCCCGACGGCGAAGGTGTTCACGCAGGCCAACCTCGAGCGCGCGTTCGGCGGGGTTCTTCGCCACATCACGCTTCGCCAGGCCGAGGACGGGCGACGACAGTCGGTCAACGTCATCACCGACGACGAGCGCGCGCTGGTCCTCTACGGCAAGTCGCCACCGCCGGACGAAAGGGCAGGGGGCTGATGGACCTGCTCCTCGAGCCGTTCTCGTACGGCTACATGCAGAACGCCATGTGGGTGAGTGCGCTCGTCGGCGGCGTCTGCGCCTTCCTGTCGGCGTACCTGATGCTGAAAGGGTGGTCGCTGATCGGCGACGCGCTGTCCCACTCGATCGTGCCCGGCGTGGCCGGCGCCTACATGCTCGGCCTGCCGTTCTCGCTCGGCGCGTTCATTGCGGGCGGGCTCGCGGCGGGGGCGATGCTCTTTCTCAACCAGCGCACGCGGCTCAAGGAAGACGCGATCATCGGACTGATCTTCACCTCGTTCTTCGGCCTCGGGCTTTTCATGGTGTCGCTCGCGCCGACGGCGGTGAACATCCAGACCATCGTGCTCGGCAACATCCTTGCGATTACGCCGGAGGACACCATTCAGCTCGCGATCATCGGGTTCGTCTCCCTCGCGGTGCTACTGGCGAAGTGGAAGGACCTGATGGTCGTGTTCTTCGACGAGAGCCACGCGCGATCCGTGGGCCTCAACCCGACAGTCCTTCGCATCGTTTTCTTCACGCTGCTCTCGGTGTCGACCGTGGCCGCGCTGCAGACGGTCGGGGCCTTTCTGGTCATCGCGATGGTCGTCACCCCGGGTGCAACGGCCTATCTGCTGACCGATCGCTTTCCGCGCCTAATCGCCATCAGCGTGGTGATGGGGGCGGCGACCAGCCTGGTCGGGGCCTATCTCAGCTACTTCCTCGACGGGGCGACCGGCGGTGTGATCGTCGTCCTCCAGACCCTTCTGTTTCTGGCCGCCTTCTTCTTCGCGCCGAAGCACGGCCTGATCGCCGCGCGTCGCCGGGCGGCGGAAGCGTTGGAAGCAACGCCGTGATCGACACGCTGCTTCTGCCCTTCCGGTTCGAGTTCATGCAGACGGCGATGGTCATCGCCGTTCTGGTGGCCGTGCCTGCGGCACTGCTTTCGTGCTTCCTGGTGCTGAAGGGCTGGGCCCTGATGGGCGATGCCGTCTCCCATGCGGTCCTGCCGGGGGTGGTGATCGCCTATATCGTCGGCTGGCCGCTTGGCGTCGGGGCGTTTGCGGCCGGCATGGTCTGCTCGCTCGCCACCGGCTATCTCAAGGAGAACAGCCGCATCAAGCAGGACACCGTAATGGGCGTCGTGTTCTCCGGCATGTTCGGCCTCGGGCTCGTCCTCTACACCAAGATCCAATCGGACGTGCATCTCGACCATATCCTGTTCGGCGACATCCTCGGTGTCGGTTGGCCCGACATCCTCGAAACTGGCGTCATCGCGGCGGTGGTGGCGGCCGTGATCCTGATCAAGTGGCGAGACCTCCTGCTCCATGCCTTCGACCCGATCCAAGCGCGCGCCATCGGTCTCCCGGTCCGGGCGCTTCACTACGGGCTGCTGGTCATCCTGTCGCTGACGATCGTCGCGTCGCTCAAGGCGGTCGGCATCATCCTTGCGATCGCAATGCTGATCGCCCCCGGCGCCATCGCCTTCCTGCTGACGCGAAGCTTCGGGTCGATGATGGCCGTCGCCTCCATTATCGCAGTCGGCGCGTCCCTCGTTGGGGTCTATCTCAGCTTCTTCATCGACAGCGCCCCGGCACCCACGGTCGTGCTTCTGATGGCGATCACGTTCGTGCTGGTGTTCGTGGCAACCAGCTTGCGCACCGCGAGCCGCGAGCGCCGGGCCGCCGGCTGATCACGGCCTCAGCGCTTGTCAGCGGGGCGCAGCACCTCTATTCGCTTTTTGCCTCAGCCGCCACGCGAAGCCCCAGGGATCCTATGCGCATCCTCATCACCAACGACGACGGTATCCATGCTCCGGGGCTGGAGGTGCTTGAGCGCATCGCGCGCGCCCTCTCCGACGATGTCTGGGTGGTCGCCCCCGAGACCGACCAGAGTGGGCTTTCGCACTCGCTGTCGCTCAACGACCCGCTGCGGCTCCGCGAGGTCTCGAAGCAGAAGTACGCGCTCCGCGGCACCCCCAGCGACTGCGTGATCATGGCCGTGCGGCGGCTGCTCGACCGTCGGCCGGACCTGGTCCTTTCCGGGGTCAATTCCGGCCAGAACGCGGCTGACGACGTCACCTATTCCGGCACTGTTGCAGGCGCGTTCGAGGGCACCCTTCTCGGCATCCCCTCGGTGGCGCTGAGCCAGGCCTATACCTTCGAGAAGGGGGTTCGGCACATCCCCTGGGAGACGGCGGAGACCTATGCGCCGGACATCATCCGCAAGATCCTCGCCTTCGGTTTCCCGCCCGCGATCGTCTACAACATCAACTTCCCCAACCGGATGCCCGACGCAGTCGAAGGCATGATGATCACCACGCAGGGACGCCTGACGCATGGCCTCCACATCGATGCTCGCGTCGATGGCCGCGGCAATCCCTACTTCTGGCTCGCCTATCAGCGGGAGAAGCCGGACATTGCTCCGGGCAGCGATCTCGAGGCGCTGGACCGCGGCGCGATCTCGGTGACGCCACTTCGCCTCGACATGACCGCCTACGACCTCGGCGAGCCGCTTCGCCGTCACTTCGCGCAGGGCTGACAGCCGATGCACGATCTCGACGAGACGGAGGCGCGACGGGTCCGGCTGGCCGAGTTGATCCTCCGCCTGCGTCGGGCCGGCGTGACCGAGCAGCGTGTTCTCGCCGCCATGGAAGCCGTGCCGCGCGATCTTTTCGTCCCGCACGAGAGCCAGCGCGAAGCCTATGCGGAGCGCGCCCTGCCGATCGACTGCGGGCAGACGATTTCGGCGCCGGTCATCGTCGGGATGATGACGCAGGCCCTCGATCTCGGTCCGCGCGATCGCGTGCTCGAGATCGGCACCGGCACGGGCTACCAGGCCGCGGTGCTATCGAAGCTCTGTCGGCGGGTGTACACGATCGACCGTTTCCGGACCCTGGTCGCGGCAGCAGAATCGCGCTTCAAGACCCTGCGCCTCACCAACATCACGACAATGGTCGGCGACGGTGCGCGCGGCTGGCCCGAGGCAGCGCCGTTCGATCGCATCATCGTCACTGCGGCAGCCGAGGAGGTTCCGCCGGCGCTCCTCGATCAAGTCGGCATCAACGGCGTCATCGTCGCGCCGATCGGCCCGCTGGACGGGGTGCAGAAACTCAGGCGGCTGGTCCGGCATGCCGAAGGCTTCGAGGCAACGGACCTGGCCGACGTCCGGTTCGTGCCCTTGATCCCGGGCATCGCTGCTCGACTCTAGGAAGACGGGGCACCAGGGCGAACGCCGATCAAACCGGCACGTTCCGCGCGAAGAAAATCGTGTACTCTCACCCCGGAACCAAACGGGGGGATGGACGGGGATGATCACCATTCCGCAGCTCGCAGCGGAGGCGCTCGGCGACTTCCTCGCGCAGTACATGACGCGCCGGTTCGAGTTCACCGACGGCCGACTGGTGGAACTGGTGCCATCGGTGGCGCGGATCGCCGTGGAGTGCATCGGCAACAGCGACGCGCTCTACCACAATGTCGAGCACACGATGCTGGTGACGCTGGTCGGCCACGACATCATGCGCGGGCGGGCGCTGCAGACCCACACGACCGCGACCGACTATGCGCACGTCATCATCGGCTGCCTTGCCCATGACATCGGCTATGTCCGGGGGCTCCTCGCCGCCGACCGCGATGACAGCTTCGTGGTCGATGCCAACGGCACCAAGGTCAAGCTCCAGCGCGGCGCGTCGGACGCCGCCCTGCTGCCGTATCATGTCGATCGCGGCAAGCTCTTCATCCTCGACCGCTTCAAGGACTTCGAGTTCCTCGACCCGGCGCGGATCGCCCGTGCCGTGGAAGGGACGCGTTTCCCGTCGTCGCTGCCGTCGGAGGTCGAGCGCATCGACGAAGAGGCGGGCCTCTTGCGCGCTGCCGACCTGATCGGCCAGCTCGGCGACCCGCACTATATCCGCAAGGCGAACGCCCTCTATCACGAGTTCGAGGAAACCGGGATGAACCGGCAGCTCGGCTACGACAACCCGGCCGACCTGATCCACAAGTATCCGCAGTTCTACTGGAACAGCGTCGCGCCCCACGTCCAGAAGGCGATCCGCTATCTGAACGTCACCTCCAGCGGACGGCAGTGGATCGCGAACCTCTATGCCAACGTCTTCCGAGCCGAGCGCGAAATCGCCCTCGGCGGCCCGCAGCGGTAGGCGCGGCCGTTCATTCCACCTTCGTGGATGCCTCGATTGCGACCTTGCGCTGGATCGGGCCAGCGACGAGCTCCATCTGGCCGGACATCTCGATCAGACGGCCGGTGTCGGGCTCGTAGCTGGCTAGAAAACGCTGCCACATGCGCGCATCGCGCTCGATGACGGACAGGGCCGGCGCGCTCTCCGGGTCGATCTCGCTAAATTGCGCGGCGACGGTCTTGAGGATCGAGCGCAGATCCTCCGCGTTCGGAACGCCCAACCATTCGACCGTGACGGCGCCGGGCACCCGGTTCCGGGTCGGAGCATCGATCAGGGAGAAGGTCCAATTGCCCTTGGCGTTGCTTGTGAACGAGGGGAGGGCAACGCCCTTGGCCTCGACCTGACGGCGGCCGGGCGCCTCGAGCTGGACGATGCGACCGGCGGCGCTCAGGGCGAGGGGCCGGGCGAAGATCTCGGCAGCGGCGGCGGGGCTGAGTCCGGCGAAGAACTCCTCGGCGGTGCGCGCCAGGGCCGCATCGCTGGCAGACTTTTCCTTGGCGCGCTGGAGGAGCGTCGCCCTGACATTGTCCCAGTCGCCGACCTCACCGACGATCCCGTCGGCGGCAAGCGTGATCTCCATCGGCAGGCCATCGGCGGCCATGTAGAGCAGGCTGTCAAAATCCGGCGGCACCAGCACCCGCTGCCCATTGACGGAAACATCGACGGCGCTGTGGGTGACAGTGGCAACAGTCCCCTCCGGCGACGCCGACTTGATGGTGACATCGAGACTGTAGCTGACCACGGTGACGGGGGTCGGCTTTCCGGCGTAGGACCCGCCTCGCCAATAACTGACGGCGTAAGCCGATTTGCTTCCCGGGGCCGCCGAGAACACCACGGCAGAACTCTCGGCTTGTGCGGCCGGACCCAGCAGGCACCAGGCAGTGGCAAATGCGAGGGCGAGGGCGGATAGCTTCAAGACAATAATCCCCTGGCTGATCGACGTCGGCGACGCGCGAGTAACGCATCATCTACGGCGAAATGTGCCGATTCGGCGTCATTGTCGACGAATTCCATGCGGCGCAGTGGAAAGTCGCGGCACAGCTTCCCTGCCTTAAACGTTTGTCAACGTTACCGGGGTCTAATCGGGATCGTTCACTTTGGCGTACCTGTGTGAGTTGAGCGATGCGTAACCGAGTAGCCGCCCGGCGGGGGCGGATCCTGGCGCAAGCCGGCACCGTTGCGGTCCTCGCGGGCTTGGCCGCGTCGTGCAGCACCGGCGGCAACGGAATGAAAGAGCCGTTCTTCACCGGCTCCACACCCAACCAACAGGCGATCATCGGCGGCGGGCAGGGCGGAACGGTTGCGAACGCGCAGCTGCCGCCCCCTCCAGGCACGGCCGGCGGTCCTATCAATCTCGCGGGCGGCGCCAACCCGGCGTACTCAAGCGCGGCCGGCCAGGTGATCACGGTCGGTCCGGGTGAATCGCTCGAGACCCTTTCGATCAAGTACGGCGTGCCGATCCAGGAACTTGCGCGGGCGAACGGCATATCAAGCCCGACGCAGGTGACGGTTGGTCGGGCGCTGGTGATCCCGCAAGCAACGCAGGCCTATGCCGCCGATCAGCCGTTGCCGACGCCGGTAGCTGCGACCGCACCGGCACCTGCCGTCGCCGGCGGGAGCGTCATTCACGTCGTCGAGCCGGGCCAGACCCTCTACGGCATCGCCAGGGCGCAAGGGGTGAGCGCCCGCGACATCATGGCTCTCAACGGCATGACCAGCGAAACTGTGCGGGTCGGGCAGAAGCTCCGGATTCCCGGGGCCGGCGTCGTGGCGACCACGCAGACCGCCGCGCTCACGGCCGACACCGGTTCGCAAACGCGTGGGACACCACCCCAGACGCTCGGTACACTGCCGACGGCGGAAGCCGTGCCGGCGACCGCACCAGCACCCGAGGTGCCGAAGGTCCCGATGGCCGCGCCGGCGGCAAAACCGACGGAAGTCGCTGCGGTCGATACCAGTGCCGATCCGCCGTCTTCTAACGGCACCACGTTCCGGTGGCCGGTCCGTGGCCGCATCATCGCAGATTTCGGCGTCAAGCCCACCGGCGAGCGCAATGACGGCATCAACCTCTCGGTGCCGGAGGGGACGTCGGTGAAGGCGTCCGAGGCCGGAACCGTGATCTACGCCGGCAACGAACTCGCGGGGTACGGGAACTTGGTTCTGGTCCGGCACGCCGATGGCTGGGTTTCGGCCTACGCCCACAACAGCACGATCGTCGTCAACCGCGGTGACACCGTGCAGCGCGGCCAGACTGTCGCGCTCGCCGGCATGACCGGATCGGTGACGTCGCCGCAGGTCCATTTCGAACTGCGCAAAGGTGCCAAGCCTGTGAATCCGATGGATTACCTGTCCGGCACCTGAGGCCTTGCGCAGATCGGAAATCGGCCCGCCATCGGCATCGCTGGCGGGCCGTTTTCCGTTTCAGATGCGGACACCGAGGCGACCCGCAAGGTCCTGGATGTACTGCCAGGCGACCCGGCCGGAGCGGGCGCCGCGGGTGGTCGACCACTCGAGCGCCTCGCGCTGCAGGTCTTCGTCGTCGACGACAAGTCCATAGTGGGCGACGTAGCCACGGACCATGGCAAGAAACTCGTCCTGGCTGCACTTGTGGAAGC
>JAGRKZ010000144.1:0-5218 GCA_020442065.1 Bauldia sp.
TGTGGGTGTAGGCGCCCGGGTTGATCACGATCCCGACCGCGGCGGTCGCCGCCTCCTGGATCCAGTCGACCAGCACGCCCTCATGGTTGGACTGGCGGAAATCGACGGTCAGGCCGAGATCCTTGCCGGCGGCAACGCAATCCTCGCCGATGGCGGCAAGCGTCTTGCCGCCATAGATCGACGGCTCGCGCACCCCGAGCATGTTGAGGTTCGGTCCGTTGAGGACGAATACGGTTCCGGCCATGTCCGTCTGCTTGAAACCATGCAGAAGCGGGCGGCGGCGCGACCGTCGCCCGGAAGTGGCGCCCTTATAGGGACTTGTCCGGGGAAGGGAAAGGAAAAGTGCGGGTTGGAAGGGCCTCCGCTCAGCACACCTCGGTGCTGCAGCTCGCGCGGGCGGTGGCGATCTTCTCCTTGAGGGCGTCGTAGCCGACCGCCCCGATGACCACTTCGCCGCTGGTGACATAGGAGGGGGTGCCGGTCAGCGACAGCGCCTGGGCGAGCACGTAGGATTCGGTGATGGTGTCTTTGACCTCGGGCGAGTCCATTTTGGCCTTGACTGCATCGCGGTCGAGGCCGAGGCCCTCCGCCACGGCCAGCGCCACGTCGCCATTGACCTGGCCACTCTGGGCGAGGAGCGCGTCGTGGAAGTCGGCGGCCTTGTCGGGGGCGATGAGGCTGACCGCGACAGAGACCTGCGCAGCCTCGATCGACCCGTCGCCGAGCACCGGGAACTCCTTGAGCACGACCTTGAGATTGGGGTCGTCGGCGATCAGCTGCTGCATGTCCGCCTGGGCGCGGCGGCAGTAGCCGCAGTTGTAGTCGAAGAACTCGATGAGGGTGACGTCGCCCGCCGGGTTGCCCATCACCACCTGGCGCGGCGACGAGAACAGGAGGTCGCGGTTCTGGTCGATGGCGGCCACCTGCGCGACCTGCTCGGCCTCGTCCTGCTTGCGCTGGAGCTCGTCGATGGCGTCGCGGATGACCTCGGGATTGGCGAGCAGGTAGTCGCGAATGAAGTCCGGGTTCTTGGTGATGTAGTCCTTGACGATGCCTTCGACTTCCTGCCGCTGGGTGTCGCTCAATTGCGCAACAACGGTCGGCGCGGCGGCGGGCTCGGGAGCGGCCGTCTCGGCGGTGGTCTCGGTGGCGTCGCTCTGGCCGATCATGGCGCCAGCGAGATATCCGCCCGCGCCGATGATCACGGCGGCGGTGGTCGCGATGGCGATGGTGCGAAGGCTCATCGGGGGCAGTCTCCGGTCGGGCGCAGGGAGGTGCGCCATCAGTGAGGCGGTTTGGGCGGTTTATAGGTGAGAATGTCGTCGGCGCGAAGCCAAGCCGGCGAGCCCCGCTTCAAACTTTCTTGAGCCCGCCCGGCGTGGATTCGCGCCTCGTCATACTTGCCGATGACGAAACGTTCCTCGGCGGTGGCGAGATCCGCCATCGGCAGGTTGTTCTGGAGGGCGTAGGCACGGGCGAGGGTGCGCCAGCCGATCGGCACGTCAGGGTCCTTCTGGAGGCCCACATTGAGGTTGGGAATCGCCTCCTTGACGTTGGCCGGCTGCTCGGTGGCGACGAGCGCCTCGCCGAGCATGATCCGGAGGAGCCCGGAGGACGGGGCCAGCGACACCGCCTGGCGCAGCGGCTCGACCGCCTCGGCCGGACGGCCACCCTCGAGCAGCGCCTGGCCCTTGAGCTCCCAGAAATAGGCATTGTCGGGCATGTCGGCGATGAGCGCGTCGATCCTCTTCAGGGCCGGGGCGAGCGCCCCGGTGCGGTAGGAGGCGATCGCCCAGGCGTAGCGCGCCGGCAGGCTCGGATCGCCGTCCTTGTAGTAGCGGCCGACCTGGGCGGGGGTGAAGGTGAAGCCGATCAGCTTGGCCCGGACGAGGTCGTGCCGGAGCTGGAGATCGGTGGCATCCTTGCGATCGGCATAGGGGCTCTGCCGGGCGAGGTGCTCCAGCGCCTGCAGCCGGTCGGCCGGCATCGGATGGCTCTGGACGTACGGGTCGGCGTTCCGGGCCGAGAGCAGCATCTGGTCGGCAAGGCGGCGCATGACCGCCACCATCCCCATGCCCGACTGGCCGGTGGCCTTGAGATATTCCATGGCCGAGGTGTCGGCCGCGCTCTCCTGGGCCCGGGCATAGGAAAGAATATTGCGACCGGCGACGTGCATCGAGCCGGTCATGATTGCGGCGGCCGCCTGGTCGAGGTCGCCGATGCCGGCGGCGGCGCCGGCCGCGGCCGCACCGGCGCCGAGCAGCGAGGCGATCACCGCGGCGGTGGTGCTGCGGGCAATGGTCTGGCGCATGCCGGCGAGGTCGCCGTGATTGATGTGGGCTGCCTCGTGGGCGATCACGCCGGTGATCTCGTTGGGCGTCTCGGCGGCGATGATCGCGCCGGTGTTGACGAACATGCGTTTCGAATCGACCACGAAGGCGTTGAAGGTCGGGTCGACGACGAGGAAGATCTGGACGTTGCCGGCCTTGATGTTGGCCTGCTCGAAGACCGGCGCGGCGTACTCCTGGAGCAGGGCTTCGGTCTCGGCGTCACGGGCGATGTTGATGTCGGCGGCGGCAGCCCGGGCCGCTGCGCACACCAGCATGACCGTCGCCGCCGCGGCACGGCGCGCAGCGCGACCGCGCGGCCCTTTCCATCCCGTGACCGGGCTGTTACCCACAGGATCCGATCGCGAAGGTCCGTCCGTTCGTTGCGGCATCGTCCGCAGCTCTCCGCACGCGGGGTCGCGCCCGTCGGCGCGGGGTTTCGGAACGCCGGTGAATGACCGCAAAATGGGGCAGGAGAGAGACTTGTCGAGCCACCAGATCCCACCCGCGCCCGGTCCCCGGCCGCCATCACGGCGTGGCGCGGTCGATCCCTTCATGGTCATGGAGGTGATGCGGGCGGCGATCGACCGCGAGGCTGCCGGCGAGCGGGTCATCCACATGGAAGTCGGCCAGCCGGGGGCGCCGGCGCCGCAACCCGTGCTGGCAGCGGCGCGGGCGGCACTGGAGCATGGTCGGATCGCGTACACCGAGGCCATGGGGCTGCGGGCGCTCCGCACCCGCATCGCCCGCAGCTACGCCGACGCTCACGGCATCGACGTCTCGCCGGATCGGATCGCGGTGACGACCGGCTCGTCGGCGGCCTTCAACCTCGCCTTCCTTGCCGCCTTCGACCATGGCGAGCGCATTGCGCTCGCTTCGCCCGGCTATCCCGCCTACCGCAACTTCCTCCATGCTCTCGGGCTCGAAGCGGTGGAAGTGCCGGTCGAGGCCGCCTCGCGGTACGTGATGACGCCGGAGCTGCTGGAGGCCGCGCACCGTGACAAGCCGCTCGCCGGGGTGCTGGTGGCGAGCCCCGCCAATCCGAGCGGTACGGTGATGCAGCCGGAGGCGCTCGGGGCGCTGATCGAGGCCGCCCACGACCTCGGCCTCCGTTTCATCTCCGACGAGATCTATCACGGCCTCGTCTACGACGGCGAAGCCGAGACCGCGCTCCGTTTTTCGCCGCACGCGATCGTCGTCAACTCCTTCTCCAAGTACTACTGCATGACCGGCTGGCGGATCGGCTGGATGGTGCTGCCGGAAGACCTGCTTCGGCCGTGCGAGCGGCTCGCGCAGAACCTCTATATCTCGGCGCCGGAGCTGTCGCAGATCGCCGCCACGGCCGCCTTCGACTCGCGTCCCGAGCTCGAGGTGATCAAGGCGACCTATGCCGAGAACCGCCGCATCCTGCTCGATCGCCTGCCCGCCATCGGCTTTGACGAATTCCATCCCGCCGACGGCGCCTTCTACATTTACGCCTCCGTGCGGCGTTTCTCGAACGATTCGATCGACTTCGCCCGCCGCATGCTGGCCGAGGCCGGGGTTGCGGCGACGCCCGGGCCGGACTTCGACCGGGTCAATGGTCATCAGTGGATGCGCTTTTCCTTCGCGGGCACCACGCCGGACATGGCCGAGGCGATGGACCGGATCGCGGGCTGGCTGAGGTAGCGCGGCTTCAGGCGAGACTCCCGCTGGCCGTCGCCCGCGTCTATGGTGAGGTCAGGGACCGCGATCGGGGGGGAGGGACGAACGGTGAATGCCGACATGGTGAAGGCCTGGGGGGCGCTCGAGGTGCATCGGAAGGCGGCGACGTCGGTGCAGCTTCGCAAGCGCTTCGCCGACGACCCCGGCCGCTTCAAGCAGTTCTCGATGTCATTCCGCGACCTGCTCCTCGACTATTCGAAGAACCTTGTCGACGCCGAGACCATGACCCGCCTCTTCGCCCTTGCGCGCGCTGCGGACGTCGAAGGCCGCCGGGCGGCGATGTTTGCCGGCGAGGCGATCAACAGGACCGAGAACCGGCCGGTCCTCCACGTCGCGCTGCGCGCTGCGCCCGACGAGGTCTATCGGGTCGGCGGCGAGAACGTCGTGCCCGGCGTCCACAGGGTCCTCAACGCGATGGCGGCGTTCGCTGACGACATCCGCTCCGGCGCGATCAAGGGCGCGGCGGGGCCGTTCACCGACGTCGTCAATATCGGCATCGGCGGCTCCGACCTCGGGCCGCGGATGGCGGTGCGGGCGCTCAGGCCCTGGCAGGACGGACCGCGGCTCCACTTCGTCTCCAATGTCGACGGCGCCGACATCCGCGACACGCTGGCTACGCTCGATCCGGGCCGCACGCTGTTTCTGGTCGCGTCCAAGACCTTCACCACGATCGAGACCATGACCAACGCCGCGACGGCGCGGCGCTGGGTGGTGGAAAAGCTCGGAGAGGACCATGTCGGCGCGCATTTCGCGGCGATGTCGACGGCGATCCCCAAGGTCAAGGAATTCGGCATCTCCGAGGACCGCACCTTCGGATTCTGGGACTGGGTCGGCGGTCGCTATTCGATCTGGTCGGCGATCGGCCTGCCGCTGATGATCGCGATCGGCCCGGCGAACTTCTCGGCGTTCCTGGCGGGCGCCCGGTCGATGGACGACCATTTCCGCTCGGCGCCGCTCGAGCAGAACATGCCGGCGATCCTGGCCCTGATCGGCATCTGGTACCGGAACGTCCTTGGCTTTCCGACCTACGCCGTGCTGCCCTACGCCCAGCGGCTGGAGCGACTGCCGGCCTACCTGCAGCAGCTCGACATGGAATCGAACGGCAAGCGGGTGACGCTGGCCGGTGCGACGGTGATGGGGGCGACCGGGCCGATCGTGTTCGGCGAGCCCGGCACCAACGGCCAGCA
>JAGRKZ010000144.1:5302-39635 GCA_020442065.1 Bauldia sp.
CAGGAGCTTCTCCTCGCCAACTGCCTGGCGCAGAGCGAGGCGCTGATGCGCGGCCGGACGGTTGCCGAGGCGCGCGAGGAGCTGAAGGCGGAGAAGGTACCGGCCGCGACCATCGAGACGCTTGCGCCACACAAGGTCTTTCCCGGCAACCGGCCGTCGAACACGCTTCTGTTCAAGCTGCTCGACCCGGAGACGCTCGGCATGATCATCGCACTCTACGAGCACAAGATCTTCGTCCAGGGCGCGGTGTGGGGGATCAATTCGTTCGACCAGTGGGGTGTCGAGCTCGGCAAGACGCTGGCGAAGCAGCTCCTGCCGATGATCGAGGGCAAGGAGGCGGCGACCGGACGCGATTCCTCGACGGCAGGCCTCGTCGACTCCATCCGCATGCTGCGGAGCCTTTGATGCCCGCCAGGCTCGACCGCCTCTATAACGTCGCCGATCTGCGGCGGGCCGCGCGCCGGACCCTTCCGCGCCCGGTCTTCGACCTTGCCGATGGCGCGGCCGAGGACGAGTGGACCCTGCGGCGGAACGAGGCGGCCTTCGCCGATTGGGCGTTCCTGCCGAAGCCGCTCGACGGCACCCCCGCGCGGGATCTTTCGGTGTCGCTGTTCGGCCACCGTCTCAGCATGCCGCTGATGGTCGGGCCGACCGGCATGCAAGGGCTGTTCTGGCCGGACGGCGAGCGCTGCTCGGCCCGCGCCACGATGGCCGCCGGCACCGGCTTCATCCTCACCCACGCATCGATCTGCACCCTCGAAGACCTTGCCGGAACGGGCATGACGCCGCGGATGATGCAGATCTTCGTCTACCGCGACCGCAGCTTCACCCACCAGTTCATCGACCGCGCTGCGGCGGCCGGCTACCACGGCCTCGTCCTCACCATCGACAACCAGTTCGGCGGCAACCGTGAGCGCGACCGGCGGAACGGTTTCACCATCCCGCCGCAGCTCGGGCCGGTCCAGGTCGCGGCGATGGCGGTCAAGGCCGGCTGGCTGTGGCGGATGAAGAACGAACTGCCCGGCCTCTCCTTCGCCAACTACGTCAAGGACGGCAAGCCGGTCGACTTCCGCAAGACCAACGTCGCGGCGATGTTCGATCCCGGCATGTCGTGGGCCGACGTCGACGATATCCGCCGGCGCTGGAAGGGGCCGTTCCTGCTGAAGGGCGTGCTCCACCCCGAGGAGGCCGCCCGCGCGATCGAGTATGGCGTCGACGGCATCATCGTCTCCAACCACGGCGGTCGCCAGCTCGACGGCGCCGCCAGCGGCATGGATGCGCTGCCGGCGGTGGTGGCGGCGGTCGGCGGCCGTATCCCGGTGCTGGTCGACGGCGGCTTCCGCCGCGGCGCCGACGTGGTCAAGGCGCTGTGCCTCGGGGCCAATGCGGCGCTGATCGGCCGACCGCAGCTCTGGGGGCTCTCGGTGGGCGGGGAGGCGGGCGTCGCGCGCGTCCTCGAGATCTTCCGGAGCGAGATCGACCGGGTGATGGGCCTCCTCGGCGTCACCCGGGTCGACCAGCTTGGCCCCGGCTACCTTATGCCGGTGCCGCGCTAACGGCCGGCGCAGCACCTGATTTCGAGGACGTTGAACCCGCGGTTGTCGAGGCGCGCGGCGGAAACCTGTTGAAGGTTTCCTTCCCGCGATGTTCCATCGGGCTGCAACTCGGTTCGGGCGGGGGAGACATGAAGAGGATGCTTGCACAGGATCGGGATACGTCCACGGCTGTGAATGAACGGCTCGGAATCAGGCATCCTTGCCTGCTTGTCCTGACGGCGCTTGTAACAGCGGCGGTGATCGGGGCGACAGACGCCAATAGCCAGGAGGCCCAATATAAATATTGTATATTTATTTCTGGCCCTAAAGATGTCGTCTTCAACTATTCGTCCAGATTCTGTCGCTACGATGACAGGTCGGCCTGCAATGGATGGCAGGCGAATACCCTGAGCCCGGGCGGCAGGGATTACGGCATAAACACCAGCTGCGCGGAATCGCTGAACCTGGAGCAGGCTGTCGCGGAGGTCCGGTTTGACTACAGCGGTGCCGACGGATTCCAGGAGAAAACCTACGACCTGGAGCCGGTGGTGATCTTTATCGACAGCGACCAGAAACACGAGATGGTGCCGAACCAGTACTGTTATCACGAAGGCCGGTATCACTTTGCTTGGTCGAATGGGATCTGGGATCTGTTTACCGGTTATCCTTCGGGTCTGATCGAGGAGGGCTGTTCGTGGTCCTGGCCCGACTGATCGGTTCAGGCCTGCGATCCTTCTGGGGAGGAGTGCCTGACGCTTTCATTGGGACGGCGCGTTGAAGGGCTCGCTCCGAATCCCGATCGGTGTTCGGAGCGCTCGCTCCGGGTGACGGTGTTCGTCTGGATCATTCCCGGTTGTGCGGCCTCTTCGGCCGCGGTGTGGCCCGGGCGGCGGCCTCGAGGGCGGCCTCGTCGATCTCCGGCGAATCCGCGCGATACCGCGCCCTCGCCTCGAGCGACTTCACCACCATCACGATCGCCTCGTTGAAGGGGCAGGGGATGCCGAGCGCCTTGGCCTCGCGCACCAGCGCGCCGTTAAGAGAATCGATTTCGGTGCGTTGCCCGGACTCGATGTGCTGAAGCATCGAGGGCCGGTTGTAGCGGACCCAGGTGTGGTCGATGACATGCGTGCGCATGTCGGCGTCGGGCAGTTCGATCCCCTTGGCGGCGATGACCGCCAGCGCCTCGTCGAGCACGTGCTCGAGCAGCGACAGCGCCTCGGGCGTGCGGGCGATCTCGCCGGAACGGAGGCCGGTGACCGCGCTCACCGGGTTGATCGCGACATTGAGCACGAACTTGCTCCACACATGCCCCATCACGTTGTCGGTGAGGGCGACGGGCAGCCCGCCCGCCTCGAACAACCCGGCCACCGCCTTGAGGCGCTCGCTCTCACTGCCGTCAAGCTCGCCCATGGTGGTGAGGCCGACATTGGTGTGGGCGACTCGGCCGGGGCCGCGTCGGGCCCCGCTGTTGTAGGTGTTGCCGGCCATCACCCGTGCGGCGCCGAGCGCCTCGACAAGCGCTTCGACATTGCCGATGCCGTTCTGGAGGGTTAGCGCGAAGGCGTCGGCGGGCAGGATGTCGACCAGCAGGGCGGCTGCGGCCTTGATCGCATTGCCGTCGACCGTGACGAGGGCCATGTCGACCGGCCCGATCTCGGCCGGGTCGGTGGTGGCGGGGAGGGAGAGGACGACGTCACCCAGTGGCGAGGCGACGGCCAGGCCCTTTTCGCGGATCGCCGCGATGTGCCCGGCGTCCTTGTCGAAGAGGATGATGTCGGCTCCGGCCTGGGCGAGGCGGGCGCCGAACGATGCGCCCATCGCTCCCGAACCGATGATTGCGATGCGCATCGGATCAATCCACGTACTTGAAGCGACCGCTGTCGATCATCTTCTGGAAGAAGTCGGGGATCTTGAGACCCGCCTTCACCTTGGCGTCGAGGTCGGCCTCGGCGGCGAGGACGGCCGAGAGCCGCTCGATTGTCTCCTCGATGCGATCATAGGGCACGACCACCACGCCATCCTCGTCGCCGACCACGATATCGCCGGAGCCGACCGTCGCCGCACCGCAGACGATGGGATAGCCGATCGTGCCGGGACCGTGGCGGGCCGGGGAATTCGGCGTCACCGCCGCGGCGTAGCAGGGCAGGTCGACGGCCCGGATTCCCATGATGTCGCGCACCGCTCCGTCGGTGACGAAGGCGACGACGCCGGAGTTCTTCATCATGCCGAGGAGGAGGTCGCCGATCACCGCGATGTTGGTGAACCCGTTGGCGGTCGAGATCACCACGTCGCCGGGCTTGACCACGGTGAGGGAGGCGAAGGTGGCGAGGTTGTCGGCGGGGCCATCGTTGCAGGTCACCGCCACGCCGCAAAACGGCTTCACGCCGCCGATCGGCTTGATCCGGGGATCGAGGCCGCCGCTGCCGCCGAGCGCATCGACGACGTGACCGGTCTGCCGGCCGCGAAAGGCATCGACCTGGGCCGCGGTCGGCCGCGGGAAATTCCTGCGGATCCGCAGCAACGGATGGTCTTCGATCATTCTATCCTCCCCGGTTTGGCGCTAAGGTGCTAGCAGCGCCGAACGGCCCTCACAAGGGCCGGGCGGGGCGGTTGCGTTTCGCCGGCTGATCTGGTCGGATGCCGTCAAGCGTCCGGCAGATATTCCATGCCGGATGATTCCACCTGCAGGGCATAGCGAAGAGGACGGCTTACGCCGCGTAGCGACCATGAATGACACGGCTCCCCTCAAGTTCGGCATGGGCGCTCCGGTTCGCCGCAAGGAGGACAAGGCGCTCGTCACCGGCACGGGCCGCTTCACCGACGACTACACGCCGGAGGGCACGCTGCGCGCCTTTGTCGTCCGCTCTACAATGGCGCATGCCAGGATTGCCCTGGGCGACCTCAGCATGGCGCGGGGGATGCCGGGCGTGCGACTGATCATGACCGGCGAGGATGTCGCCGACCTGCCGGGCCTGCCGTGCAAGATCCGCATGCGCCAGACCGACGGCACTCATCAGAAGATACCCAAGCATCCGCTGCTGTGCCTCGACATCGTCCGGCATGTCGGCGACCCGATCGCCTTTATCGTCGCCGAGACGCTCGACCAGGCGAAGGCCGCGGCCGAGGCCATCGAGATCGACTACGATCCCATGCCGGTGGTCGTCGACATGCATCGCGCGCTCGAGCCGGACGCACCGCTGGTCTGGCCGGAATACAAGACCAACGTCGCCTTCAACTGCGCCAGGGGCAGCAAGGGTGCGACCGACGCCGCGTTCCTCCGCGCGGCCCGGGTGTCGCGGGTCGACATTGTCAACAACCGGCTCGTCGCCAACTACATGGAGACCCGGGCGATCGTGGCCGAATATGACGCGGCGAGCGAGCGCTACACGCTGACCATGGGCACCCAGGGCGGCCACGGCATGCGTGACCGCATCGCCAAGGACATCCTCAAGATCCCGACGTCGAAGATGCGCGTGATCACGCCGGACGTTGGCGGTGGTTTCGGCACCAAGTCGTTCTGCTACCAGGAGTATCCGCTCGCGGCGATCGCCGCCAAGACGCTCGGCCGGCCGGTGAAGTGGATCGGCGAGCGCGGCGACCACTTCCTCATCGACGCCCACGGCCGCGACAATTTTGCCGTGGCCGAGATGGCGATGGACGAGGACGGCAAGTTCCTGGCGATGCGCGTCGACCTCCTCGCCAACATGGGCGCCTACCAGTCCCAGTACGGGCCGTCGATCCCGGAAGGCGGTCTGACCATGACCACCGGCCTCTACGACATCCCCAACATGTATGCGCTGTGCCGCGGCATCTACACCCACACCGTGCCGGTCGACGCCTATCGCGGCGCCGGCCGTCCCGAGGCGGCCTATCTCGTGGAGCGCCTGGTCGACCAGTGCGGCCGCGACACCGGCCTCGGCCCGGTCGAGATCCGGCGGCGCAACTTCATCCCGACCGAGGCGCTGCCCTACGAGACGCAGGGCGGCCGCATCTACGATTCCGGCGAGTTCGACGGCCACCTCACCCGAGCGCTGGAAGTTGCCGACTACAGCGGTTTCGAAGGCCGCGTCGACAAGGCCAAGGCGGGCGGCAAGCTCCGCGGCTTCGGCATCGCGACCTATGTCGAGGCCTGCGCCTTCCCCGGCAAGGAAGAGGCGACCATCCGGCTCAACGACAACGGCTCGGTGACGGTGTTCATCGGCACCCAGACCAACGGCCAGGGCCACGCCACCGCCTACGCCCAGTTCGTCGCCGGCCACATGGGTCTCGACTACGACAAGATCAACCTCGTCCAGGGCGACACCGATCAGGTGCCCAACGGCGACGGCACCGGCGGCTCGCGCTCGATCCCGCTCGGCGCGGTGTCGGTCGACCGGGCCGCGATCAAGCTCGCCGAGCAGGTCAAGCGGCTCGCCGCCGATCAGCTCGAAGCCGCGGCCGCCGATCTCGAACTGGCGGACGGCAGTGTCCGGGTTGTCGGCACCAACCGGGCGGTGTCGCTGGCCGACGTCGTCGCGGCGGCCAAGGACAAGAGCCTGCTGACGGCATTCGACGACACCTTCGAGCAACCCGAGCCGACCTACCCGAACGGCACCCACATCGCGGAGCTCGAGGTCGATCCGGAGACCGGCGTCGTGGAGATCGTCAACTACGTGATCGTCGATGATTTCGGCGCCACGGTGAACCCGACCCTGCTCGCAGGGCAGGTCCACGGCGGCATTGTTCAGGGCATCGGGCAGGCGCTCTACGAGCACACCGTGTACGACCCCGAGGGACAACTCCTCACCGCCTCGTTCCTCGACTACACCATGCCGCGCGCCGACGGGCTGCCGTCGTTCCAGTTCGAGACCCGGAACGTGCCGTCCAAGACCAACGCCCTCGGCATCAAGGGCGCAGGCGAGGCCGGCTCCATCGGCTCGTGCCCGGCCGTGATGAACGGCCTGATCGACGCCCTCAACCGCGGCTTCGGCATCTCGGCAATCGACATGCCGGCGACCCCGGACAGGGTCTGGGCAGCGATCCAGAACGCCAGGGGCTGAGACGGACTGACAGGGCCGCCGCCTCCGGGCGGCGGTTCTCCCGGCGGTTCACTCCGCTCAGGACGCAGCGGTCATCCAGATCGTCAGCTGTTCCGGTTCCTCGAAGGCGCCGCCGGTCGCGCGGTTGACCTCGACGACCACCGGACCCTCGGCCAGTATGCGAGGGGTCTTCACGCGTGGCGCAGCAAATAGGACTTCGTGCGCGGCGCGCCGCGCACGAAGAATTCAGGCGGGAATCGTCACTTCTTGAACTTGACGACCTTCTGGGTCTGCTCGCCGAGACCGGCGATGCCGAGACGCACGGTCTCGCCGCCCTTGAGGAATTTCGGCGGCTTCATGCCCATGCCGACGCCCGGCGGCGTGCCGGTGGTGATGACGTCGCCGGCCTCGAGCAGCATGAACTGGCTGACATAGCTGACCAGGTGCGCCACCCCGAAGATCATGGTCGAGGTGTTGCCGGTCTGCATCCGCTTGCCGTTGACGTCGAGGAACATGGCGAGGTTCTGGACGTCCTTGATCTCGTCGCGGGTGACCAGCCACGGTCCGAGCGGTCCGAAGGTCGGGCAGCCCTTGCCCTTGGTCCACTGGCCGCCGCGCTCGATCTGGTACTCGCGCTCGGAGACGTCATGGCAGACCGCGTAGCCGGCGACGTGGGAGAGGGCATCCTTCTCGGCGATGTAGCTGCCGCCCTTGCCGATGATGATCGCGAGCTCGACTTCCCAGTCGGTCTTCTTCGAGCCCTTGGGGATCGTCACCTCGTCGTTCGGCCCGACGATGCAGGACGGCGCCTTGTTGAAGACGATCGGCTCCTTCGGGATGGGCGAATTGGTTTCGATCGCGTGGTCGGTGTAGTTGAGGCCGATCGCGATGAAGTTGCGGACGCCGCCGACGCAAGCGCCGATGCGGACGTTCTTCTTGACCGCCGGCAGGGTGTCCGGCCGGGCCTTCTTGGCCTTGGCGATCGCCCCGGCCGCCAGCGTGGCGGGCGTGATGTCGGGGATGATGCCGGACAGATCGCGGATGACCCCGTCCTTGTCGAGCAGGCCTGGCTTCTCGCGCCCTTTCGGGCCGTACCGCAAAAGTTTCATGGTCGTCGCTTCTCCTTGGGAATGCCGGCGGTGTCAGAACGTTCTGGACAGGAGACCGCCATCAATGAGGATGTTCTGGCCTGTGATGTAGCCCGCATGCGTCGAGCAGAGGAAGGCGCAGGTCTGGCCGAATTCTTCCGCCGTTCCGAAGCGTCGGGCCGGGATTTCCCGCGCCGACCGGGCAGCCGCCTCGTCGTAGGCGATGCCATCGCGGTCGGCACTTCGGGCGATGCCGGACTGCAGCCGCTCGGTGTCCATGCGGCCGGGGAGCAGATGATTGACGGTGACGTTGCGGTCGGCGACCTCGCGGAGCACGCCGCCGAGGAACGCGGTGAGGCCGGCCCGGGCGCCGGAGGAGAGGTCGAGCCCGTCGATCGGCGCCAGCACCGACGATGACGTGATGTTGACGATCCGGCCGAACCCGCGGGCGGCCATGCCGTCGATCACGGCGGTAATCAGCTCGATCGGCGTGACCATGTTGTTGATGACGCCGTCGATGACCTTGTCCCGGTCGAGCTCGCGGAAACCGCGTCGCGGCGGCCCGCCGTTGTTGTTGACGAGGATGTCCGGCTCGGGACAGGCGGCCAGCAATTCGGCCTGGGTCTCCGGCCGGCTGGCGTCGCCGATCACCGGCGTCACGGAAACGCCGAAGCGATCGGCTATGTCGGAAGCCGTGGCGTCGAGGGCCGCAGCGTCGCGCCCGTTGAGCACGAGGTCGACGCCGTTCTCGGCAAGCGCAATGGCGCAGCCCCGGCCGAGACCACGGCTTGACGCGCACACGATGGCCTTGCGGCCGAATATCCCGAGGTCCAGTTTCGCCCCCTGTTTGAGTTGGGACTATCCCGATCTCGTGCGCGGCTCAAGCCTCGAAATCGGGTTGCAGGCCCGGGTGAATGCTGCGACACCTGGAAGGACAGTCTCGTTGACCTAATCTGTCAGGCGATTCGACGAGCGCTCGCTGACGCACATGGACAACTTCCTGCCCCTCCTCGGTTTCGTCATCGTCGCGACGACGACGCCCGGGCCGAACAACATCATGGTCATGGCGTCCGGTGCGAATTGGGGCCTCTCGCGGACGATGCCGCACATCCTCGGCATTGCCTTTGGCTTTCCGGTGATGATCGTCGCTCTTGGTCTCGGCCTTGAAGCCGCGTTCAAGGCGCTTCCGGAGCTGTACGACATCCTGAAGTGGATCGCCTTTGCTTACATGCTCTATCTGGCCTGGCGGGTCGCCAATGCCGGCCGTCCCAGGCTCGAGGAGGAGGGGGGACGTCCCCTCGGCATCCTCGGCGCCGCAGCGTTTCAGTGGGTCAACCCCAAGGCGTGGGCGATCATCATCGGCGCCCTCGCACTGTTCACCACACCCAGCGGCAACCAGTTCCTCGAAATCGGGCTGATGGCGCTCCTCTTCGGTCTCGTCTGCATCCCCAACGGTATCGTGTGGGCGCTGTTCGGAACGGCCATCGCGCGGTTTCTTGCTGACGATCGCCACCGGCGCATCTTCAACATCGTCATGGCGGTGTTGCTGATCGCATCGGTCGTGCCGACGCTGTTCGAGTAGGCCGACAAGTTTTCCGTCACAGAACTGTCTTTGGAATCAGCTACATGCACCGTGACCTTTACACCGAAAGGTGGTTCCGGTGCTTGATCGGCCTTCTCCGAAGCACTTCAGGACGTTGTTCATCTCGGACGTCCATCTCGGCTGTCGCGGATGCCAGGCCGGGCTGCTTCTCGACTTCCTGCGCTACCACGATGCCGAACAAATCTACCTGGTCGGCGACATCGTCGACGGCTGGCGGCTGAAACGCGGCTGGTACTGGCCGCAGGAGCACAACGACGTCATCCAGAAACTGCTCCGCAAGGTCCGCAAGGGATCGCGGGTCATCTACATCCCCGGCAATCACGACGAGTTCCTCCGCGACTATGTCGGTTCGACCTTCGGCGGAGTCGACGTTCTGGATCGCGCCATCCACGAGACCGCGGACGGACGGAAGCTTCTGGTCATTCACGGCGACATCTTCGATGTCGTGGTCCGCCATGCGGCCTGGATGGCCCATCTCGGCGCCAGCGCCTACAATGCCGTGCTCGCGCTCAACACCGGCTTCAACCGCATCCGCCGGCGCTTCGGCCTGCCTTACTGGTCGCTGTCGGCATGGACCAAGCTCAAGGTCAAGAACGCGGTCAACTACATCGGCGCCTTCGAGGATGCACTTGCCAACGAGGCGCGGCGGGTCGGCGCCGACGGCGTCGTCTGCGGCCACATCCATCATGCCCACATCAGCGACACGGGCCACTTCGCCTACCTCAACTCGGGTGACTGGGTGGAGAGCTGCACGGCGATCGCCGAGCATCACAACGGCACGTTCGAGATCATCCGCTGGACGGAGCTCCGCGGCCCGGCCGAGCTGGGCGACGAGGACGAGGATCAGCCCCTGCTCGCCAAGGTGTCCGCGTGAAGCTACTCATTGCGACGGACGCATGGCGGCCGCAGGTCAACGGCGTCGTACGCACGCTGGAGCGCACCGGCGAGGAGTTGACGCGGCTCGGGGTCGAGGTAGCGATGCTGACTCCGGGCGAGTTCCGCACCTGGCCGATGCCGACCTATCCCGAGATCAGGCTCGCCCGCGCCATGCCGGGCACGATCGGTGCGGTGGCCGCGGCAATGCGCCCCGATGCCGTCCACATCGCCACCGAGGGGCCGATCGGCTACTCGGTACGGCGCTGGTGCCTCTCGAGCGGACGGCCGTTCACGACCAGCTTTCACACCCGCTTCCCGGAGTACCTTTCGGCGCGGGCGCCAATCCCCCAGCGCTGGAGCTACGCGGTGCTGCGCCGGTTCCACAATGCCGGGCGGGCCTGCATGGTCGCGACCGAATCGCTCCGGCGGGAGCTTGCCGCGCGCGGTTTCGAGCACCTCGTGCCTTGGACCCGCGGGGTTGATGCCACGTTGTTCAGGCCGCGCGTGGGCGCTCCGGCGCTCGATCTGCCGGGGCCGATCTTCCTGTTCGTCGGCCGGGTGGCGGTCGAGAAGAACATCGGCGCCTTCCTCGCTCTCGACCTGCCGGGCAGCAAGGTGGTGGTCGGCGACGGGCCGGCGCTGGCTTCGCTCAAGGAGACGTACCCGGACGCGCACTTCCTCGGGATGCGCACGGGCGAAGCGCTGGCCGAGGTCTATGCCGCCGCGGACGTCTTCGTCTTCCCGAGCCGCACCGACACCTTCGGCATCGTGCTGCTCGAGGCGCTCGCCGCGGGCGTGCCGGTGGCCGCCTATCCCGTGCCTGGACCGGCCGATGTGGTCGGCGGGACCGATGTCGGCGTGCTCTCGGAGGACCTCAGGGCCGCGGCACTTGCCGCTCTCGACATCCCGCGCGAGCGCTGCCGTGCCTTCGCACTCTCCCGGAGCTGGGAGGCCTCGGCCCGCCAGTTCCTCGACAATGTCATCGCCGCCAATGCCCTTGGTGACGATGCGGTTCCGCAAAGGGTTGCGCAGGTCGCGGCGCGCTGATACCGCCGCGGGGCATGAACACGTCTCTTCCCGGTCTCGACGACGTGCGGGCGGCCGCTGCGCGGCTCACCGGCCTTGCCGTCCGCACGCCGCTCCTCACCAGCCCCTATCTCGACGCGCTGACGGGGGCGCGGGTGCTGACCAAGCCCGAATGCCTCCAGCGCACCGGCTCGTTCAAGTTCCGCGGCGGCTACAATGCGGTCGCCACGCTCGATCCGGCGGTGCGGGCAAGGGGGGTGGTTGCCGTCTCCTCCGGCAACCATGCCCAGGGGGTGGCCGAGGCGGCCCGCCTGTTCGGGGTTCCCGCCACCATCGTTATGCCGGCGGATGCCCCAGCCTCGAAGCGGCGCCGTACGGAACGAAGCGGGGCGACGGTGGTGGCTTACGACCGCGCGACGGAGGATCGCGACCGGGTTGCCGCGGCGTTGCTCGCCGAACGGGGCGGGACCCTGATCCACCCTTATGACGATGCCGCCGTGATCGCCGGTCAGGGCACGGTCGGCCTGGAGATTGCAGCCGACGCGGTTGCCATGGGGGCCGTGCCCGATCTGGTCGCGGTGCCCTGCAGCGGCGGGGGGCTCGGGGCCGGCGTTGGGCTCGCGGTGCGGGCGACCTTCCCCGACTGCGCGCTGGTCGTGGTCGAGCCGGAAGGCTTCGACGACTACGCGCGCTCGCTCGCCGCGGGGACCCCCGTCGCCAACGCCCGCCAGGCCGGCTCGATTTGCGATGCGCTGATGGCGACCGCGCCGGGGTCCATCGGCTTCGCACTCAACCGCGCCGCCGACGCCCGCGCGGTCGCCGTGAGCGATGCCGAGGCGCTTGCCGCCGTCGCCTTCGCCTTCGAGGAGCTGAAGCTGGTGGTGGAGCCCGGCGGCGCCGTGGCGCTCGCCGCGGTTTTGTCCGGGCGGCTCGATGTCCGTGGCCGCACCATCGCCATCGTCCTCTCCGGCGGCAATATCGACCTGCCGGTGCTGGAGCGGGCGCTTGGTGCAGCCTAAGGTCGGCTCCACGCCGAAGGTACTCGCGGACGGTCGCGAGCGCGTATATGGTCGGAGCGAGTCCGGGCCCCGAGTCCATCCCTCCTTCCCGCGCGTCTTCCGCTCGCCATGCTCGCCGCTTCGGCCACCACTGCCGCGCCGCCCCACTATGCGCTCCGCATGTGGCTGTTCTTCGCCGGCTACTTCGTCTTTGCCGGGGTCTCGGTGCCGTTCTTCCCGGTCTGGCTCGACGCGCGGGGCCTGACCGACGTCCAGATCGCGACGATCATCGCGGTGCCCGGCATCCTTCGGGTGGTGCTGACGCCGTTCGCCGGGATCTTTGCCGACCGTGCCCCCAACCGCCGGTTCGCGGTGATCTGCTTCATGGTGCCGGCAGCGCTCGTCTTCCTCCTTGCCGGTTGGGCCGAGTCATTCCTGCCGATTCTTCTGGTGACGGCCTTCTCCTTCACCTTCTGGGGGCTGGCGCTGCCTGTTGGCGAGGCGCTGGCGCTGACCGGCATGCGCCGCTTCGGCCTCGACTATGGGCGGATGCGGATCGGCGGATCGGTGTCTTTCATCCTCACCAATCTCGGCGCCGGCGCTGTGGTCGCCGTCCTTCACAGCCAGGCGGTATTCTGGATGCTGATCGCCGCCATGGGCGTGACGGTGGCCGTGGCGTTCGGCCTGCCGGTGACGCCGCGGGCGATCCGCGCCCTCGACGACCAGGCGCGGCCGGCGCCGCCCTCGTTCCGCGACGTGCTGCGCGAGCCGGCCTTCCTGACACTGATCCTGATCGGCGGCCTGATTCAGTCGAGCCACGCCATGCTCTACAGCTTCGGCAGCCTGTTCTGGCGGGACCAGGGCTTCAGCGGGTTCCAGATCGGGACGTTCTGGGCGACGGCGGTCGCCTGCGAGATCGTATTCTTCATGGTGTCGTCCCGGCTGGCCGGGCGCTGGGCGCCATACGGTTTCTTCGTCATCGGGGCGGTCGCCGCTTTCATTCGCTGGCTGTGCTTCCCGCTCGAGCCTGGGTTCGTCGGTTACCTTGCGCTCCAGGGCCTTCATGCGTTCAGCTTCGGCGCGGTCTATCTCGCCAACCAGCACGCCATCGCCCGCGTCGTCCCGGACGAGGTGATCGCCTCGGCCCAGGGCGTGCTGGCGATGGTAATGGGGCTGCTGATGGCGCTTTCCACGCTCGCCGCCGGCCCGCTCTATGCGCATTTCGGCGGGAACGCGTTCGCGCTGATGGCGATCATGCCGGTGATCGCCCTGGTCGTCCTTTTTGCCTTCACCCGGATGCGGCGCGTGCGGATGGTGGTCTGACGCGGCGCCGACGGTGCCGAGGAGTCGCGGCGCGACGTCCGGGTCAGCCCCAGAGCGACGGCTCGGGCGGGTACACGATGCTCCCCTCGTAGCGGAGGCCCGGTACGCGGTCGCGGGCGAGCAGCAGCGGCCCGTCGAGGTCGACATAGTCGGCCGACTGGGCGAGCAGGAGGGCAGGGGCCATGGCAAGGGAGGTCCCGACCATGCAGCCGACCATGACCGCCAGGCCCCGCCGGCGGGCCTCGGCGAGCAGCGTCAGCGCTTCGGTCAGCCCGCCGGCCTTGTCGAGCTTGATGTTTACCGCGTCGTAGCGGGCGGCGATGGCGTCAAGGTCTCCAGCGGTGCGGACGCTTTCGTCGGCGCAGATCGGGATCGGGCGCGGCAGGACAGAGAGCGGCGCGTCGGCGCCGACCGGCAGGGGCTGCTCGACCAGTTCCACGCCAGCGGCGACGCAGGCGGCCATGTTCTCTTCGAAGTCATGCGCCGACCACGCCTGATTGGCGTCGACGAGGAGCCGCGCGCCCGGCGCTGCCGCCCGAACCGCGGCGATGCGCGCCGGATCGCCGGCACCGCCGAGCTTGACCTTCAGCAGTGGCCGGCGGGCCGCGGCGCCTGCGGCGTCGGCCATCGCCTCCGGTACGTCAAGGCTGAGGGTGAAGGCGGTCTCGACCGGAAGCAGCGACGGCAGGCCGGCCATTGCGGCGGCGCTGGTTCCGGCGCGCTTGGCCTCGAGGTCGAACAGTGCGCAGTCGATCGCGTTGCGGGCGCTGCCGGGCGGCATCGCGTCCCGGAGCGCTGTGCGATCGAGGCCCCCGGCGATCGCCGGCGCCATGGCCTCGATTGCCGCAATCGTGCCGGGCACGCTTTCGCCGTTCCGTGCGAGGGGCACTGATTCGCCGCGTCCGACATGGTCGCCTTCATGGATCGCGGCGACGACGACATGGGCCTCGGTGCGGCTGCTGCCGGCAATCGAGAATCGGCCCGCCATCGGCCACTTTTCGGATGTAACGTCCAGTAGTCGAAGCATTCACGGCCGGTCACGGTTGCCGCCACGCGCGGTCGCGGGCAAACTCCGCCGCGACACTACGGCGTGGCGGGCAGGGGCTCAAGCACGCCAGGCACTCTCGGGGATACGGTTCGGATGTCCGATGCGGACGCGGTTCTCAGCGGAACGCTCGACCGCACGGTGGCGGACGGCGGGACGCGCCTGGCCGCCCGCGGCGCCTGGGTGATCGATACCGCCGAGGCGCTCGATGAAGTGGCCGAGCAGGCGACGCGGAACGCATCCGGTCCCGTCGTCGTCGATCTTTCCGGCGTCACCCATATCGACACGGCGGGCGCCTGGCTGATCACGCGCATCGCGGGTGCGCTCACCGCGTCCGGCATACCGGTCGAGATGGTCGGCATGTCGGACAATGCCCGGCGCCTGATCGCGGCGGTCGAATCCGTGCGGCACCCGCCGCTCGTGCAGCCGCGGCAGCGCTTCATCCTGGTTCAGTTGCTGGAGGCGCTCGGGCGTTCGACCATCAATGCCAGAAACGACATCGTTCAGGCGCTCAGCATTCTGGGAGGCGTGGTCAAGGGAATCCTCCGCTCGATCGCGCGTCCTTCGCGTTTCCGCTTCACCTCGATCGTCTTCCACCTCGATCGCAGCGGCCTGCAAGCGGTGCCGATCATCGCCCTCATCTCGCTCCTCATCGGCGGGATCGTCGCGCAGCAGGGCGTCTTCCAGCTCAGCTTCTTCGGCGCCGAGGACTTCGTCGTCGACCTCGTCGGCATTCTGGTGTTGCGCGAACTGGGCGTATTGCTGACCGCGATCATGCTCGCCGGGCGCTCCGGCAGCGCCTACACCGCCGAGATCGGCTCGATGAAGATGCGCGAGGAACTCGACGCCCTTCAGGTCATCGGCCTCGATCCGCTCGAGACATTGATCATGCCGCGCATCCTTGCGCTGGTCATCGCGCTGCCGCTCCTCACCTTCATATCGGACATCTTCGGTCTCGTCGGCGGCGCGCTGGTATCGTTCATCTACGGCGACATGACCTTCCAGCGATTCATCCTGCTGCTACGGGATGCGGTGGACATGAGCACGCTGATGGTCGGCCTCATTAAGGCGCCATTTATGGGTCTGATTGTCGGACTGATCGCCGCGAACGAGGGTCTCAACGTTGAAGGCAGTTCCGAATCGCTGGGCCGCCGGACCACGTCCTCGGTGGTCAAGGCGATCTTCATGGTCATCGTCGCCGACGGCCTGTTTGCCATCTTCTTTGCAGCGATCGACTACTGAGCATGGCTGAGATCCTGGCCGAACTCGTCAAGGATGGCGTGCTTCCCCGCGGCGATGTCGTGCTGGCCGTGCGCGGACTCACGTCCGGCTTCGGGGAGGACAATGTCATCGAGGATCTCGATCTCGATGCCTATAGCGGCGAGATTCTGGGTGTGGTCGGCGCCTCTGGCACCGGCAAGACCGTGCTCCTTCGCACGATTCTCGGCCTCATTCCGAAACGGGCCGGCCGGATCGAGATCTTCGGTGTCGACGTTGAGACCTGCACAGCTGCCGAGCGCGAGGCCATCGACCGGCGGCTCGGCGTGATGTTCCAGATGGGGGCGCTGTTCTCCTCGCTCACCGTGCTGCAGAACGTTCAGGTGCCGATGCGCGAGCATCTCAACCTGTCGCAGGGGCTGATGGATGAACTGGCGCGGCTCAAACTCGATCTCGTCGGCCTTCCGATCGATGCGGCCTCCAAGTACCCGGCCGAGCTGTCTGGCGGCATGACCAAGCGGGCCGGGCTTGCCCGCGCCCTGGCGCTCGATCCCGAGATCGTGTTCCTCGACGAGCCGACCTCGGGGCTCGATCCGATCGGAGCAGCCGATTTCGACCAGCTGATCGAGACGCTCCGCGACACTTTGGGGCTGACCGTGTTCATGGTAACCCACGACCTCGACAGCCTGCACACGGCCTGCGACCGAATCGCGGTGCTTGCCGACAAGCATGTGCTCATCGAGGGTTCGTTTGCCGAAATGCTCGAGTTCGACCATCCCTGGGTGCGGAGCTACTTCCGCGGCCCCCGCGCGCGCGGCATGACGGGGCGCTGAGGCGTCGCGATGGAAACGCGCGCCCGGTATGCCCTGATCGGCCTGTTCACCCTTGCGGTGATCGTGGCCGCGTTCGGCTTCATCTATTGGCTGAAGCGACTGGACGAAACGGGCATCCGCTCCACCGTCTATTTCGAGTTCAGCGGCAGCGTCGGCGGCCTCGCGCCGGGTGGCGCGGTCTACTTCGCCGGCATCAAGGTCGGCAACGTCACCGGGCTCGCCTTCGACCCCGATGATCCGAACAAGGTCCTGGTGACGGCCGAGGTCCGCGAGGATGCGCCGGTCAAGGCCGACACCAAAGCCGAGGTTGGCTCCAACTTCCTCACCGGTGTCGCCTATATCGACATGACTGGCGGGACGGCCGCGGCGCCCAGCATCTTCACCATGACGCCACCCAAGCTTGTGGGATCCCAGTCAGCCTTTACCGATGTGCTCGCCGCCGCGGGCTCGGCCGTCAACAAACTCGAATCGATCGTGGGCCGGGTCGACTCGTTCCTTGCCGACAATCAGGAATCGGTGACGGCAACGACGCGCAACGTCGAGGCCTTCACCGGCGCGCTCGCCGAAAATGCCGAAGGCATCAAGGACTTCCTGGCGAGCGTTGCCGAGCTCTCCGACACCGCGAGCCGTCTCTCGTCCCGGCTCGACGGCATCATCGCCAAGGCGGACGAAATCGTCACCGCAGTGGATCCGGTGAAGGTCGACGGCATCCTCACCTCGACCGACGACTTCATGCGCCGGGCTGCGGATGCCTCGGAGAACATCCAGAACGTCATCGCCCAGGCCGAGGGCATAGCGACCGATCTCAAGGGTTTCTCGACGGGCCTCAGCGAAACGCTCGACGACGTCAAGAAGGTCGTCGCCAACATCGATCCGGACAAGGTCTCGGCGGCGGTCGACAATCTCTCCGGCTTCTCCGACAGCCTCAAGACGATCGCGCCCCAGGTCGACGGCATCGTCGCCGATGCCAAGTCGGCGATCGCCGGCGCCAAGGACTTCACCGACAACCTGTCGGCCCAGAAGGACAGCATCAACACCATCGTCGCCAGCGCCAAGCAACTTGCGGAGCGGCTCAACACCGCCTCGACCAAGATCGACTCGGTCCTCGGCAAGGCCGACGCGCTGCTCGCCGACGAGGATGGCGCCGGCAAGAACTTCTTCCAGGAGGCGACCGGGGCGGCGAAGGCGCTGCGGCAGACCGCGGAGACCTTCAATTCGCGCGCCGACGACATCACGGCGGGCCTCGCCGACTTCTCGGGGCGCGGCCTTTCCGACATCTCGTCGCTGGTCAGCGAGCTTCGTGCCTCCGTTGCGCGGATCGATCGGGCGGTGACGGACTTTGCGCGGAATCCCGGTGGCGCCGTCTTCGGTGGCAATTCCGGCGTGCGCGAGTACAATCGCCGTTGATTCAGCGTCTTCTGTCCGGGAGAGGCGCGGGCGGCATTCAAGACGTGGGGGCTTCTTGTTCCTGAGGTTGCGTAAAGGCCGGCCGCTGAGGCCCCTGCCGATCCTGGCGATTGCGCTGGCGATGGCGGGGTGCAGCCTGCTGCGCGGGACGCCGCCGGAGACCTATGATCTCACCGGGCCCCAGGCGATCCCGCGGCTGCCCGGCGGCACCACCGCGCAGATGCTTGTGCCCGAGCCAAGCGCGCTCAAGATTCTCGACAGCGACAAGATCGTCGTCGCCGCCGGGCCACGTCTCTACTACTATCCCGACGCCCAATGGCCCGACCGCATGCCGCGGGTGTTCCAGGCACGCGCTATCGAGGCATTCGAGAACTCGCGCAAGGCGACGGCGGTTGGCCGGCCCGGCGAAGGGCTGAGTATCGACTACCAGATCATCGCCAATATCCGCTCCTTCGAGTATCGCGTTACCTCCGACACCGGCGGCTATGCCCATGTCGAGGTCTACGTGAAGATCATGGACGACACGAACGGCCGGATCGTCGCGACGCGAACCCTGACGGGCGACGCAACGGTCGCGCGCGGCACCGCGAGCGAAGTCGTCGCCGGGCTCGATGCCGCCATGTCGGAAGTCCTGATCGAACTGGTGCGCTGGACGCTTGGCGTGGTCTGAGGCGTGACGATCGCCGCTGGCGATGTCGACCGGATGTCGTGCCTGGCATGCCGCCTGAGCGACGCCGATGCGGCCGCTGGACAAAGGTCCGCGGGCCTTCCCTCTTGATTTTGGTGTTCCAGCGGTCGGCGACTCTGCCTTCCGCTGCGATGGGTGAGGCCGGCGCACCGGCGCGGCGCTCGTCGAGGCCCTGAAGGCGAGCCGCGAGCCCGGCGGTCCACTGGCAAGGCACGGGCCAAAAGCGGAAGCGGCGGGGAGGTCCCCGCCGCTTCGTCTCATCTGTCTTGTGTCTTCGCCGGCGCTAGTCGAAGCGACCGCTGGCGTGGGCCAGCATGGTGTAGACCTTGCCGGTGTCGGAGACGAGATAGGCATTGCTGGCGGTCGGATTGTCGCCGTTCTTGCGCTTCACCTCGGCCAGCAGTTTTTCGAAGTCGCCGACGTAGCGGTCCACCGCGGCGCGGAACTTGGCGTCGCGCTGGTACTTCTTGCGGATCTCGTCGAACGTTTGCTGGCCCTGCAAGGTGTAGAGCCGGCGGGTGAAGACGTTCTGCTCGCCGCGGCGGTGACGCTCCCAGAGCTCGACGGAGGCCTCGTGGTCGATCGCCTTGGCGATGTCGACCGAGAGCGCGCCGAGCGGCTGGTCGGCATCGACCTTGGCGGCCGGCGCGGCCGCTCCGTTACCATTGAGCTCGGCACGCGGCGCCGCCGCGGTCTCGATCTTGGCCGGCGCCTCGCTGTCGCCGGCCTCCTCGTCGCGCGAGGCGCGGCGGAGCAGATCGGACACCCAGCCTTCGCTCGCGGCCTCGCCCTGCGGCGCCGCGGCGGGAGCGACGGGCGTCGCAACTGCCGCCGGTGCCGGCGTCGGACGGGCAGGGACCGGACGCGGAGGCTGCGGCGGCGCACGCACCGGCTCGGGCCGGGAGGTGATCGGCCGCGTGCCACCGCCGACGCCAGCCCGGCTGGCGGCGGCGCCGTCGCTCCAGGCGGCTGCGGCTTCGCCACCCACGGCGGTCGCCATTACGGGCGCCTCGATCTGGCGGGAGACCTGACGCTCACCGAGGGCCGGGCTCGAGATGTCGAGCGTCTTGCCATGGCGGGCGATGATCTCGGACAGCTCGGAGAGCGCCTGAATCTGGTCGCCGATCACGCGGCGCATGGATTCCGAGCTCTCCCGTGCCTCCTCCGGCAGCTCGAGAACACCCTTCTTGATCTCGTTCCGGGTCTCGTCGAGGTCGTGCTGGAGGTCCTTGGTGGCGGCGCGCATCTCGCGGGTCGCTTCGGCAAAGTGCTTGGCGGCTTCGGCCACCGAGGCACTGATTTCCTCGATCAGCGCACGGTTGGCCTCGCGGACCGTCTCCGCCGCCTTGCGGCTTTCGGCACCGGCGGTCCGGCTCAGGTTCTCGAAGTTGTCGATCACGCCCTTGGTCGCCGACGCGGTATTCTCGGTGAGCATGCGGCTCACCGCCGTCGCCCGCTCCTCGGCGGTCTTGAGCGTCTCGGAGATGATGCGCGTGAAGGAGCGCATCATGCCGTCGAGCTCCTCGCTCCGCGCCCGGAGGCCAGCGGCGAGATTCTCGAGGGCCGGGCGGCGCTCCTCGACCGTGGTCTCGATCTGGCGGTTCACTTCGGTCAGGTGACGGGTCGCCTCGGTCAGGGACTCGCTCTGCGCCTCGAACCGCTTCACCACCGTCGCGACACCGTCGAGGATGTCGCGCGAGACCGCCGACAGCCGCTCGACCTGGCCGCCGAGCTCTTCCGACGACAGTTGCGTCGACTCGACCGCGTGCTCGATGGACTTGCCGAACTCCTGCGCGCGGGACGACAGGGTCGATTCGATCTTGAGGAGGTTGCCCTCGGCGCCCGTGAGGAGGCCAGCGAGTGCTTCGTTCGACCGGGCGAGCCGGTCGACGATCTCGGCGACGTCGGTCTGTAGCCGCTGGTTGGTCTCGCCGAGAAGGTTGGTGACCCGCTCGCTGCTGTCGATGAGGGCGCGTGCCGCCTGGTCGCCGCGCGTCACCACCATCTCGACCACGTCCGCGCCCCGCTGTTCGAGGGTGCGGACAAGGATGTTGCCGCGACCGTCGAGAAGGGCCGCGAGCTCGCTGCTGCGGGCGCCGAGCACATCGTTGAACTCGCGGGTCCGCACCTCGAGGGATTCGCTGACCGAACCCGCCCGCTCGCCGAGAACCGCCTCGATCTCGGAGACGGTGCGGCCGAGCACGCTCGATGCCTCGGAAGCCGAGGACCGCAGCGCCCGGGCGGCATCCCCGGCCTCGGAGATGAGCTGCTGGGTGACCTCGTTAACGGTCTGACGCACGACCTCGGCGACATTGTCGGTCCTCGCCGAGAGCGCCGCAGCGATGGCATCGGCACGCTCCGACATGGTGTCGGCGAGCTCGCCGGTGCGATCGGCGAGTTGGCTCGATACCTCGATCAGCCGGCCGTCGATCAGGGCGGCGAACTCGGTCTGGCCGCCGGCGAAGGTCTCGGCGATCTCGCGAGTCCGCTCGATCAGGGTCTGGTTGATCTGACGCGAACGGTGGTCGAGCGCCTCGGCGATGCGGTGGGCGTTGGTCTCCAGGGATTCCGAGACGTTGTCGATCTTGCCGCGGATCGCGTCGCCGAAGTCAGAGAGGCGGGCGGTGAGAGAGCTCTCCATGTCGCGGGCCTGGTCGCCGAGCGAGGCGATAAGAGCCGGACCGCGTTCGCCGATCAGCGTCGAGATGCGGGTGAAGCGGTCGTCGAGTCCATCGCCCAGCTCGCGGCTGTGGACGGCGACGACGTCGGCGAAGCGGGTGCCGACCTCAACGATGCGCTCGTGGATCGCGCTGCCGCGGCCCTCGATGGCGTCGGCGACCTCAGTGCCCGAGTTGATGATCTTCTCATGGATGGACACGCCGCGCGCCTCGATGGCGTTGGCGACGTCGCGGCCCGAGGCGAGGATCTTCTGGTGGATGGACACGCCGCGCGACTCGATCGCGTCGCCGACATGCTGGGTGGCCTCGACCACCGAGTCGTAGATTGCGGTTCCGCGGCTCTCGATGGTCTCGGCGATCTCGCGGGCGGAGGACAGGATCCGCTCGTGGATGGCCGATCCACGGTTCTCGATCTCGCCGGCGATTTCGGTGCCGGATTCGACGATCCGCTGATGGATGGCGCTGCCCTGATCGACGATGCGGTCGGCGATGCGATTGCCGGAATCGTTGATCCGCTCGTGGAGGGCACCGGCGCGGGAGGCGACCGTCTCCGCGATCTCGTTGCCGGAGGCGATGATCGTCTCGTTGATCTTCATGCCACGGACGGCAATGGCCTTGGCCACCTCGCCGCCGACCGAGGCGAGACGCTGGGTCAGTTCCGCGCTGCGCTCGTCGAAGGTCTCGTAGACCGCCGAGGAGGCCGCGTCGATGGCTTCGCGGAGCGCGTTGGTACGGCCCTCGATCAGGTTCGACATCGCCTCGCCGGTCGAAGCCAGGCGCTCGTTGAGCTCGGTGCCGTTGACCGAGATCGCCTCGAAGATGCGGTCGCCCGTGCGCGACAGGCGGTCGGCGAGCTCGCCGCCGCGGATGGTGATGGTCTCGGCAATGCGGGTGCCGGTGTCGTCAAGCTTGTCGTTGATCTCCTGGCCGCGCAGGGCAAGGTCGACGAGCAGCGAATCCGAGTTGGTCTTCAGCGCCTCGTTGACTTCCTTGACGTGGCTCGAGATCGTCTCGGCGGCGAGGTTGCCGGTGTCGGTGATGGAGCGGGTAATCTCCTCTGTGCGCCGGTCGAAACTGTCGACCAGCTCGCCACCGACCGCAGCCAGTGTCTCGTTCACCTCGCGGCCGCGCTCGGCGATGGTGTCGGCCATCGCCCGGCCGGTGGTCTCGAGCGTATCGTTGATGTCGGCGCTCCGCGCGAGCAGGGCGTCGGTGACTTCGGCGCCGGTCGCGGCGAGCGACTCGGCGACGTCGCTGACAGTGTCGGCGAGGCGATTGACGAGGTCCTCGCCGCGGCTCGAAAGCTGTTCGACCATGTTCTCGCCGGCGGAGCCCAGCGCCATGGTGATCTGGTCGCCGCGCTCGCTGAGCGCCATGGTGATGCGGTTGCCGGAATGAGTGACGTTCTCGGCGATCGACTCGCTCGCGAGCCGCAGGTCCTTCGACAGCGACTCCTGGGCGGAGACGATCGACGTGCGGACGCGCTCGGAGTTGATGACGATCGCTTCGCGCTGTCCGGCGAGATCGTCGATGAGCGCACGCATCCGCGTCTCGTTGTCGGAATACGAGCGCTCGAGCGCTGCGACTTCGTTGTGGACGAGCAGTTCGAGCTCACTCGCCCGGGCAATGGCGCGCTCGATGCCGTCGCCGACGGCCGCAACCTCGCGGCGGATCGCCTGGCTGACATTGACGACCGCATCGGTGGCGATGTTCTCCGGCTCGGAGAGGCGGGAGGCGAGGTCGTTGATCGTCCGCGAGACGATCCGCATTTCCTGCGAGCGCCAGGCCAGCGCGGCCAACGCCCAGAAGAAGCCGATGGGCAGGAGCAGCAGAAGGATGAAGTTAAGCGTGCTCGGCGAATTGAGCGAGAAGCCGCCGCCAAAGGCGTCGCCGGAGATGCCCATGCTGACGACCAGCACCGCCCACAGGACGGAGGCGGCCATTGCAGCGGGGTAGATCAGACGGGAGGGACGGCGCGGATAGCCGGTAGCGGCAGTCCGGCGATCGTCGTTTGCGGCAAAGCGACCGCGACCGCGCTGCTCGGCGGCGCGAGGGCGCTGTGGCGGCGGTTGGGGCAGCGGCTGTGGTTGGGCCTGGGCCTGGGGCGGCGGGGGAAGCTGCTGGGGTGCGGGCTCGGCAATCGCGGCCGCGGGGGGGTCAGGACGACGCGGCGGCGGAAGCGGTTCCGACCGGCGGGGCGGGGAAGGCATCCGCGGGGCTTCGGGCCGGCGGGAGGTTTCGGGCCGACGGCTGTCGGCACGAGCCTCCGGGGCGCGAGGCTCGGGAGGACGCCGCGTCGCGGTGCGCTCCTTCTCGCCGCCGTCGTCGGCTGCCCCGAAGTCCAGCCTCAGCGCCTCTTCGACTGCCGAGAGTGCTGCATCATTTGGGGTCTTTCGCGGATTCGTTGCCATGCTGATCGCCTCGCGTCCGTACTCAGTACCATCTCGGCCGCCAAGCCGGGCCTACTCAGGCGCCCGGCATGCGCTCGCAAACCTTCCATCGGAGGGGAGAATGACGCGTTAAGACGATGTGCCTCGTGCCCGCTCCCCGCCGCGGCGTGGTTTCCGCGCTTACTGGATCGTTAACGATCCCGGCCTCCACCCTGCTGCCGCTAAGCCATCCTAATGGCACATTGATGGCGGACCTACAAGAAACTCGCCGGTTCCCCAAGGGCTCCGGGACCGCATGAAGAGCGGTTTGGAGCGCCTTGTCACGGTTGCGGAAATCGCCATGGAAAGTCCCCTTATGGTCGGCCATCGGCCGCAATATTTTCCCGCACTGATTGCAGGGAATGTGACCCTATCGCGGCGATTCCGGGTCACGTCGGCAGCCTCCGGCAGTCAATCCGAGCCGCCGTCCTTTGGCGCCCAAAGCCACGGAAATCGGGGATTGATTGTGGCGGACGGTAACCATGTCGCCTGTGGCGGACGGCGCTCGCCGCGGCGGCGGTCAATGGTCCCTCGCAAGACTCGGTTAACGTTCCTTCGCCGCCTGGTTGATCCTCCTCCGAGGCGGTGTATACGGGGCCTTAACGATGCCCGTTAACCATCTCTTAAGATTCCTCGCGAGAGGTTTAAGAAAATTGCGTCATCCACGATCCGGGCGTTTACGCCCCGTTTGGCACGAAAGCGATAAAACCCTTCCGACTGCCGATCAGGCAGCTGTGGAGAGGGTGGGTGAATGTCCTTGAGCGAGATCGACCGGACGACTCCGAGGCGGCCGGCGCGGGGTCGGCGGCCGCCGATCGACCATGAGCACCTTGCCAGGGAGTCGAGCGGCAACACCGATCGTCGCAACAACGCCCTTCGGCGCTTTCTGCTCGACGCGACCGACTGCGTCGACCGGATCAAGCGGGCCGCGTCGGTCGAAACGAGAGCCGGGGAAGCCCGCCGACTGGCCGCGGCCGCGCAGAGCATTGGCGCCCTCTCGGTCGCCTACATCGCGAGCGAGATCGAACTCGCCAAGGGGCCGGTTACCGGGCGCCTGCTGGCATTGGATCGCTCGGTCGGTGAGGTCCGCGCGGAGATCGCAGAACTCCTCAAGCAGTGATCTGCGACGGACGGCGGAGACCGTCGCGCCGCCAGTGTTCCGGCGGGGTGGCGCTTCCGGCCGGGATCGCCTATATGGGCGCCGGATCGCCCGCGGGACTGCGCCGGGCAGCCTCCTGCAATGCGGACTTCATGGCCAAGATCACATACATCGACAGCGAAGGCAGCCGTTACGAAGTCGAGGCCGAGAACGGTTCGACCGTGATGGAGAACGCCATCCGGAACGGCGTCCCGGGTATCGAGGCCGAGTGCGGCGGCGCCTGCGCCTGCGCGACCTGCCACGTCTATGTCGACGAGGCGTTCCGGGAGATCGTCGGCGATCCCGAGCCGATGGAGGAGGACATGCTGGACTTTGCCTTCGATGTCCGGCCCAATTCCCGCCTGTCCTGCCAGATCCGCGTCCGCGACGAACTCGACGGCCTGGTCGTCACCGTGCCGGAGCGTCAGGGCTAGGCGGAGGCGGCTTCCGTTTCACCATAAGGCCTTCGCGATCCTCCGGGCGGTCCATGCGCCCGGCGGTCGTTTTTTGCTCAGCATCAAGGATCGGCCGCAACAAACTTGCTTTGATTTGGCGGGGCGAGCCTTTATGCGTCGCCCCGACACCGACATCAGGCGAGCTGGATGCAATGAACGACATGGCCCGTGAGACCCCGGTCGAAGCCTCCGTCATCGAAAAGGACGTCGTCATTGTCGGGGCGGGCCCGGTCGGCCTCTTTGCGGTGTTCGAGCTCGGACTGCTCGATCTCAGCGCGGCGCTGGTCGATATCCTCGACAAGCCGGGCGGCCAGTGCGCCGAGCTCTATCCCGAGAAGCCGATCTACGACATTCCCGGCTACCCCATGATCACCGGCGAAGGCCTCGTCGAGAAGCTCATGGAGCAGATCGCGCCCTTCCATCCGAGCTATCACCTCGGGAGCATGGTCGAGACCCTGGAACGGCTGCCGGATGGCCGCTTCCGGCTCGCGACCGACCGCGGTGACGCTTTTGTCGCCAAGGTCGTGGTGATCGCCGCCGGCGGCGGCTCGTTCCAGCCCAAACGTCCGCCGGTGCCGGGGATCGAAGCCTACGAGGGCACCTCGGTCTTCTACTCCGTGCGCCGGATGGAGGACTACCGCGACCAGGATCTGGTCATCGTCGGCGGCGGCGACTCCGCCCTCGACTGGACCCTCAACCTCCAGCCGCTGGCAAGGAGCCTTACCCTCGTCCATCGCCGCGACGAGTTCCGCGCCGCGCCCGACAGCGTCAACAAGATGAAGGCGCTGCTGGCCGACGAAAAGATCCGCTTCGTGACCGGGCAGGTCACCGGCCTCAAGGGAGACGCCGGGCAGCTCAGCGCCGCGACCGTCAAGGGCAAGGACGGCGAGGTCGATCTCGCCTGCACCCGCATGCTCCCGTTCTTCGGACTGACCATGAAGCTCGGGCCGGTCGCGAACTGGGGCCTCAATCTCGAGGAGAACCTGATCCCGGTGGATACCGCGCGCTTCGAGACCTCGGAGCACGGCATCTTCGCCATCGGCGACATCAACACCTATCCCGGCAAGCTGAAGCTCATCCTCTGCGGCTTCCATGAAGCGGCGCTGATGGCGCAGGCGGCGGTGCACATCTGCGCGCCGGAGAAGAAGGTCGTGTTCCAGTACACGACCTCCTCCTCAAGCCTGCAGAAGAAGCTCGGGGTCATCTGAGTCGGCGCGGGGCGCGCCTTCCGCCTATTGCGGCGTGAATGTGATGTCGCTCGCCACGAACGAATCGTTGGCGCCGTTCGAGACCAGCCGGTACTTGCCGTCGGCGACGACGAGCTTGATCGTGGCCTTGGTCGGCTTGTTGGTCTTGCGGTCGACGAACTCGGCGTTGAAGTTGATCGTGTTGCTCGCGGCCTTGCCCGAGATCTTGGCCGGGCCCCGCGTGTTGAAAGTGTCGAGGGTGCCGCTGTAGCCGCCGGAGCCCGAGGCCTGGATCGTACCCTTGATCTGGCCGGAGTTGGTGGCCACGGCGCACCGTCCGCGCTGCTCGAGGCCGGCGCCGTTGTTCACCAGCTTGTTGGAGATCTTGCAGTACACGCGTTCGGGGTCGGCATTGGCGCTCTGCTTGACCGTGCCGCGCCCGATCCAGTTGCCGGCGAGTTGCGAGAGGATCGCGTCGCCGGCGGCCTGTGAGGGCAAGGGCGCCAGGGCGACGAGGGCCAGCGCGAGGCTACCGCCGGCACGCATCAGGACGCTCGCTGATCCGATCCGGGTTTTCGGCTCATTCATTCGCTTTTTGCTCCTGCGGGCCCCGCTCCGGCGCCTCAGATAGTGCATGCGCGCCTCGGCGGCAATGACCCGTGCCGCAAGCGCACATCACAACAGGACGGCCGAATTGTGAGCGCGGGCGTCGCGAGCGCTCGGGCCGCGGTCAGCCGGGGGTTTCTTCCGCCGCTTCGGCCGCTTTGGCCGCGCGCATGCGCGGCTCGAACCAGCGCCGCGCCGGGCCGGCGATCAGCGCCGGGAGGAAGATGAGATCGCCGATCAGGGCGAAGGTCAGGGTCAGGGCGGTGATCAGTCCGAACAGCGTCACCGTCGGCAGGCCGCTGGTCAGCGTCGTGGCGAGGCCGCAAAGGATGATGATGGTGGTGCTGATCATCACCGGCCCGACAAGATGCGAGGTCTCGACCAGACGGTTGCTGAGCTTTGGCGAGCGGCCGTGATTGATCAGGTGATTGAGGTAATGGGTGGTCTCGTCGACAGTGACGCCGAACGAGACAATCAGCGCAATCACCGTGTTCAGCTGCATGCCCCTACCCATCAGGAACAGGACGGCGCAGGTGCCGAGCACGGGCATCGTGTTCGAGAACACGGCCAGGAAGCCGACCCAGAAGTTCCGGAAGGCGAGGATCATGATCGTCAGGTCGCCGAAGATGGCGAAGGTCAGGCTGACGTTGAGGTTGTCGATGGTGCGCGTGCTCTCGCGCGCGGTGACCACCGTGACGCCGGTGACGATCACGTCGGGACCGCCGGCCTGCTTCGCCGCCTGCTCGATCCTGTCGAGCAGCGGCAGTGTCACGTAGGTCGGCATCTCCTGGACGCTCGCCGACACCAGCGAGGCCTTGCCGTCCTGGCCCAGGAACCGCGAGCGCGCGGTGGCCGAGAGCTGATCCATGTCGGCGGTGAGCTTGGCCGAGGTCGCTTCGTCGGCATCGCCGCCGATCCAGGTCACCAGGCTCCACAGCGACAGCGGTGATTCCACGCCGGGAATCTCCGCGATTGCCTCGTGCACGGCCCGGATCTTGGCGAGACCCGCGGGCGACAGGGGCGAATCCTCCCCTGCCGGCACCACGATCTGGATCGGGAATGCGCCGCCGAAGTGGTCGTCGATGCGTCCGAGCGCGGCGTTCGCCGGATCGCTCTGCGGCAGGTGCTCGCGCACCGAATAGTCGGCCGGGAAGTTGATGTAGGCCATCGACAGGGCGACTAGCAGCACGGCGATCATCAGCGCGATGGTCCGGGCATGACCGATCGCGAAGCGGCAGAGCGCGGCGCACGGCTCGGCGAGCGGCTTGAACAGGTCCGGCACCGATCCGGCGCGTCTGCTCTTCCAGAACCGCCCGATGGAAAGAGCGAGGAGGGCGTGCATGGTGATCACGATCAGGCCGCTGAGCATGATGCCGATCGCGCCGGTCCAGCCGAAATTGCGGAGGATGGCGACGTCGGAGATGGTCAGCGCGAGGAACGAGACCGAGGTGGTGATGGCGGTCAGCACACAGGCCGCCCCGACCTGGTCCTGTGCGGCGCGCGCGGCCTCCCAGGGACTTGCCCCTTCGTCGCGTCGCTGTCGCCAGGCGTGGCTGAGGTGGATGCCGTCGGCGTAGCCGACGATCATGGCCAGTGCCGGAATGATGTTGGACATCGCCGTCACGGGCACGCCGAGAAGGCCCATGCCGCCGAGGACGGCCATGCCGGCGATGATCGCGGGTACGGCGGTCATCACGGCGCCGATCAGCGAGCGGAAGACGACGAGGCTGACCAGGAAGCCGACCACGACGCCGGCGAGGTTGAGCCGGAGCTGGTCGCGGATAAGGACATCGATGATGCCGGCCCGCATCGCTGGGAAGCCGGTGACCGTGGCCTTGAGGTCGGTGCCCTCGAGCACCGTTGCAGCGGTCTTCTCCATCTCCGCCTTGAGCGCGCGGACGGTCGAAAGCGGCGCCTTTGGCTCGGTCGGCGTGACCACGTAGATCATCGCCGTTCCGTCTTCGGCGAGCAGCTTCTGGCCGAGCAGCGGGTGCGAGCGGATCTCCTGAGCGAGCTGCGGCGTCAGGCCCTGGCTCGCGTCGCTGACAACGAGTGCGGAGTCGCCGTTGTCGTCGGGTGGGTGGCGGAGGGCGAAGAGCGAGAAGACATTGTCGACGCCGTCGACGAATTGCAGTTCGAACTGAAGCTCCTGGAGCTTCTCGAAGCTCCCGGGGCTTGCCAGGTCGGGGCCCTCGACAAGCAACAGGTTCTCGTTTTCGGGGTCGACGAACTCCTCAGTGATGCGCACGTAGTTGCGGTAGGTCTCGTTCTCGCCGGCAAAGACGGCGCGGAGGTCTTCGTCGAACTTTACCCGGGTCAGTCCGAAGATCGAGGCCGCGACCATGACGACGGCCAGCACGGCCGTCAGGCGCGGGCGGCTCAGCGCCAGCCACGCAACACGTTCCAGGCCGAATCCAAGAGACCACATCAGCGGGTGATCACGTCAATCCGTCGGGGAAGTGGGCTGTCTGGCAAAGGCATAGCGCCGAAGGCCATTCACGTAAGCCCATCCGGAATCATGCGAACAATTGCGGATGGCGACACCCGCGAAGAAACCCCTTTTGACCCGTGCCGGTGTCACTGTCAAACTCGACCGGGGACAGAGGCAGGATGTCGCGGGAGGCGCGGTGATGCAGAGTCGGGCGCTGAGTTTCGGCGACGATGGCGACGTTCCCAACAACCCATTGCCGCTCATCATCTATCCGGCGGTAATCGATGCCGGCGGCGGCGATCCGGCGGTCGCCTTCGAGCGCCTTTTCCGCCGTCACGGCTGGGGCGGCGGCTGGCGGAACGGCATCTATCCGTTCCATCACTACCACTCCACCGCGCATGAGGTGCTGGGAATCGCGGCCGGTTCGGCCGACGTCCGATTCGGCGGCGAGCGGGGCGAGACGGTGACCGTGCGGGCCGGCGACGCCGTCTTGATTCCGGCCGGGGTCGGTCACAGGCGGCTGTCGGGCTCGGCCGATCTTCTGGTGATCGGAGCCTATCCCAGCGGTCAGTCGCCCGACCTTCAGCGGTCGGGGGCGCCTGACGGGGCCGCAATCCGCCGCAGCATCGCCACGGTTCCGCTGCCGGGGCAAGACCCGCTCGCGGGCGCCGGCGGGCCGATGGCCGCGCATTGGGGCGCGATCACCCCTCCGGGGTGACCGGCTTGGCGTCGTTGCTCATCCGGCGCAGCTCGGCCATCACGTCGGCGAGGCGCGGCGGCCTGCCATTGACGAAGGGCAGCGGGCGGCAGACCTCGATCGCCGCGATGCCGACCCGCGCGGTGAGGAGGCCGTTGATGACGCCTTCACCGAGCCGGGCCGAGAGCCGCGCCGCGAGGCCGTGGCCGAGAATCTGCTGGACCAGCGAGTCGCCGGCGGCGATGCCGCCGGTGACGGCGAGATGGGCGATAGCAGCCCGGGTCAGTCGGAAGAATCCAAGTGTGCCTGGGCGACCGGCGTAGAGGGTCGCGAGCGCTCGGATCAGGCGGAGGATCTGGATGGCGACGAACAGCACGTCGACCAGCGCGCGGGGCGAGATGGCCGTCACCAGGGCGACCCGCTTCGATGCCGACAGGACCAGCCGGCGCGCCGCCTCGTCGAGCGGCAGCATCAATTCGTTCTCGGCGAGGCCGATCAGGTCCCGCCCGTCGATGATCTCGCCGATATGGCCGGCGACCGCGGCGCGCTGACGCGCGGTCTCCGGGCGGCGGTCATAGAGGCGGATCAGCTCGCGGGCGATGCGACGGGCGGCGTCGCGGTCGTCGGTCGCGACCGCCTCCGTCGCGCCGGCGTGGATGGCGGTGACGGCGCGGATGCGGAGGAGCCCGCTGATTTCGCGGACGGCGATGGCGGCGACGGCGATGGCGGCGAGGGCGGCCAACGCCACCGCGACCCAGCCGAGCGCCTCGTAGCGGGCAAAGAGATCGCGGATCAGGGCATCGATGGCGAGGCCGATGGCGAGCGTGATCAGTCCGCCAAGCCCGGCGACGAGCAGGCGGGTCCAACGCACGCGCCGGCGCGGCGGCGACACGGGCGAGCCGTCGATCTCGGCGAAGGGATCGATCTCATGGGTGAGGATCGGCGGAGAGCCGAGACCGGGCACGTAGTCGGCTGAGACGCTGCTGAGGTCGTCGAGGCGGAAGGCCGTAGGTTTGCGCTGGGGCGTCTTCATGCGAGGCGATCCCCGATCAGGAACTCGAGCGCGCGGTCGAGCCGGATGTGGGGCAAGGATAGTGTCAGGCCCTCGGCGGTCCGTTCGAGCCGGGGCGGGCGGAAGCGCACGAAACGGAGCGCCAGCGGTTCGGCGCCGGGTTCGAAGACTGATTCCGGATCCTGCGGCAAGTCACCTGGAAACATGGCGATTTCGGTGTTGCCGTCGAACATGTCGCCGTTCACGCGCTCGCCCGGCAAGGGCGTTCCGACGATCGACGGCAGGCGTTCGCCGCGATGGGTGACGGTGCCTTCGCGGGTCGCCCGCACCGAGGCGAGGGCAATGACGTCGACCGCGGCGCCGGCGAACTTGGCCCGGGCGATCGCCCGTTGCACCAGCCGCGACAGAATCGCTTCGAGCCGGTCGTGATCGCGATGGTGGAGATGGTCGGCCTTGGTGGCGGCGAACAGGATGCGATCGATCCGGCGGCTCACCAGGCTGCCGAGCCAGCCGGTTCGGCCGAGGCGGAAGGCGGCGAGGATGTCGGCCAGCGCCTGTTCCAGCGCCGTCACCGCGTCGGGGCCGGCGTTCAACGCGTCGAGGGCGTCGACCAGCACGATCTGCCGGTCGAGGCGGGCGAAGTGGTCGCGAAAGAATGGCCGCACCACCGCGGTCTTATAGGACTCGTAGCGTCGCGTCATCATGGCGGCGAGCGAGCCCGGCGGGATGCCGCCGTCGCCGAGGTCGAGCGGGGCGAAGGTGAGCGCGGGCGAGCCGTCGAGGTCGCCGGGCATCAGGAAGCGGCCGGGCGTGAGGGCCGACAGGGCGCTGCCGTCGGCGCGAACCGCCTTCAGATACCGGGTGAAGAGCGCAGCGAGCTCGCGGGCGAGTGTTTCGTCCTCGGGGGCGCGCGGGTCGATCGCGTCGAGCCGGGCAAGCCAGGGCGCGGCGAGGTCCGGTCGGTCCCGGGTCCGGGCCGCCGCCACCGTCTCGCGCGACCAGGTCGCGTAGTCCCTGGAGAGGAGGGGCAGGTCGAGCAGCCATTCGCCGGGGTAGTCGACGATATCGAGGTGGATGCGGCCGCTGCCGAGGTTGCGGTTGAGGAATGAGGCCGATTCGAAGCTGATGGTGAGGCGGAGTTCGCTCACCTGCCGGGTCGATTCCGGCCAGATGCGTTCGTCGACCAGCGCCTGCACATGGCTCTCGTAGTCGAAGCGCGGGACTGCGTCGTCGGGCTGCGGCTCGAGCCGCGCTCCTGTCACCCGCCCGGCCGAGTAGGCCTTGAACAGCGGCAGGCGACCGCCGTGGATCAGGTTGTGGACCAGCGCCGTGATGAACACCGTCTTGCCGGCGCGGGCGAGCCCAGTGACCCCGAGGCGGATCGAGGGGGTGCGCGCCCCGACGGTGCGTTCGACCAGCGTGGTCAGGGCCAGGCGCGTCTCTTCGGTGATGGTGGCCAGTTGCAAAGGGCGCCGCTCCGCCGTTTCGAAGTCATGGACGGCAAGGATGTATGCGCTCGGTTCGCCCGGTGAAAGCCCGGCGTCAATCTTCCGAGTCGTCGTCCGCGTCGTTGGGGTCGAGGTCGCGCGGCCTGATGAAGGCCGCAAGGAAGCCCGAGCCGGGCTCGAGCCGCGCCCAGCTGCCACCGGAAAAGTCGATCACGGCCAGCGCGCCGGTCGGGTATTTCGCGGCGACTTCCTCGATCAGCCGATCCTCCCCGGTCCCGGCGAGCTGCCGGGCTGTCGCCTGGATCGCGGGGTTGTGGCCGATCACCATCAGCGCGCTGGCATCATTGCCCGAGCGGGCGATCGCGGCGAGATAGTCGCTCGGCCCGGATTCGTAGAGACGCGGATCGATGGCGACCCGGCCTTCGCCGCCGAGATAGGGGAGGAGGGCGGCGAGCGTCTCCCGTGTTCGGCGCGACGGCGAGCAGAGGATGCGGTCGGGGACGAGGTCCTGCGCGTCAATCGCCCGGGCCATCGTCGCGGCGTTCCGCCGGCCTCGCGGCGACAAGGGGCGATCGATATCGGCGAGGCCCGGGTCTCCCCAGGACGACTTGGCATGGCGCAGGAGCAACAGCCTAGGCATTTCGAATCGATCTCAGCCGACGCCTTATCTAGCCCGAATTGCGCCGTGAGACACGCCGATTCATCCCTTCGGGCCGCAGCTCCGGCATACGAAAAAAACGCACCCGCCCGGGGCGGGTGCGTTTCAAATTCCTGCGGCGATGTCGGTGGCGCGCTACGGCAACTGGCAGAGGTGATACTGCTGGTCGTAGCCGACGTAGTAGCCGGTCTCCCAATTGAACGACTTGTACTTCTGGGAGCACATCTGCTTCCACTGCTTGGTGCCGACCGCCGGCAGGTACCCCGGCTGCGGCGCCTGCGCCGCCACCGGCTTGCGGTTGGTCATGCAGTCGACATAGGCAGCGTTATACTGCTTCTTCCATGCCGCGCCGCCGATCACGCCGCCGCCCAGCGCGCCGGCCACGGCGCCCCCGAGCATGGCGTTCTTGCCGCCGATCACACGCCCGAGCAGCGCGCCACCGACGCCGCCCACCGCCGCGCCGCCGATCGCGGCGCCGCCGGCGCGGGACTTGGCATAGTCCTTGGCATACTGGTCACAGTAAGGGTCGACCTGAGCCGACGCGCTCACCGTTCCTGCGATCAAGGCGCCCGCCACGGCGAGCGCGGAGATCAGAATCTTCATTCCGAGACTCCTTCTCGTGTCAGTTCATCGCCCCACGAATCGGCACGGACTGCCGCCGGGAGACACCTGCCACCCTCCGGTCGGGTGACATGGAACAAAGGCCAACACAAGGCAAGGAGGCGCCCTTCCAGCGCCTTCGCCGTGCCGACCGTTCCTCAATCGTCGCGGTAGACCCGCTCGCGACGCTCGTGACGCTCCTGCGCCTCGATCGAAAGGGTCGCGATCGGACGGGCGTCGAGACGCTTGAGGCTGATCGGCTCGCCGGTCTCCTCGCAATAGCCGTATGTGCCGTCGTCGATACGCTGAATGGCGGCGTCGATCTTGGCGATCAGC
>JAGRKZ010000145.1:0-7967 GCA_020442065.1 Bauldia sp.
GCCCGCCGCGTCGTCGCCTTCCGCCCGCCGTCACCCTCCGCCAGCTGCTCCGCCTCGCGCACGCTGAGGCCTTCCTCGACGATGCGCCGTGCGGCGCCGTGCGGATCCGCCATGGTCACCAGTGCGCGCGCGTGCCCGGCCGACAGCGCGCCGCTCCGGACGTAGGCCTGAACGGCGTCCGGCAGCTTCAGAAGCCGCAGCGTGTTGGCGATATGGGGACGGGATTTGCCAATGACGTCAGCAAGTTGCGACTGGCTATAGCCGTGCTCGTCGATCAGCTGCTGGTAGCCGATGGCTTCCTCCAGCGGGTTGAGATCGGCCCGCTGGACGTTTTCGATGAGCGCGAGCTCCAGCGCCTCACGATCGCTTGCCTCATGTACGACGATCGGCACGTCGTGCAAGCCTGCCTTTTGCGCCGCCCGCCACCGGCGCTCGCCGGCGATGATCTCGTACCCTTCGCCGTCCGGCGCGGGCCGTACCAGGATGGCCTGCACCACGCCGCGCTCCCGAATCGAGGCGGTGAGGTCGGCAAGATCGCCGTCGTCGAATGACTTGCGGGGATTGCGGGGATTGGGCCGCAGCATCGCGATCGAGAGCCGACGCGGCGGGCGCCGGTCGGGTGTCGCCGTCTCGCCGCCCGCTTCGCCGATCAGCGCCGCAAGCCCCCGCCCCAGCCGCCGCCGTGCCACGTCCTCGGCCATCACCGTCTCCCTGTCATGATCTGCGCCCCGCGACCGGGCCGTTTCGAACCCGAATCATGCCGCACGTAGCCTGCGCTCGCGCTGGATGATCTCGGCCGCGAGCCGAAGATAGGCCTGGCTTCCCGAACTCTTGAAGTCATAGAGCAGCACCGGCTTGCCATGCGACGGCGCCTCGGACACGCGCACGTTTCGCGGAATCACCGTGTCGTAGACCGCCGCGCCCATGTGGGCGCGCACGTCGGCCATGACCTGCCCCGACAAGGCGTTACGGCTGTCGAACATGGTGAGCACGATGCCGTGGATCGAAAGTTCGGGGTTGAGCGATTGTTTCACCTGCTCGACGGTCTGCAGCAGCTGGCTGAGCCCCTCCAACGCGAAGAACTCGCACTGCAGCGGCACGACCACCGAATGGGAAGCGGCCATGGCGTTGATCGTCAGGAGATTGAGCGACGGCGGGCAGTCGACCAGCACGTACGTATAGTTTCGTCCCCGACTCGATTCCCGCGCCGCCGCCAGGGCTTCGCGGAGGCGATAGGTGCGATCCGGCATGTTGGCGATCTCGAGCTCGACGCCGAGGAGATCGAGGGTAGACGGCGCCACCGACACTTGCGGGACGGCCGTGGGGAGCGCGACTTCGTCGAGGGCAGCCTCGCCGAGGAGAAGGTCGTAGGTCGAGAGCGACCGGCTTTTGCGATCGATCCCAAGGCCGGTCGACGCGTTGCCCTGCGGGTCGAGATCGACCACGAGCACTTCTTCTCCGGTCGCCGCCAGAGCGGTACCGAGGTTGATGGCGGTCGTCGTCTTGCCGACGCCGCCCTTCTGGTTGGCGAGCGCGATGACGCGGGGGGTTGCGGGCAGGCTCATGGCCTCGACGTCCGGATTTCGGCCTTTTTCACAGCGCGGCGAATCTCGAGAATCACCGCGCCTTCGCCGATCAGGCTGTCATGTACTACCAGATCGAGGTCCCAGGTTTGAGAGGCTTTGTCGAGTTCGGCTCGATAATCCACGCCCTTGAGAAAGGCCGCGGGCGTTTCGGGGGCGATGAGATGGGCGGTGAACGCCAACAACTGGTCGAGGGAGGCGAGGGCGCGGGCGGTGATCACGTCGGTGGGCTCCCGCCACGGCGTCAGCGCCGCCTCGATCCGCCCCTGATGAATGACGGCCGGAACGCCGATCTCCCGCGCCGCGGTCCTAAGGAAGGCACACTTCCGGACATTGCTTTCGACCAGGTGAACCTTGCCCGGCTCCGGACCGGCCTGCATCAGAATGGCGACGACCAGCCCCGGGAAGCCGCCGCCACTGCCGAGATCCAACCAGTTGCGAGCCCTTGGGAACAGGCGCACCAGCTGCGCGCTGTCGGCGACATGCCGGGTCCAGATGTCGCCAAGCGTGCTGGGGGCGACCAGGTTCTCCGCCTTCTGCCACTTGAGCACGAGCGCGACCAGCGCATCGAGGCGGGCATGTGTTTCACGTGAAACAGGACCGATGGCCTCGATGGCGGCCCGGCTCGGCGATCCGTCACGCGGCATCACGGGGCCGCCGCTTCACCCGCGCCAGCAGGAGCGCCAGGGCCGCCGGCGTCATGCCGTCAATCCGCCCCGCCTGTCCCAGCGTCGTCGGCCGTACCCGGCGCAGCTTCTCCTTCAGTTCGTTGGACAGTCCGGCAATCGAGTCGACATCGAGGTCCCCCGGCAAATCGACGCCCTCCTCCTTGCGGATAACGTCGATATCGTCCTTCTGGCGATTGAGGTAGACCGCATACTTGGCGTCGACCTCGACCTGTTCGGCGACGAATCGATCCAGGCCGCCCAACTCCGGCCAGATTGCAGCAAGCGTTGTCAGCGTCACGTCGGGCCGTGCGAGCAGCTCGTGCGCGCTCCGCCGGATGCCATCACGGTTCAGATGCAGCCCATGACTCTCCGCCTCGTTTGGTGTCAACGATAGCTCCGCCATCCGGGCCACCGTCCGGTCGAGCCGAGCCGAGGCGACACCGAACGCCTCGCGCCGGGCCCCGCCCACCAAGCCAAGCGCTACGCCCAGTGGCGTCAGTCGCCGGTCCGCGTTGTCGGCCCGAAGCGACAGGCGGTACTCGGCCCGCGAGGTGAACATCCGGTAGGGCTCGCTAACTCCCCGGGTGACGAGATCGTCGATCAGTACGCCGATATAGGCTTCCGTCCGGGACAAGGTGACGCCCTGACCGCCCCCGGCCCGCCGCGCCCCATTGAGCCCCGCCACAAGTCCCTGCGCCGCCGCCTCCTCGTACCCCGTCGTGCCGTTGATCTGGCCGGCGAGGAACAGGCCGGGCAAACGCCGGCATTCGAGGGTGGGAAGGAGCTCGCGCGGATCAACGTGGTCGTACTCGATCGCATAGCCTGGCCGCACGATTCGCGCCCGCTCCAGCCCCGGGATCGAAGCCACCACGTCACGCTGCACGTCCTCCGGAAGCGACGTCGAAATCCCGTTCGGGTAAACCGTGGAATCGTCGAGCCCCTCCGGCTCGAGAAAGACCTGGTGCCCGTCCCGCTCGCCGAATCGCACCACCTTGTCCTCGATCGAGGGACAATAGCGCGGTCCCCGACTTTCGATCTGGCCCGAGTACATCGCCGATCGCCCGAGATTAGCTGTGATGATGCGGTGAGTCTCCGCGGTGGTCCGCGTTACTCCGCACGTGATCTGCGGCGTGACGATCCCCTTTGTCATGAACGAAAACGGCGTCGGCGGTTCATCGCCGTCCTGCCGCTCCACCGCAGTCCAATCGATCGTTCCGCCGTCCAGTCGCGGCGGCGTACCGGTCTTCAGCCGCCCCATCGCCAGCCCCAGCCCGGCAAGAGTCTGCGCCAGGGCCACCGCCGGACTTTCGCCAATCCGGCCGGCCGGTGTCCGCTGTTCCCCGATGTGAATCAGCCCGCGGAGGAACGTCCCGGTCGTGATCACCACCGCCCCGGCATCGAGCCGACGGCCGTCGGCGAGCACTACGCCGGCCGCACGGCCATCCCGGACGGAGAGGTCGGCGACTTCCCCCTCCACAATGGCCAGCCCCGACTGGCTCCGAAGGAGGTCTTGGATCGCGTTGCGATAGAGCTTCCGATCGGCCTGCGCGCGTGGGCCGCGCACCGCAGGCCCCTTGCGCCGATTGAGAATGCGAAACTGGATGCCCGCGCGATCCGCCGCCACGCCCATCAGCCCGTCCAGCGCATCGATCTCCCGCACGAGGTGGCCCTTGCCGAGCCCCCCGATCGCCGGATTGCAGGACATCACGCCCACGCTGTCGAGCCTGTGGGTCACCAGCGCTGTGCGCGCACCGAGCCGCGCTGCCGCGGCCGCCGCCTCCGTTCCGGCGTGTCCGCCGCCGACAATGATGACGTCAAAAGCCTCCATAGCCCGGTCCTATCGGAACCGCTCGACCCGGTAAAGTCCGCCCATGTTTCACGTGAAACACCTGCAGCGCGGGTCGCGCCGAACTATTTGCCGATGCAGAAGTCCCGAAAGATCACGTCGAGCAGATCCTCGACATCGACTCGCCCCGTCAGCCGACCCAACGCGTCGGTGGCCCGCCGAAGCTCTTCCGCCCGAAGCTCGAGCGGGAGCGACCGGACGAGCGCCGCGTCCAACGCCCGCCGACACGTTTCCAGCCCCGTCCTGTGGCGCGTCCGCGTCACGAGACCCCCATCTCCCGGGTCCATCCGCTCCCTCGCAAAAGCCGTCAACCGCGCCACCAATGCGTCGAGACCTTCACCGGTCTCCGATGAGGTCAGAACGTCAAATATGGCGGAAAGTCTCGCTCGTTCCTCATCCGAATCGATCCGATCGATCTTCGTCCCGACCCGAAGCACCAGCCCCGGAGCAACCGCATCGAACGAGGGCCCAATGGTCACGTCATCCAACGCCAGCACCATGTCCGCCGCCCCGGCCCGCGTCCGTCCGCGGCGGATTCCCTCCTTTTCCACCACCCCGTCCGTCTCTCGGAGACCGGCGGTGTCGACCACTGTCAGGGGATATCCCCCCACGTCGAGATGGACTTCGATCAGATCCCGCGTCGTACCCGGCTCGGCCGACACAATCGCGACGTCCCTGCGTGCCAGGGCATTGATAAGACTCGATTTTCCGGAATTGACCGGTCCGGTCACGACGACCTCGGCCCCCGCCCGTAGCCGCTCACCGCGCCCCCCGTCGTCGAGCGCCCGCCCGATCTCGGTCATCACTTCCCTGACCAGCGCCCACGCCTCGTCCGAGACCGCAACCGGCACATCGGCCTCGTCCGCAAAATCCAGTTCCGCTTCGATCAGCGCCCGCGCCTTCACGAGCCACTCCCGCCAACCCTCGAGGCGCTGCCGCAGCACGCCAAACGACTGGCGTACCGCCTGCCGCCGCTGCGCCTCGGTCTCCGCCGCAACCAGATCCCCCAGGCCTTCGACCTCGGTCAAGTCCATCCGGCCGTTGACAAATGCCCGCCGCGTGAACTCCCCCGGTTCTGCCGGCCGGAGCCCGTCAAGTTCGCTCATTCGACCGAGCAGTGCAGCAACCACCGCACGCCCACCGTGGACGTGAAACTCCGCAACATCCTCGCCGGTGAAACTGGCGGGTCCCGGAAAGAACAGGACGAGACCCCGGTCGATCTCTTCGCCAGCGCCGTCTTTCAGAGAACACAACGTCGCTTTGCGTGGTTCCGGATACGAATCGATCAACGTTGCGAGAACGGGCCGAACCTTAGGCCCGCTCACGCGGATTAGACCAACCCCTGACGGCAGCGACCCGCTCGACAGCGCAAAGATCGTGTCCTTGCCCCCTGTCACTGCTGCCTCCCGCCGCCTACACTGGCTATTGATGAGCCAGAACCTCCTTCGTCACGAAGCCAGTCCATACCTGCTCCAGCACAAGGACAATCCCGTTCATTGGCGGCCCTGGGGTCCGTCCGCTTTCGCCGAGGCCCGCCGCGACAACAAGCCTATCCTGCTCTCGGTCGGCTATGCCGCCTGTCACTGGTGCCACGTGATGGCGCACGAGAGCTTCGAAGACCCCGACACCGCCGCGGTCATGAACCGCTTGTTCGTCAACATCAAGGTCGACCGCGAGGAGCGACCGGACATCGATCAGATCTACATGACCGCGCTCCATGCTCTCGGCGAGCAGGGCGGGTGGCCTCTGACTATGTTTCTCACCCCGGACGGCGAACCGATCTGGGGCGGCACCTATTTCCCGCCGACCGCCCGCTACGGCCGACCCGCCTTCGTTGCCATCCTGGAGGAAGTCGCACGTCTCTTCCGTGAAGAGCCTGACAAGGTCGAGCGCAACCGCACTCACCTTATGGACACTCTCCGCCGAACTCGCCCCACCGACGCCATCGCCGCCGACACCAACCTGCTCGACCAGGCGGCCGAACGGCTCCTCACCTACATGGATCTCGAGCGCGGCGGGATTCGCGGCGCGCCGAAGTTCCCGCAAGCAAGCCTGCTCGAAATGCTCTGGCGCGCCGGCCTCCGCACCGGCTACCCCCGCTTTCGCGACGCGGTGCTGACCACCCTCCGCCATCTCTGCCAAGGCGGCATCTACGATCACCTTGGCGGTGGTTTCGCGCGCTATTCCGTAGACGACCGCTGGCTCGTCCCGCACTTCGAGAAGATGCTCTATGACAACGCCCAGCTCATCGGCCTCCTCACCGAGGCATTTCTCGCCACCGGCGAACCACTGTTCCGTACCCGAATCGAAGAAACGGTGGCCTGGCTTCTCCGCGATATGTGCCTCCCCGGCGGTGCTTTCGCCGCCAGCGTCGACGCCGACTCCGAGGGTCACGAAGGCCGGTACTACGTCTGGCGCCCCTCCGACCTGGTCGAGCTTCTCGGCCCCGACGACGCAACCTTCTTCGCCGAAGTCTACGACGTCACCCCCGCCGGCAACTTTGAGGGCGCCTCGATCCTCAACCGGCTCACCCACCTCCAGCCGCTCGACGCCGTTGCCGAAGCACGCCTTGCGCGCCTCCGCGTAACCCTCCTCGACGCCCGCCACCGACGCGTCCCACCCGCCACCGATGATAAGACTCTAACCGACTGGAATGGCCTCACTATCGCCGCCCTAGCCCGCGCCGGCGACGCCCTAGCCCGCCCCGACTGGATCGACCGCGCCGCCGAGGCCTACGCGTTCATCACAACCACCATGAGCCGCGACAGCCGTCTCGCTCACGCCCATCGCGCCGGCGTCACCGTCTATCCAGGCCTGGCGACCGACTACGCCGCCCTGATCAAGGCCACCCTGGCCCTCCATGACGCCACACACGACGAGGCCTGGATCGCCCGCGCCATCCACCACACCGCCGTCCTCCGGCGGCACTACTGGGACACCACCCACCCCGGCTACTTCCTCTCTGCCGACGATGCCGACACCCTCATCGTTCGCCCGCGGTCGGCCACCGACGAGGCCACGCCCAGCGCCGACGCCGTCATGGCCGCAAATCTCGTCCGGCTGTGGCGGCTCACCGGTGAAGACAGCTACCGCGCCGACGCCGACGCCATCATCGCCCACGCCCGGTTCGCCGATAATCTGTTCACGACCACCGCCATGCTCTCCGCCCTCGACTTCCGTCTCGGCGTCGTCGATGTCGTGATCGTCACCCCAGACGGCCAGAGCCCCGCTGCCCTTGTCGCCGTCGTCCGCGCCGCACCGAACACCAACCTCGTCCTCGCCATCCATCGGGGCGAGGTCCGTGTTGATCCAGGGCATCCGGCTCATGGCAAGTCTTCCTTAGACGGCAAACCCACGGCCTATGTCTGCCGCGGAGACACCTGCTCACCGCCAACAACAAGTCCAGTCGAGCTGGCAGCGCTGCTTTCACCGACGCCGCCGGGCCCACTCCCCATTGATGCGGTCCGGCCCTAGCGCCGCCCTCAGGATCGCACGAAGCGCCCAATCCCCCCACGTTCCTACCCGGCACCGCTGCGCAGCGACCGCGATCGTCCAGGACCGTGGAACAGTGCGGCGCCAGATGCGGCCCGCACGGGATCTCGGCAGACTCAGGTGTTCATCGAATCGAAGAAGTCGGCGTTGCTCTTGGTCGCCTTCAACTTGTCGAGCAGGAACTCGATCGCGTCGACCGTGCCCATCGGCATCAGGATGCGGCGCAGCACATACATCTTCTTGAGCACGTCCGGCGGCACCAGGAGCTCTTCCTTGCGGGTCCCCGAACGCGAGATGTCGATCGCCGGGAATACCCGCTTGTCCGCCACTTTCCGGTCGAGAATGAGCTCCGAATTGCCGGTGCCCTTGAACTCCTCG
>JAGRKZ010000145.1:8061-26568 GCA_020442065.1 Bauldia sp.
AGCGCTTCGGCCGCTGCAGGGCGTTTGCGTCGACGCCACCGGTCAGTACCTTGCCGGACGACGGCACCACCGTGTTGTACGCCCGGCCCAGGCGGGTGATCGAATCGAGCAAAATCACCACGTCGCGGCCGTGTTCGACCAGCCGCTTCGCTTTCTCGATCACCATCTCGGCGACCTGGACGTGGCGTGAGGCCGGCTCGTCGAAGGTCGAGGAGATCACCTCGCCCTTCACCGAGCGCTGCATGTCAGTCACTTCCTCGGGCCGTTCGTCGATCAGCAGAACGATCAGATAGCACTCGGGATGATTGCGGGTTATCGACCGCGCAATGTTCTGGAGGATCACGGTCTTGCCGGTGCGCGGCTGCGCAGTGATCAGCGCCCGTTGACCCTTGCCGAGGGGCGCCACCAGGTCGATGACGCGGTGGGTGAGGTCTTTGATGGTGGGGTCCTCGACCTCCATCTTGAACTTCTTGTCAGGATAGAGCGGCGTCAGGTTGTCGAAGTGAACCTTGTGCCGCGCCTTGTCCGGGTCCTCGAAGTTGATCAGGTTGACCTTGAGCAGCGCAAAGTACCGCTCGCCATCCTTCGGGCTTCGGATCTGGCCCTCTACCGTGTCGCCCGTCCGCAGCGAAAACCGCCGGATTTGGGAGGGCGACACGTAGATGTCGTCCGGCCCGGCCAGATAGTTCGCATCCGGGGAGCGCAGGAATCCGAAACCGTCCTGCAAGACCTCCACCACGCCTTCCCCGATGATGTCGGTCTCCCGCGCCGCCAGTTGCTTCAGGATCGCGAACATCAGCTCCTGCTTGCGAAGAGTTGATGCATTCTCGACCTCGAGCTCTTCCGCAAACGCGAGCAACTCAACCGGCGACTTGGCCTTGAGGTCCTGAAGCTTCATTTCGGGCATATACGGCGAATCTCTTTCAAGACGGGACGGAAGGAAGGGAAGAGGGAAGGTCGCAGAACTTCAGGCCCGGCTGCTTTCGCCGGAAGCTCGGCTCAGCGGCGTCACAAGCGAGCGCCCGAACCAGTCTGCTTTCAGTGCGGTGGCGGCAAGATAGTCGTTTGCCTACGGAACGGCAAGAGCCTTGGGCCGGACCCGCCCCAAAAGCCAACGCCCGTGCCGCACAGCCTTGCGGGAAATCAGAACGGCTTCACCACCACCAGGATCACGATCAGGATCATCAGCAGCGTCGGGACCTCGTTGATGATCCGATAGAACCTCTGCGGTCGCGTATTCCGGTCCGCTGCAAAGTCCCGCACGCACCGCGCAAGGAAGCCGTGCACGCCCGACAGCACCACCACGAGCAGGAGCTTGGCGTGAAACCACCCGTCCCGAAGGAAACCCCCGTCCCACGCCAGCCACAGCCCAAACGTCCAGGTCGCGACCATCGCCGGGTTGATGATGGCCCGCAGCAGCCTTCGCTCCATCACCTTGAAGGTTTCGGCCTGCTTCGACCCCGCCTCCGCCTCGCAGTGATAGACGAACAATCGGGGGAGATAGAGCATTCCCGCCATCCACGCGATCACGGCGATGATGTGAAACGCCTTGAACCACGGATACAGCCACGACGGACTCCACCAGACCAGCACGACAATAGCCACGACCGGAACCGCAAGACCGACTGCCGCCCGTGCCAGCGCGTTGCGAGCCTCCCCGGTCATCGCGCGTTCCGCACCCGCTCCACTAGGCGCTCGACGTGGGCGATCGGCGTCTCCGGCAGGATTCCGTGGCCGAGATTGAAGATGAAACGTCCGCTGCCGAGCGATCGCAGAATCTCATCGATTGCCCGGTCGAGCCTGTCTCCTCCCACCAACAGGGTCACCGGGTCGAGATTGCCCTGGACCGCCACGGCCGACTGCAACCTCCGGGCCGCATAGTCGAGCGGCGTGGTCCAGTCGATCCCGATCGCATCGATGCCGGTTCGCGCAACGTACCGCTCCAGACGCAAACCAGCCCCCTTCGGAAACCCGATCACCCGCGCCCCCGGCACACGCTCGCGAAGCTGGCGGACGATCTCCATCGCCGGCGTTATCGACCAGCGGTCAAAATCGGCCTCACCCAGGATTCCGGCCCAGCTGTCGAAGATCTGGACAGCATCCGCACCGGCTTCAAGCTGCCCGGCCAGCGACATCACCGATGCCTCCACCAGGCAATCGATCAGCTCCTGGAACAGCGACGGATTGTGCGCCGCGAGAACTCTGGCTGGCGCCTGATCTGTCGTCCCACGGCCGGCTACCATGTAGGTCGCCACCGTCCACGGCGCACCGCAAAAACCTATGAGGGTCGTCTCGCCCGGAAGTGAATTCCGTACCCGGCGGACGGTCTCGAACAGAGGCGCAAGCCGTGTTTCCACGTCATCGACAGCAAGAGCTTTCACGCCGGCCTCGTCGATCGGCTCCAGACGCGGTCCTTCGCCCTCGACGAAACGCACTTCCCGCCCAAGCGCATGCGGTATCATCAGGATGTCGGAAAAGACGATCGAAGCGTCGAACCCAAACCGGCGAATGGGTTGCAACGTGACCTCTGTCGCCCGATCGGGATCGAGGCAAAGGTCGAGGAACGACGGCAATCCCGCCCTGACCGCACGATACTCCGGCAGATACCTTCCGGCCTGCCGCATCAACCAGATCGGTGGCGGCGCGATCCGGATGCCATCAAGGACAGCGGCCACTTTGCGATCGGGTCTGGCCCGCTGCGGTTCGATCACAGGCACTCTCTAGAAAGAAGAGAATCTTTCTTTTCTTCTTTTGTTTGACGGTGGATTAGCGCGAAACAACGCGATCCACAAACGTCGCCACCGACTCTGGGATCAGGGCCTTTGTCACAACCCGATGAGGCCAACAGTGGTAATAACGGGGAAAAGTCGAAACAGCCTTTGTTAACACTTCGTTAACGGATGGCCGAATCGCGTTCGCCGAAGAAGCGCACACTTCGTCCACTGGATCGACTGCGGACAGCCGCGCTCTCCGCGATTCCATCCCACGATCGGGAATCGAACGGGCTGACGTCACCCCTGTTGATCGGAGTCGCATGTCCCGGCGTCGGAATGCTAGGGGAGATCGTGAAGCGCTTTTTCTCCCCACCTCGTCCACGGCCCTGGGAATAACTCCGTGAAGAACCGCGAAGGCTTCTTCCATCTCCATATGATTTCCGATGCGACCGGGGAGACGCTCATCACCGTCGCCCGCGCCGCTGCGGCCCAGTACACGGAGGTGCGGGCGATCGAGCACATCCATTCAATGGTGCGTTCGCTCGTTCAGCTCGATCGGATCATCGCCGCGCTCGAAGAGAAACCGGGCATCGTTCTTTATACGCTGGTCGATGGTGCGCTCGGCGAGCGCCTCGAAGCAGCTTGCCGGAGAATCGGAATCCCCTGCGCCTCCGTGCTCGAACCCGTGCTTCAGATGCTCCAGGCCTATCTTGGCGCGCCGGGCGCCCGACGGGTCGGCGCCCAGCACTTGCTCGATGCCGACTACTTCCGCCGCATCGATGCGCTCAACTTCACCATGATCCATGACGATGGTCAGCTCGCCGGGTCGCTCGAGGAAGCCGACGTCGTACTCATCGGCGTCAGTCGCACCTCGAAGACCCCGACCAGCGTCTACCTCGCCAACCGGGGCATCAAGGTCGCCAATGTGCCGATCGTTCCGGGCATCCCGCCGCCGCAGGATCTGAATACTCTGAAGCGGCCGCTTGTGGTTGGCCTCACTGCGAGTGCCGAGCGCATCGTCCAGCTGCGCGAGAATCGCGTGCTGTCGCTCAATGCCATGGCGCACGGCGATACCTATGTCGACAAGGCCGCCATCGCAGCCGAGATCGCTTTTGCCCGCAAGCTCTGCATGCGTCACGGCTGGCCGATCATCGATGTCACCCGCCGCTCGATCGAGGAGACGGCGGCCGCGATCATTGCGCTGCGCGACGAGCGGGTGCGGGGCCAGAATGCCGGCATGGCCCAATGAGCGCGCCCCGCATCATCCTCGCCTCCGGGAGCGCCATTCGCGCCACCATCCTTGCCAACGCCGGCGTCGACTTCGAAGCGATTCCGGCGCCGGTGGACGAGCGCGAGATCGAGTCGGGGCTTGTTGCGGAGGGCGCTTCGCCCGAAGACGTCGCCTTGGCGCTGGCCGAAGCCAAGGCGCGCGCGATCGCCGCCGCCAACCCGTCGGCGTTCGTCATCGGCGCCGACCAGACCCTCGATGCCGGGGGCGACCGCTGGCACAAGCCTGGCACGCGCCTTGAGGCCCGCGCGCAGCTTCTCGCCTTGTCCGGCCGAAGTCATCGTCTCCATGCAGCCGTCGTCGGGGCCCACGGCGGCGAGGTCCGCTGGCGACATGTCGGCACCGCCGCGATGACGATGCGGCACCTCCTGCCGGTCCAGATCGACGACTACCTCGACCGCGCCGGCGAGGCCGCGCTCCAGAGCGTCGGCGCCTATCAGGTCGAGGGCCTCGGCATACGTCTGTTCGAACGCATCGACGGCGACTATTTCGCCATTCTCGGATTGCCGATCTTGCCGCTCCTCGCCTGGCTTCGGCATGAGGGTGTAATGGATTGATGCCATGACCGACCGCCCAGCCAGCCCCGGACCCGTCGCCTGCGTGATCGGCTGGCCGGTGAAGCATTCGCGCTCCCCCGTGATCCACCGCTTCTGGCTGCGGCAATACGGACTGCCCGGGGACTACGTCATCCATCCCGTAGCGCCGGAAGAGATAACCGGATTCCTCGCGGGCTTTGCCGACGGCCCTTTCGTCGGCTGCAACGTGACCGTACCCCACAAGGAGGCCGCCTTCGCGGCGGTGGATGAGGTCGAGGCCGCCGGCCGGGCCATCGGGGCGATCAACACAATCTGGCGCGAGGGCGACCGTCTCGTCGCGACCTCGACCGACGGCATCGGCTTTCTCGCCAATCTCGACGAGGGCGCCCCGGGCTGGGATCAGGCAGCAGGCCCGGCCGTGGTGCTCGGCGCCGGCGGCGCCGCGCGAGCGGTGCTGTGGGCATTGGCCGAACGGGGCTTTGCGCCGATTCACGTCGTCAATCGCACGCGCGATCGGGCCGAAGCGCTGGCGGCGCGCTTCGGGTCGGCGATCCGGCCGGCGGGGTGGGATGCACTGCCCGACCTGCTGGGCCGGGCCAGGGTCCTGGTCAACGCCACCTCGCTCGGGATGGAGGGACAACCGCCGCTCGACCTCGACCTTACCGGACTGCCCGAGGGCTGCGTCGTCACCGACATTGTCTATGTCCCGCTCGAGACCGGCCTCCTGGCCGCGGCGCGTCGGCGGGGGCTGCGCACCGTCGACGGGCTCGGCATGTTGCTCCATCAGGCCGCGCCGGGCTTCGAGCATTGGTTCGGCAGGAAGCCGGAGGTCACTCCGGCCCTCCGCGCCGCCGTGCTCCGCGATCTCGGCGTCGGCTGATGCTGGTGCTCGGCCTCACCGGATCCGCGGCGATGGGGAAGTCGACCGTCGCGTCCATGCTGGCGGAGCGGGGGGTCGCGGTGTTCGATGCGGATCGCACCGTTCACGCGCTTTATGAAGGGGCCGCTGTCCCGGCCGTCGAAGCGGCTTTTCCCGGCACCACCCGCGGAGCGGCCGTCGACCGCGACCTTCTCCGGGCGCGGGTGCTTGGCGACGAGCCGGCGATGCAGCGGCTCGAGGCGCTGGTGCATCCCCTGGTCAAGGCCGAGGAGGAGGCCTTTCTCGACAGGGCGCGCCGCGACGGCCGCCGCATGGTCGTGCTCGACGTGCCGCTGCTGTTCGAGACCGGTGCCGAGGCCGACGTCGACGTCGTGCTGGTGGTAAGCGCACCGGCGGCGGTGCAGCACCAGCGCATGCTGGCGCGTCCGGGAATGACGCCGGAGCGCCTCGAGGCGATGCTCGCCCGTCAAATCCCCGATGCCGAGAAGCGCCGGCGCGCGCACTACGTCATCGACACCGGCGGGACGTTCGACGATGTGCGCCGTCAGGTTGCGGAGGTCATCCGGGCGGTCGCTGCGATCGCCGGTGGACGGTAGTCGACCGCTCTTGTCCCGCCCGGCGGGAACGCCCACCATTGGCGAATCATGCGGGAGATCGTCATCGACACCGAGACTACCGGCCTCGATTCGGCCAATGACCGGATCGTCGAGGTCGGCTGCGTCGAGCTCTACAATCACATCGCGACCGGCCGCCGGCTGCAGCTCTACATCAATCCCGGCCGGCGGATGTCGGCGGAAGCCGCCGCCGTCCACGGCCTCACCGACGAATTCCTTGCCGACAAGCCGCTCTTTGCTGCGGTCGCCGACGAATTGACGGCCTTCATCGGCGACTCGCCGCTCATTGCCCACAACGCCGAGTTCGACTTTGCCTTCCTCAACGCGGAATTCGCTCGCCTCGGTGTCGGCGCGCTTCCGTCGCACCGCATGGTCGACACGCTCATGCTCGCCCGGCGGAAGCATCCCGCGGGGCCGAACTCGCTCGATGCGCTGTGCAATCGCTATTCGATCGACTCCAGCCGGCGGACGCTTCATGGCGCGCTGCTCGACGCCGAACTGCTGGCCGAGGTCTATATCGAGCTGATCGGCGGCCGGCAGACCAGCCTCCTCCTTGTCGAGGAGGGTGAGACGGCCTCGGTGGGCCTCGCCGGAGGCGCCCAGATTCGCGTCGGCGAACGCCCCGAGCCCAGAGTCTTCCGGGTCACCGACGCGGAAGTGGCGGCCCATCGCGAACGGCTGTCGATCCTCGGCGAGGCGGCGATCTGGCTCGAATACCTACCGGCCACAACGTCGTCGGCCGCGCCGCACTGAGCATCAGCCGAGCAGACGCCCGACCACCTTGGCGGTGTAGTCGACCATTGGGATGATGCGGGCGTAGTTGAGCCGCGTCGGTCCGATCACGCCGAGGACGCCCACCACCCTTTGCTCGCTGTCCCGGTAGGGCGATACCACCAGCGAGGATCCGGACAGAGAGAACAGCTTGTTCTCCGAGCCTATGAAGATGCGCACGCCTTCACCGGCTTCGGCGAGGCCGAGCAGCCGCACCAGCTCGCGCTGGGTTTCGAGATCCTCGAACAGCAGGCGCACGCGTTCGAGGTCGCCCAGCGCGGTGACGTCGTCGAGAAGATTGGCGCGGCCGCGCACGATCAGCGTCTCGGGATGCCCGGCGCCGGTGGCGGTCCACGAGGCGAGGCCGGCATCGACGAGCCGGCTGGTCAGGCGATCGAGCTCGGCGCGGGCCTGGGTCTGGCGCCTCTCGATCTCGGCGCGGGCCTCGGCCAGCGTCCGGCCGCGGATATGGGCGTTGAGGTAGTTGCCGGCCTCGATCAGGGCCGAAGGCGTTGTGCCGGGATCGAGGTCGATCAGCCGGTTCTCGACCGAGCCGTCCTCGCCGACCAGGACCACCAGGCCGCGGGTCGGCTCGATCCGGATGAACTCGACATGCTTGAGCCGCACGTCGATCTTGCCGGCGAGCACCACGCCGGCGCCGCGCGACAGGCCGGACAGGGCCTGGCTGGCGTCGGACAACAGCGCTTCGACGCTCCGCCCCGGGTCGACGGCCTTGACCTGCGCCTCGATCTGGCGTCGCTCCTCGACCGAGAGGTCGCCCACCTCGAGCAGGGCGTCGACGAAGAAGCGAAGACCAAGGTCGGTCGGGAGCCGTCCGGCCGAGGTGTGCGGCGCGTAGATCAGCCCGAGGCTCTCGAGATCCGCCATCACGTTCCGGACCGACGCCGGCGAGAGGGCGACCGGCAGCTTGCGGCTGATGTGGCGCGAACCAACGGGCTCGCCGGTGCCGAGATACGATTCGACGATCTGGCGGAAGATCTCGCGGGAACGCCGGTCGAGATTCTGCAGGGCCGAACCCGGTGATTCGGCCGGCGCCATGCCAAACTGACGGGGCGGTGCGGTACTGGTCATCCGCATGGACCTCGAGTTTCGTCCTATAAGTGTTGGTTTTCGCTGTGGAATTCAAGCGACCTTTGCGTTCGGCGGGGGCCGCGGCTAAGAAGCGACATGGAAGCACCACGCCCCACTCCGGCGCGACCTTCAAAGCGCGCCATCGAAGACCTCAGGCCGGTCAGCCTGGAGCGCGGTGTCTCGCGGCACGCCGAAGGGTCGTGCCTGGTCCGTTTCGGCGACACCCATGTGCTTTGCACCGCCAGCCTCGATCAGGGCGTGCCGCCGTGGCTGCGCGGTGGCGGAAAAGGCTGGGTGACGGCCGAATACGGCATGCTGCCGCGCGCCACCCACGATCGCACGCGCCGCGAGGCGTCGGCAGGCAAGCAGTCCGGCAGGACCCTCGAAATCCAGAGGTTGATCGGGCGCTCGCTCCGCGCCGTCGTCGACCTGCCGGCCCTGGGTGAGCGCCAGATCGTCGTCGATTGCGACGTGCTCCAGGCCGACGGGGGCACCCGCACAGCGTCCATCACCGGCGGCTGGATTGCCCTTCGCGACTGCATCGAGTGGATGGTCGCGCGCGACATGGTCCCGCGCACCGTGCTTCGCGATCATGTCGCGGCCGTTTCCGCCGGCATCTTCCGGGGTACGCCGGTGCTCGATCTCGACTATCTCGAGGACAGCGAAGCCGAGACCGACGCCAATTTCGTCATGACCGGGTCGGGCGGCATCGTCGAGATCCAGGGCACCGCGGAGGGGACGCCTTTCACCGAGGAGGAATTCCAGGCGCTTCTCGGGCTCGCCAAGGCCGGTATCGGCCGTCTGGTCGAGCTCCAGAAGCTCGCCATTCTTTGAGGCGGTCGATCATGCGTGACCTCGAGCCCGGCGAGACGCTGGTGATGGCGACGCATAATGCCGGCAAGCTCCGCGAGATCGAGATGCTGGTCGCGCCCTACGGCATGTCGGTGGTCTCGGCCGGGACCCTCGGGCTTCCCGAGCCGGACGAGACCGGGTCCACCTTCGAGGAGAATGCCGCCCTCAAGGCCCGGGCCGCGGCGCTGGCCTCGGGCCTTCCGGCGCTCGCCGACGATTCGGGCCTGGCGGTCGACGCCCTCGACGGCGATCCCGGCGTCTATTCGGCGCGTTGGGCCGGACCGGACAAGGACTTCGCCGCGGCGATGGGCGCCATCGAGACCAAGCTCCAGGCGCTGGGCGCGACCCAACCGGCGCAGCGGAAGGCGCACTTCGTCGCCGTGCTTGCGCTCGCCTTTCCGGAGGGCGATTGCGACCTGTTCCGCGGCGAGGTCCACGGTGCACTCGTCTACCCGCCCCGCGGAGCCAACGGCTTCGGCTACGATCCCATGTTCGTGCCCGAAGGCGGCGAGCGGACCTTCGGCGAGATGTCGGCGAACGAGAAGCACGCCATGTCGCACCGCGCCCGCGCCTTTGCCGGCTTCGCCAAGGCGAGACTGCCGAAATGAGCGCCGGACCGGGCTTCGGCGTCTACGTTCATTGGCCGTTCTGCGCCGCAAAGTGCCCCTATTGCGATTTCAATTCCCACGTTCGCCACACCCCGCCCGACCAGGCGCGCTATGCGACGGCCTTCGCGCGGGAGATCGCGACGACCGCCGACCGCGCTCCCGGCCGGACCGTGTCGAGCATCTTCCTCGGCGGCGGCACCCCGTCGCTGATGGAGCCGGCAACGGTGGGCGCCATTCTCGAGGCCGTCGCCGCGCACTGGACCGTCGCGCCCGATGCCGAGATCACGCTCGAGGCCAACCCCTCGAGCGTCGAAGCCGATCGGTTCCGCGGTTACCGCGCGGCTGGCGTCAATCGTGTCTCGCTCGGGGTGCAGGCCCTCAACGATGCCGATCTCCGGATGCTCGGCCGCCTGCATGATGTCGCGACGGCCCGGGCGGCGATCGAGGTGGCACGGGCGACCTTCCCCCGCCTCTCCTTCGATCTCATCTACGCCCGGCCGGGCCAGAGCCCCGACGCTTGGGCCGCCGAACTCGGCGAGGCGCTGTCGCTCGCTGCGGACCACCTGTCGCTCTACCAGCTCACCATCGAGGACGGCACGCCCTTCGCGGCACTGCACCGCGCCGGCAAGCTCGTCGTCCCGGACGATGGGGCCGCCGCCGAGCTCTATGCCGCCACGCTCGACGCCATGGCGGCCGCGGGGTTGCCGGCCTACGAGATTTCCAACCACGCCCGTCCCGGCGCCGAGTGCCAGCATAACCTCGTCTACTGGCGCTACGGCGAGTATGCCGGGATCGGCCCGGGGGCGCATGGCCGGCTTGTTCTCCATGACGGCCGTCATGCGACCGCGACCGAGCGGGTGCCGGAAGCCTGGCTCGAACGGGTCGAGGCACGCGGCGACGGCCTCATCGTCGACGATCTCCTCAGCGCGGAGGAAGAGGGCGACGAGATGCTGATCATGGGTCTCCGCCTTGCCGAGGGCATCGACATGGAGCGCTACCGCGCCATCGCCGGCAGGAACCTCGACCCGCGCCAGCTTTCCGATCTTGTCCGCCACGGCATGATCGAGCGCACGGTCGACGGTCGCGTCCGTGCCACCCGCGCCGGGTTCTTCGTCCTCGACGCGGTGGTTGCCGACCTCGCGGCGTGACCGATGCCGACCCCGCCCGCGTCCTCGTCACCGGTGAAGGCGGGCCTTGCCTACTTCGCCATCGTCTTCGCCGCCGGCTTTGTCCTCGGCACGATCCGGACCCTGCTCCTTGCGCCGCGCCTCGGTCCATTCGCGGCGGTGCTGGTCGAGTTGCCCGTCATGCTGGTCATCGCCTGGATCGCCTGTGGCTGGGCGGTGTCGCGGTTCGCGGTCGGTCCGTCCAAGGTCGACCGCCTGGTGATGGGCGTGCTGGCACTGGCGCTGTTGCTCGCGGCCGAACTGGTTCTGGCAGTCGCCGTGTTCGACACGACCGTTGCCGGATTTCTGTCGGCATATGCGACCCCGGCCGGTGCCACGGGCCTTGCCGGCCAGGTGGTGTTCGCGGCGATGCCGCTTTTCGTCCGCCGCGCCCGGCGTGACTAGAACCCGGCGGCCGAGAAGGTGGTCGGCGGTGGCGAGATCATGACCGGCTGGCCCCGCTGGAGCTGGTAGACCGCGAGCGCCCGCTGGCTGGTGCCGGTGGCGGTGAAGCGGAAGGCGCCGTCGACGCCGACGAAACCGCTCGGGTTGGTCAGCACCTTGTCAGTGAACCCCTCCGCGCCGAAGCGGGTAGAGACGCCGATCGCGAGGCTGACCGCGTCGTAAGCGAGCGAGGCGTTACGGACCGGCTCATTGCCATAAGCCGCCCTGAACTTTGCGGCGAAGGCCTGGAATCCGGACATCTCCGGTCCCGGAAACCAGCCGCCGGCGAGGTTTGACTCCGCCAGCGCGCGCGGGTCGTTCCACTGGCCGCTGCCGAGATACTGGATCGAGGTCGGACTGACGCCATTGGCGGCGAGGATCTGGGCGAGGAAGGGCGCCGCGTCGCCACCGTCGGGAAGGAACACGGCATTGACCGTGCCCTGCTTCACCACCGCGGCTACCGCGGTCGCCTTCTCCTGCATGGAGGTACGGTCGAGATTGTAGCGTTCGAGGATCTGGATCCGACCGCCGCTATTGGCGACAACACGCTGCAGGGTCGCCTCGACCACCGTGCCGTAGGCGTTGGCCGGCAGGAGTACCGCCAGCGACTGCTTGCCCTGGCTCGCGGCATAGCTGACGATCCGGTCGACGTCGCTCTGCGGCATGAAGCTCATCAGATAGACGCCCTTCGAGGCCGTCGTCGAATCGGTCGAGAAGGCAATCACCGGCACCGCCGCCGGTTTGGCGACGGACCCGGTCGCGACCACCGCCTGGGAGAACACCGGCCCGAGGATCAGCTGCGCACCCTCGGCAAGGGCAGCAGTCGTTGCCGCGCGGGCGCCGTTGGGCGTGCCACGGTCGTCCTTGATCAGGATCTGGATGTTGGCGCTCGGGAACTCGCGGAGGGCGAGGTCCGCCGCGTTCCGCATGTCCTTGGCGAGCTGCGCCGCATTGCCGGTGGCCGACAGCGGCAGGAGCAGCGCGACCTTGGTGGTGCCGGTGCCCAGCACCTCGCCCTCGACCGGCGGCAACGCTTCCTGGAGGGTCGGCACATCCATCGAGGTGCAGGCGGCGAGCGTCAGCGCCGCCATGGCTGCCATCATCCAGCTTCTGACGGTGTGGCCCGCGACTTGGAATACGGTCAAATCGTTCTCCCCGGCTCGGCAAAGACCGGCTTACAATGGCGTGCGGGTGTAGCCCATGCTACCCGCGTTCGGAAGGCTGGGGCTTCCTTTTTGCCGAAATATGGCGGGAGCGGGGAAATGCCCGCGAAGAATACGGCGGATTCGACGGAACAGCGCAGCTTCGCGATCAACGGTGCGCGCGTCGTGGTCCCGCATGTCTCCGGAGGGCTGCACATCGTCGCGACGCCGATCGGCAATCTCGGTGACGTCACGATTCGCGCGCTGTCCACGCTGGCCGGCGCCGATATCGTCGCCTGCGAGGACAGCCGCGTCACCCGCGTTCTGCTCGATCGCTACGGCATCTCACGACCGCTCACGACTTATCACGAGCACAACGCCGCCGAACAGCGGCCGAGACTCCTGGCCTGGCTGGCCGATGGCAAGAGCGTTGCCCTTGTCAGCGATGCCGGCACGCCGCTGCTCTCCGATCCCGGATACCGGCTGGTGGTCGAGGCCGCTGCGGCAGGCCACGCCTTGGTCCCGGTGCCTGGACCCTCCGCGTTGCTGGCCGCGCTGGTTTTGGCGGGCCTGCCGACGGATGCCTTCTTCTTTGCCGGGTTCCTGCCGCCCAAGGAAGCGGCCCGCCGGAAGCGCCTCACCGAGCTCGCCGCGATCCCCGGCAGCCTTGTCTTCTACGAGTCCCCCCACCGGCTCGGTGCATCCCTCGCCGACATGGCGTCGGTGCTCGGCGACCGGCCGGCCGCAGTCGCCCGCGAACTGACCAAGCTGTTCGAGACGGTGCGCCGGGGCTCGCTTTCGACCCTTGCGGAGGAGTTTTCTGCCGCGCCGAAGGGAGAGATCGTCGTCGTTGTCGGGCCTCCTCTCGATACGCCTCCGGAGGCCGGCGAGATCGACGCGCTCCTTCTCCGGCTGCTTGACGCCGGCTCGGTGCGCAGCGCGGCGGATGAGGCGGCGGCCGTGACCGGTTTGCCTCGCCGTGATCTTTATCGTCGCGCCCTGGAACTGCGGGAAGGCGAGCGTGGCGCGGAGGGTTGAGGCGGATCCGCTTCGCCAGCGGGCGGAGCGCAGCGGCCGCTGGGCCGAATCGCTGGCCGCCTGGTATCTCCGTGCGCGGTTCTATCGGATTCTCGCCCGCCGCTACCGCACGCCGGCCGGCGAGGTCGACCTGATCGCACGCCGCGGGCGGACCATCGTCTTTGTCGAAGTGAAGCAACGTCCGACCGAGACCGAGGCGATCGAAGCGGTTCGGCCCGCGGCCCGGCGACGGATCGCGCGCGCCGCGGAACACTGGATCGCTTCCCATCCGGGCGCTCTTGGCTTCGACCGCCGCTTCGACGTGATCGCCGTCCTTCCTGGCCGCGGTCTTCGCCACCTCAAGGCGGTGTTCGACGTCGAGGGCCGGCCGTGGTAGTCCGCCGCGCCATTGCCTTTCCCGCCCGGCGCCCTGATATACCGCCAGGTCGGATCATCGGGGAAAACCGGACATGCCACTTAGCGTCGCCGTGCAGATGGATCACGTCTCGCGCCTCAACATCCGCGGCGACTCGACCTTTGCGCTCATGCTTGAGGCCGCCCGGCGCGGCCATCGCCTGTTCCACTACACGCCCGGCCAGCTGTCGATGCGCGACGGCAAGGCGTCAGCGCGGGTCGAGCCGGTCGAGGTGCGCGACACCGAGGGCGATCACTACACGCTCGGCGCCCCCGAACATGCGGACCTGTCGCGGTTCGACGTGATCCTGCTCCGCCAGGATCCGCCCTTCGACATGGGCTACATCACCACCACGCACCTGCTCGAGCGCATCCACCCGCACACGCTCGTGGTGAACGACCCCGCCAGCGTTCGGAATGCGCCGGAAAAGCTGTTCGTCACCGAGTTCCCCGACCTGACGCCGCCGACGCTGATCACCCGCGACCGGCAGGAGATCGTCGCTTTCCGGGAGGAGCACGGCGACATCATTGTCAAGCCGCTCTACGGCAACGGCGGCGCCGGCGTCTTTCGCATCGCCGGTGGCGACGAGAATCTCGCCTCGCTGCTCGAGATCTTCGAGGCCGTCTATCGCGAGCCCTTCGTCATCCAGCGCTACCTGCCCGACGTGCGCAAGGGCGACAAGCGCATCATCCTGGTCGAGGGCGAGCCTGCCGGCATCATCAATCGCGTCCCGGCGCTTGGCGAGGCCCGGTCGAACATGCATGTCGGCGGTCGCGCAGAGCCGGTGGAGATGACGGCCCGGGATCGCGAGATCTGCGCGGCCATCGGCCCGACGCTCCGCGAGCGGGGCCTGATCTTCGTCGGCATCGACGTGATCGGTGACTATCTCACCGAGATCAACGTCACCTCGCCGACCGGCATCCGCGAGGTGAAGCGGTTCGGCGGCGCCGACATTGCCGCACTGATCTGGGATGCGATCGAAGCGCGCCGGCGCGGCTGACGTTTACGGGCGTGCCGCAAAGCGCGCCGCAAACGGCATCAGTCGGCTGCGGACTTCAGGCACCGTGGCCGTCACGACGACCTCACGATGGCGGCCGGCGGCAATCAGCGCCTCGAGCGCCGCCTCGTCTCCCGTGATGCACTCCACGCCGCGAAAGTCCTCGTATGTCGTGGTCTCGACGTCGGCGAGCCGGAACACGTCAGCCCGACGCCCAGCCGCGATTGCCCCCGTCGCCGCCTGCCAGGCGTCGCCCCCGGCGTCGGGATCACTTTCGCTCGGGAAGGTATCGGTGAGCACCAGGCAGTCGCCGCGACTGAGAACCAGCGAAGGCTGGAACAGGCAGTGGCCGAGGATGAGAGCGGACACATGGCCCGTGCCCGGTCCGATCAAACGGACCCCGATCTGGATGCCGGCCGTGCCCTCCGGGAGATCGATCTCCATGTCGCGGTTTGCGATCGAGACGGCCGTGCCGATGACGGCGCCATCGCCATCGAGAAACCGGAAAGAAGACCCTAGTTCAAGGGTGGATGACTCGGCAACCATGTGCGCGCGAAGGATGCCCTCCGTCACGCCGAGGCGTTCCGGCGGCAGGGCCGACTGGGTGTAGCGTCGGCGTCGCTGCTGGGGGGCAAGCGAGGAATCGATCCTCAGTCGTCCGCTGTCGGCGCTGAAGGAAATCAGGGTGCCCGACTTGAAAAGGGCTGCGAGGTCGCCGCCCGCCAGCCGCGGAAGGCCGGCGCTAGACCGCGGGACGAGCCGGATGCCTTCGGCGATCGCCGTCATCTCATCGTGGTCGAATCCGGGGTCAATGCCGTCGAGATCGTCGACTGTCGCCACGACGCTCCGGTCGCCGAAGCCGGCGTTGCGGCAATAGTTGAAAGGATCGATCGCCAGAGTCCGGGGCTCGTCGAGTGCCAGGTTCTCCAGGTCAGTCCGGCCCAGTGAAACCGGGGCGCTCAGGGCGCTCGCCTTGACCGCTCCGGCGCGGGCCGGCACGCGGTCGACGATCCGGTAGCGGGCGTCCGAGTCGATCAGCCGTATGCGCCCGGTTTCATCGCGGGTGAAATGCGCCGCCTTGCCGATGGCGTTGCCCGGGGCGTAGCGCGTGGCGAGTGCGAGGTCGGTGAGGTAGTTCGGGCCATAGTAGTCGCCGGCGACGATCGGTGCGATCCAGCCGTCCGCGCCGACAAGCGACGGCAGGTCGAGCCCGTCCGCTTCGGCCGCCGTCACGACATGCGCACCGGGAAGCTCCTCGGCCGCGCGGTCGATGTCGGTGATGAGCAGCAGGCGCCTACCGCGATAGGTCTGGCGTCGGTAGGCTTCGATGAGGGCACACCGGCCCGCGGCGTCTTCCGCCCGTCCGACCATGGTCATGGTCGGCGGCGTTGCCACGATCGGGACGCCGGCGACCTTGCTGACGATGTAGGCAAGCCGGTCCTGCGCGGTGTGCTCCGCCATGACCTTCCGCAGCCCGGCAAGCCTGAGCTTGTCGGCGCTGCCGGTTTCGGCAGCGATGGTCATTAGCCGGCGAAGGATCGCGTCGCCATCGTCCGAATCAACGACCAGATCGCCGAACATCAGGCGCAGGCCGCGCGAATAGTTGCTGATGGTGAGGGTGTTCGAGGCGAGGAGCTCGAACACGCGGCGCGCGAACATCGACTGCGACTGCTTGATCGAGTTCAGATTCACACCGTAGCGGTAGCCCTTGTAGGCGATGTCGATCTGCTCGAACGGCAGCGTGCCGACGATCATCCGCTCGTATTCTTCGGGGAACCGGTATCGCTCGTCGGTTGCGCCCTGCCCACGGTCGAAGATCTCCACGGGCCGCAGGCGGGCGAGTGCGCCGATGATCTCGGCGAAGTCGCGCTGTCGCTCGGGGTAGCGGGCGTAGTAGCCGCCAGCAAACGCAAAGGCGTTCTTTCGCCGCGGGCCGCGCTCGATCGGATTGTTGGCGAGAGGCTGGCAGGCAAAAGGGAGCAGGAACACTCGATCGTGGCCGAGCCCGGCCTGATAGGGCGCGATGCAGTCGATGTCGGTGGTGAAGACATAGTCGAAGCGCTTGGCGATGCGCTTGAAGGTCCTGAAGTGGATCGGGTCTTCCTTGTTCCAGAAGACCGTGGGGACCAAGTGCTTGCCGCACCAGGCAAGAATGCCGGCAAGCGCGGGGTCGAATTTGGCGACGCGTCCCTGCCAGAGCATGTCCTTGCCCCGCCAGGCAGACTCGACGATCAGCATCTCGGGGCGAAAGGCCTCGAGCTCGGTCTGCCAGGCGTCGGGCGTGACCTGGAGCAGGTCGCATTCATGCCGAAAGCCTGCGTACGAGAAGTCGTCGAGGATGGAGGCAACGCGCAATTGCTTCAGGCGCAGCGCCCACCCGCCCGGCGGGCAATCAAACGCCAGGCGCGGAATGGTGCGATCGGGCTCATCCCCTGGCGAAGCCGCCTCGGAGTCTCCGACCTCCCGCTGTTGCATCAGGTTTGCCACCCACTGGTTCGCGAACGCCTTGTCAGCGTGTCTAGCACGACGGTCGCGCAAGTGCAGACACGGGATCCGGGACAGCCACTACGGGTCATGGTGCAGACAGGCGGGCGCCGAGGATGAGTTCGAAGAGCACCCGGTTCTGGGTGTTTGCGTTGAAGTCCCTCTCGATTGTGGCGCGGCCCGCGGCAGCCAGGCGCCGGCCCAAGCTATCCTCCCGGATCAGGCGCTCGAGGGCTGCAGCGAGAGCGGCCGAATCGCGCTCCGGCACCAGGAGCCCGCTCTCCCCATCGGCAATCAGTTCGGGAATGCCCGAATGAAAGGTGGAGACGGCCGGCAGCCCGGCCGCCATGGCTTCCATCAGCGTAACGGGAATCCCCTCCTGGTCGCCGTTCGCCGCCGTGACGCTGGGTAGTACCAGGCAGTCGCTTTCCTGCATCATGGCGAGCACCGCAGGGTGCGGCTGTCCACCATGGAACCTGATCACTTCGGCCAGTCCCGATTCGGCGGCGGCCGCCCGGAACCGGACGTCCTCCGGTCCGTCGCCGACGACGTCGATGGTGAGCGCATGACCCCGCGCCGTGAGCTGCGCAGCCGCCGCGATCAGGACGTCCAGTCCCTTCTTCTCCACCATCCGTCCGACGAAGAGCACGGCAAATGGCCTGTCACCGCGGGGTACGATTGGCCGAACTGCGATTCTTGCCGGATCGACCCCGAGATGGTGGACGGCGACGTTGCGGATCGGCGTGTTCGCCCGGAGGCGCTCGGCCCATGGCCGGTTGACGGCGATGGCGACGTCGATCGCCGGCGCCGCGCGCCGGTAGTCCTCCCAGCCGTTGGCGGCCACATATCCGCTGAGGTCCCAGCCGTGGAAGATCACGGCCAGCCGTGCGCCGGGGAAAAAAGCCTGCTTGATCCGTGCGGCGGCGATTCCGTTCTGGCCGAAGTTCGCGATGATGGCATCGGGTACGCCCTTGGTCTGCAGGGCGCAGACGAGGTCAGAGGCGTGAAGCGCCAGCGCCGCGCGCCGATCCGCGAACACGCCAATATGGCGCGGATGGCGGGCGGCGCCGCGGGCGATCCCCGCCAGCATTGCCGCATTTCTCGGGCGGTCGTGAATCACCAGCGCCTCGAGGTCGGCCGCGTGCTCGCGCGCGAGGACGGGACTGTAGCGCTTGGCGAAGACCGTGACGTCAAGGCCCAGCCCCACGGCATGGCGGACCTGGTCAAGGACGAAGGTCTGCGACGGCTGGGGAAACGCGCTGTTGAAGAAAAGGAGATGCATGGCCGCCCGTTGGGTCTGTCGAAGACTGGCATAGGCCGACCGGCCCGAGGCCGGCAAGTCCGGCCGGGAGACTCGTCCGGGCGGACGGCGCGCGCGGCGCTCGCTCGGCCAGGATCGATGGGCGCCGATAAGGGTGCGCTTGCGCCTTTCCCCCGTGCGACTATAGTCCCGCCCGTTCTGAGGAGGGGTGGCCGAGTGGTTGAAG
>JAGRKZ010000145.1:26582-36981 GCA_020442065.1 Bauldia sp.
CGCGTGTATACGGGCAACCGTATCGGGGGTTCGAATCCCCCTCCCTCCGCCAGTTTCACCGACCCGAACATTCTCCGCTCGTCGGACCACGGCCAAAAGCCCAAGGAACCGCGCGCTTCGGGGATCGAACCTGTTGACCGCGTTGGCAGCCACCAAGGCGACGAATGTTCTCTCTCCGTCCTTTTTCTCCGAGGCTCGTGACTTCCTCCGACTTAGTACGGACGCGAAAACCTATCAAAAGCGCCAATCTAAACGGGTCTTAAGCGCGGACGAATTCGAAATGGCGCTCGCCTCAGCGAGGGCGAACAGCAATTACGTCTCCACGCGAGGGAATCCGCGTCACGAGCGAGGTTGCTCATAGGTCATCCCGAATATCGTATCGGCCAGCCAGCGCTTGAATTCGGGGTTGTCGCTGAACTGCTTGAAGAGCTCGGTGTCGTCTTTCATTACCCCGACGATGACCCGCGCGAGAGCCTTGTCGTGTTCGATCCGGGCATTCTGCTTGTCAGAGTTCTTCTTGGCGTTCTGGTAGGCCGTATCGGCAGCCACCTTTTGCGGGATCTCCTGAGTGATCAGTTCCCGGACACGGTCTGCGTCCTCCCACGTGATGTTCCCAAACTGGTCGTTAAACGTCTTGAGTATGTTGGAGAGTCGATCGAGCTCCGGCTCTGGTTTCGCGCCGCCGCCCCCGATGGGCACGGGACCGATTTCTGCCTCGTTGTCGGGGAGTTGGATTGCTTGGGCGGCACGCTTCTCGACGCGATAGCTGTCCATATCGATCGCTTCGAGGATGCCGCGCGACAGGTCTTCCTCTTTCGGCGCAGGCAGCTTCGGGACGAGAAAATTCAGAAAGATCGATAGCTTCTCCCAAGACGCATTGGTGTAGGGCAGGATCGATGCCAGGAATCCGTACGTTCGCGCAAACGCCTTGGCCTTGCCCTTGAACTCGACCTGATCGTCCTCGCCCAGTTGGTCCTTGTATGTGGCTACGCAGGCATCGAGAATCGGATCGAGCTGGTCGCGATCGGCCCCGCCGAGATAGAGCGCGACGAGCTGTTCGATCTGACTGTCTGTGTAGACCTCAGCCGCGTCCAGAGCGCCCTTTAGGTCGTGAAGCTTGTTCGGATCGGTCTCGTCGCTCAGGATCGTCGTGCGATAATAGGGCTCGAAAGCCCGCTGGATCGTCTCGGCGTCGTTCTGGAAGTCGAGTACGAAGCAGTCGTGTTTTTGTGGGTGAGCACGATTGAGCCGCGAAAGCGTTTGGACCGCCTTGATTCCTGACAGCGGCTTATCAACGTACATCGTGTGAAGGAGCGGCTGATCGTAGCCGGTCTGAAACTTGTCCGCGCAGACGAGAAACCGACAGGGGTCTTCCTCAATCTTGTCGGCGATCTGGTTCGACGGAAATCCGTTGAGCGAAGACTCGGTGACTTTTGCGCCGCCGTACTCGTGCTCTCCCGAAAAGGCGACGATCGCGCGATGTGGGCTCTTGCGCTCGTGCAGGTATTCGCGAATGGCATGGAAGTACTGGATGGCCCGCTCGATGCCGCTGGTTACGACCATGGCACGGGCTTGCCCGCCGATCTTGTTGAGCGCCAGAACCTGCTCGTGGAAGTGATCGACCATGATCTCGGCCTTAAGCCGGATCGCGTGGTCGTGGCTCTCGACGTAGTGTCGGAGTTTCTTTTTCGCCCGCTTCGTATCGAATTCCGGGTCGCTCTCAATCGTTTTGACGAGGCGATAGTAGCTGTCGATCGGTGTGTAGCTCTTCAGCACATCAAGGATGAACCCTTCCTGGATCGCCTGTTTCATGGTGTAGCTGTGGAAGGGCCGATGCCTAACCTCTCCGCCGTCCACGACCCGCTCGCCGAAGATCTCCAGCGTTTTGTTCTTCGGCGTGGCCGTGAATGCAAAGTAGCTCGCATTCGGCAGAAGCTTACGTGACTCCATGATGCGGTTGATCGCATCTTCGGTCGTCTCGTCATCCTCCTCGGCACCACCAGCCGCCAGCGCCATGCTCACTGCGGCCGAAGCCTTGCCGCCCTGGCTGGAATGCGCCTCGTCGATGATGATGGCGAATCGGCGATCGCGGTGAGCGCTCCCGATGTCGTCGAGGATGAAAGGGAATTTCTGGACCGTCGTGATGACGATCTTCTTTCCGCCTTCGATGAACCGGCGGAGGTCGCCGGAATGCTCGGCGTGGCCCACGGTCGCGCTGACCTGCGCGAACTGCTTGATGGTGTCGCGAATTTGCTGATCGAGAATGCGTCGGTCCGTGACGACGATAATCGTGTCGAACAGCGTCGCATCCTTATGAGTGAGACCTATGAGCTGGTGGGCGAGCCAAGCAATTGAATTCGATTTCCCGCTGCCGGCGGAGTGCTCGATGAGGTAGCGCTTCCCCGCACCGTGTCCGGCGTGGTCCAACAGCTTCCGGACAACATCGAGTTGATGGTACCGCGGATAGACCTGCTCGCGCTTGGCGCGCCCGGTCTTCGGGTCTCGTCGTTCGATGATCTGGGCGTAGTTCTCAAGAATGTCCGTCAGGCTGGCGGGCGTGAGGACGCGCTTCCAGAGGAAGTCCGTCTTGAGGCCGCTGGGGTTGGGCGGGTTTCCAGCGCCGTCATTCCAGCCTTGATTGAAGGGCAAGAACCAAGACGACTTTCCCTTGAGATGCGTGCAAAAGCGCACCTCGGCATCATCGACAGCGAAATGCGCCATGCAACGGCCGAACTCAAACAGCTTCTCGCGCGGGTCCCGGTCTCGCTTGTATTGCTCGATCGCGTCTTCAACGGTTTGCTTGGTGAGGCTGTTCTTGAGTTCGAATGTCGCGATCGGAAGGCCGTTGATGAATAGGGCAAGGTCGAGGGCGTTTGCCGTATCGTCGCGGCTGTAGCGAAGCTGCCGGGTGACCGAGAAGCGGTTGGCCGCGAATCGTTCCGCGGCCTTGGCATTGCCGGGCGAGGGCGTGCCGTAGAACAGCGCCGCGTCATGCGGTCCATGTTTGATGCCATGGCGCAGCACGTCGACTACGCCACGCTTGCCAACCTCGCCCTGCAACCGCGCAAGAAATTTCTGCCGGACGGGACCATCATTGTCGAGGTCGAAGGCCGCGATCAGCGTCGGCTGCGTTGCTGCAATGAACGCTAGGAACTGGGCCAGATCGATCGTCCAGGCGCGATCGTAATCTGCTGGATTGCCGAGCAGCCAATTGTGCAGGCCAACGAAAGGCTGGGGGTCCTCCGCGAATCCAGAGCCGCCCAGCGAGGGAACGGCGCCGGTCATGTTTTCGACGATCAGGCTCTCCAGCCCCTTCTCGCTCGTGTCGGTCTTCATGCCGCCTTGAGCCAGCCCTTCGCCCGGAGCGTCTCGAAAGCAATGCCAATCTGCCGCGGCGAAAAGCGCCTCTTGCGCTCGTTCCATGCGTAGACCTTGGACACCGCGTCCTCCGCGCTTCTGGCATCCTCGTGGCTGGCGACCCAGTGGACCGACGAGAGCAATTCCAGCCCGAATGGCGTTTCGAAGCCTTCGACTAGCTTTCCAACGCGATCAAAGCGTTCCCGTGTAACGCCCTTCTCCGTGAGGAACGCTTCGGCATCTTTCACCGCACCCGGAACAAGTTCAATCTGCTTGTCGGGAGCGTCTCCGCCATCGGCATAGCCGGACACGAGATGGCCTTCGACCGCCCGCAATACGTGACGCAGATTCTCAGCGTAGGGGCCGTAAGGCGCCTTCGCATATTGCAGGCGCAGCGGCTCACCCGCCTCCTGCATGAAGTACATGAGCTTATGCACTTCGAGCAGCGTTACGAAGGGGTCCATGAGCCCGCCGAGGTAGCGGTGCATCAGGACGACGAGCGCTGCGCGGCCGGCCGTCATCGTCGGCACTTCGCGGGACTTGGTCTCGATCGGCGCGCTGTTCGGCTCGAAGACGATGACGTGAACGTCATTGAGGCCGCGCAACGCCTCCACAATGCGGGAGCGGACATCGGCCCAGTTCAGGCCGCCGAGGCCGCTGCCAAGCGGCGGAATGGCGACAGATCGAATGCCGCGGGCACGGACCTCCTCGACAAGCGCCTTCAGGCCCGACTCGATATCCTCGATGCGACTCTTGCCGCGCCAGTGGCGTTTGGTCGGGAAGTTGATGATGTACTTCGGGTTGGTCATCGTGCCCGTCTCGAAGACGAACATCCTGCCCGGCTGCAATTCCTCCCGCGCACACGCGGATTCGTAAGCCTTGAAGTTTGCTGGGAAAGCGTTCTTGAACTGAAGGGCAATGCCGCGACCCATGATGCCGACGCAGTTGACGGTATTGACGAGCGCTTCCGCATCCGCCTGCAAGATATCGCCGATCTTGAATTCGATCATCGCCATCTCCCCCTCAATAGTACCAGTCTCTTTTGATTTCGATCGTCGGCCTATGGGCCGCCCCGTGCATGGCCTGCGCAACCCGCATCGCGATCCCTTGCGAATGGACGCCGATCCGCTCGATGAGCTGCCAGGGAAAAGACTGCTCAACGAGAAACTCGGCTTGTTTTGCCTCCTTCACGTCCGCCGGGCGGAAATCGGTCGCCGCCACGGCGTCCCAGTTGATCTCGCCTAGGTGATCGACCCCTGTGCGGAACTGGGTGTAGTAGGCGCCTGCATTCGAAAGCGAGTATGCCCACCGGCGATCGTTCGCCTCGGCCCATTCGACGACCTTGTGAAGATCGGCTTCCAGGTGGACGATTGGCTGCTGCCCGCCCCGATAGGCCAGCTCGGGGTGGTTCGCACAGTGGATCACGAACAGCATAATTGACCGTGAACAAAAATAGAACGGGACAAATTCGCCCACAGTGAGGCCATTGTGGCAGGTGACCGGCAGGCCGAGCCGACGTTGCTTGATGCTCCCCATCCCGATGACGGTCCCGCCTTGCCGCTGAACCATGACCGAATCCGACCACAGGCGCCCGTCCGCGACGATCGAGGCGAGATTGTCGGCATGGACGATATGATAGATCTTGGGTCGGGCGGGGACAGGCATGGTCAGGCGGCCGCCTCCTTGTCCACCACGTCGTCGGAATCGTCGAACCCCTCGATTTCTTCGGACTCCTCTGGCTCCTCGACCGGCTCCAGATCGGTCACCTCGGGAAGAGTTGCAGCGACCGCGCGCACGTCGAGCTTGCCGGTGACGACATCGGCGATCAGCCGTCCACGGAACTCGCGAAGACGCTCCGAGAATCGAGCGATTGAATTTGCAAGTTGGTTTTCCAGCGTGACGATTTCGACCAACCGCTCTTGTTGGGCTTGGGGAGGGACAGGAATCTTCTCCTTGCGAAGAGTCCGGATGTTCAAAGGTCGATTCCGGCCGGCGGCGCCTCTGGAATGTTCGTCCAGCAGTAGCTGACCAAGTCTCGTTCGCAGGAATGACGCAAGATAGGTGGTCTGCAGAATTCCTTCCTTGCCCCGAAGGATGTGATAGCGATGACTCGCGACGCAGCCATCTTCGTCCGGGCCTGCGAGCGCAATCGCGCCCTCCCAGGCAAATTGCCCGCTAAGAATCAAGTCGCCGTCTTCGATCCAGAAGAACGAGGAATCTCCTAACTCATCACCTCTCGTTGGTGTCTTGCGGAAAATGCCGCGGCCTCGATTAAACAATCCTACCGGTGTGTATATCTCGGCGCTCTCGCGGGCCACGGGCCGAAGAAAGAGATCGGTTACGACGTCGAGGCGCATCGGCTGCGCCCCTGATGTCGCAATAACCTCATGAGTGAGGACATCGCGCTGCTCTGCCATTAGCTCCAGCGCATTCTGTTTGGCGCGAATGAGCTTGGCGGCCTGCGCGCCATGCCAATCCAGAAATCGAACGATCAACCGCTGTTCGGCGAGCGGCGGCTGAATGAATGGGATGCTCAGAAAATCTGGCGGATAGAGGCGTAATCTGGATGTTGTGATGCCGCGTGAGCTGCGGACGTACTCGGCGCGGTACACTTCCGTGCGGAGCAGGTAGTCGAGATATTTGGGATCAAACTGAGCGGTGCTTCGAGGCCGGTACACCCCGTATGCCGGGCTGACAATGCCGATCTCCCGGGTCACACCAAGAGCCGCCATCCACGCCCACATCGTGTTCACGACGATGTCTCCCGCCCGGCAGACCTTGTGACCTTCGTAGCTCTCGGCCATGAACATCGTGACGTTCTTCTGACTGCGAGGTGTCACGCCGGTCTTGTGCGAAACCGAAAGCAGTTCCTCATCGCCCCGCTCGGACCTCTCATCGACCTCGCGGAAAGCACGTTTCGCCCGATGGACCTCCCATCCGGCCGGCAGGTCGCCGAGCCACCTGACGCCGCTCGGCTTCATATCCGGATAGGGGCGGAGGCCTTCAATCATCGGGCGGCTCCGATGATGTCAGCCATCAAGCCCTCGGTCTCCTTCTCCAGGGCGAGGATGTCGGTTCGGATTGCCTCCAGCGAACGTAAGGGCCGCGGCTTGTAGAAATAGCGGGCGAAGCTGATCTCGTAGCCGATTGCGGTCTTATTCTCGTCGATCCAGGCATCGGGCGCATGTGGCAGCACTTCGCGACGAATGAAGGCCTCGATCCCCCCCGGCTCCTTGAACGGCACCGTTTCGGTGTCGCGCAGATCACTGTCCGGCTCGTACTCGACCACGTGGGCCTTGCCGCCGATCGTAACGGGAAACAGACCGAGGATCGGGTTGGGCTCCACTTTGCCGGGCTTGTGAACGCGGCGGACGATCGGCAACCCATCCTCGGCGATCCGGCCTTCGTCCTTGAGCGCTTTGATCTCCTTGGGCGCATACGCACGGTCTGGGTCGATGTCGCGAGCTCGCAAAGGCCGTTCGACCGTCACTTTCCAATAGCCGAATTCGGAATTGTCGAAGAGGCGCGACTGTTCGGTTTCCTCGAACCGCAGGAAGGCGCCGACAATGCGATCGATGTCTTCTTCGCTTAGTTCGCAATTCTTCTTGCCAAGATTCTTGCGCAGCGGCTTGAACCAGGCGGTCGCGTCGATCAGCTGCAGCTTGCCGCGACGATGCTCCGGCTTGCGGTTGGTCAGGACCCAAACGTATGTGGCGATGCCGGTGTTGTAGAAGATGCTCAGCGGCATCGCGACGATGGCTTCCAGCCAATCGTTCTCGATAATCCAGCGGCGGACATTGCTCTCACCGCTGCCTGCGTCACCCGTGAACAAGGAGGAGCCGTTGTGCACCTCGGCAATGCGGCTGCCGAGCTTGGTGCCATGCTTCATCTTCGAGAGCATGTTGGCGAGGAAGAGCATCTGCCCATCGCTCGACCTCGTGATTAGGCTGAATTCGGAGTCGCCGGCGTGCTCGACAATAAAGCGCGGGTCCTTAATGCCGCTCTTGCCGCCCATCCGCTCCTGATCGCTTTTCCAGCTCTTCCCGTAGGGCGGATTCGACAACATGAAATCGAACTCGCGGGAGGGGAAAGCATCGCGCGACAAGGTGGACCATTCCGGGCCGCCGACGATGTTGTCGGCCGCTTCGCCTTCGCCATGAAGGAGCAGATCGGCTTTGCAGATAGCATAGGTTTCGGCGTTGATTTCCTGCCCATAGAGATGCGTGGAAACCTGCTTGCCGTGCTCGCCGGCCAGCTCGGTCAGCGTTTCTTCCGCCACCGTCAACATGCCGCCGGTTCCGACGGCGCCGTCATAGAGTAAGTAGGTCCCTGACTCGATTCGGTCGGCGATGGGCAGAAAGATCAACCGCGACATCAGCTTGATGACATCTCGCGGGGTCCAGTGCTCACCGGCTTCCTCGTTATTCTCCTCGTTGAAGCGGCGGACGAGCTCCTCGAAAATCGTGCCCATGGCATGATTATCGAGGCCGCGATGCTTGATGGAGCCGTCGCCGTTTTTCACCGGGTTCGGGCTCAAATTTATCGAAGGGTCGAGAAACTTCTCGATCAGAGTGCCGAGCGCATCGGCTTTTGAGAGTCGGGGTATCTGATTCCGGAATTCGAAGTTTTCGAGAATGTCCTGAACATTGGGCGAGAAGCCATCGAGATAGTCTTCGAAGTCAGCCTTAAGACGTTGATCGCTGGCGCGGGCTCGCAGATCGCGAAGCGTGAATTTGGACGTGTTGTAGAAGTCCTGTCGCGCCGCTTGCCTTAGCGCAGCGTCCTGGTTGGTAATGCCGGCCTTGTCGAGGGCCAGCTTCATATCGATGACGGCTTGCTTCGTCGGTTCGAGCACGGCATCGAGCCGGCGGAGCACGGTCATCGGCAGGATCACGTCCCGGTACTTGCCGCGCACGTAGAGATCGCGCAGCACATCGTCCGCAATGCCCCAGATGAAATTGGTGATCCAGCCGAGATCGCCGTTGCTCATACCCTCTCCATCCCCCGTATCCCCCGTCGCTTCGCCGCCGACTTTGCCGGCGCCCGCGTGGATCGCGACCCCGAATTCTTGGCTTCGACGCTCAGTCGCTCGTATTCTTCGACGGCAAGCACTACGACGACCGGCCGGCCATGCTTTTCGACGACGACTGGCTCCGATCGCGCGAGGTCGATCAGGCGTCCGAAGCCATACTTGGCATCCTTCGCCGACATGCTCTGCATGGGCTGCCTTTCGCCGAATCGCCTCGGACCACTTTTGGCCATTTTGGCCGCTTTCTCAAGGTGCCGTCGCTGCGGAATGGCCACAGAGGGTTTGGCGCTGTGCTCGCCAGTCGGAAGGAAATGGCTTGAGAAGTCGGTCCAGATGCAGCGCCGTCGACTGACGGCCATCTAGGATCGAGTCAACAATGTCCGGGGCAAGTAGCGAGAGGCGGAGGACACGGCTGACGTAAGATGGATTGATGCGCTCGGCGGTGGCGATTTCGGCAATCGTTGAGATGGCGCCGTCCTCGATTTGTCGACGCCAGCGAAATGCACGGGCGACGGCCTTAATCATCGCGCTGTCGGGACGAGCGTGCGGCAACTTCTTCGCTGCACCATCCGGCACCAGAACTACCCGGCGTCCTCCTCTTTTTGCTATCACGAGGGCGACTCGTACGGTCAGGGTCTCGCCGAGCGCGGGATCACTAATCACGCCGCCCTCCGATCGATGTCCGTGAGATCGCGGAAAACACTCGTCAGTCCATCAATCCTCAGGCGAACGTCGATCCCGTCGGTGACGACGTCGACTCGTTCCACCAGCAGCTGGACAAGGCGGGCGTGTTCGGCCGGAAAGAGTTCGTCCCAGAGAGGATCGAACCGCTCCAGGGCCTCACGCACGTCGCCCTCGGTCAGACCATAAATGTCCTCCCGAGCGACCCGCCACGTGGCGACGACGATCTCCGGCGAACGCAGAAGAGTTCGTACCTGCTCGACGACGGCTGCCTCCACCTCTCCAGCGGGAAGCCGGGCAACCGGCGAGTCGTCGGCACCGCCTTTGATAGCCGTCTGGCTCACGTAGTAGCGGTAGAGCTTGTTACCGCGGCGCGTATGAGTGGGCGACATAGCGCGGCAGTCCGGTCCGAAGATGAGCCCCTTCAGAAGTGCTGGCGTCTGCGCCCGGGTTCGGGCCGCGCGCACTTTCGGACTCTCGGCGAGGACCGCCTGGACCTTGTCCCACAGCGTCTTGCCGATTATCGCCGCGTGTTCGCCCGGATAGGCGGTGCCTTTGTGGACGGCGTCGCCAACGTAAACACGGTTGTGGAGGAGCTTGTAGAGCATCCCCTTGTCGACCGGCTTGCCGTACTTGTTGACGAAGCCTTCCGCGGCCAGTTCGCGAACAACCGCCAGTGCCGAGCGGCACTTTGCGAAGCGCTCGAAGATGCGGCGCACCGCAGCCGCCTCCGTCTCGTTGACGACCAGCTTCCGGTCCTTGATGTCGTAGCCGAGCGGCGCCCAGCCACCCATCCACATGCCCTTCTTCCGGGAAGCGGCGAACTTGTCTCGGATGCGCTCCCCGATCACCTCCCGCTCGAACTGCGCGAAGGAGAGCAGGATGTTGAGCGTCAGCCGGCCCATCGACGTCGTGGTGTTGAAGGACTGCGTGACTGACACAAACGTGACACCGCCGCGATCGAACACGTCGACCAGCTTCGCGAAATCCATCAGCGAACGGCTGAGCCGGTCGATCTTGTAGACGACGACCACATCGACGCGGTGGTCCTCAATGTCGGCAAGCAAGCGCTTCAGCGCGGGCCGCTCGAGCGAGCCACCGGAGAAGCCGCCATCGTCGTAGCGGTCGGCCAGTTCGATCCAGCCTTCCGACTTCTGGCTGGCGATGAAGGCCTCACACGCCTCGCGCTGGGCATCGAGGCTGTTGAACTCCATGTCGAGGCCTTCCTCGCTGGACTTGCGGGTATAGATGGCGCAGCGGAGCTTGCGGACGATCGGTTTCTTCATCCCTGCCCCCGCCGGTTCTTCAGGCCGAAGAACACCCAGCCGTTCC
>JAGRKZ010000016.1 GCA_020442065.1 Bauldia sp.
TCGACCCCGACGAAGCCGAGCGCCGGCTGGCAGCGCTCGTCGAGACCGGCACTATCGAGGTCCCCGGCATCGGCCCGCTCGCCTTCGACCCCGACAAGGGCGTCGTCTTCGACTACGGCCCGCCGCTCCCCGGCCATGCCAACGGCATGGTTCTCCGCGTCCTCGACGCCGCGGGCAACCTGCACCTGACCGAGACCTACTACTCGATCGGCGGGGGCTTCGTGCTGACCGAGCGCCAGATGAAGACGGAAGCTCTGAGGGGAGACGACGCCAAAGTCGACCGCCCCCACCCATTCGCCACCGCCGCGGAGATGCTCGCCATGGGCGAGGCCTCCGGTCTCTCCATCGCTGCGATGAAGCGTGCCAACGAGACCGCCGGCGGCCACGGCCCGCTCGACGCCGGCCTCGACCGCCTCTGGTCAGTGATGAACGCCTGCATCGACCGCGGCCTCGCCGCCGACGGAACACTACCGGGCGGCCTTAAGGTCCGCCGCCGCGCGAAGGCGATCCACGAGGCGCTCCTCGCCGAACGCGGCGACAACATAGCCCAGCCCCACATCGTCAACGACTGGCTCTCGGTCTACGCCATGGCCGTGAACGAAGAGAACGCCGCCGGCGGCCAGGTCGTCACCGCCCCGACCAACGGCGCCGCCGGCGTCGTCCCCGCCGTTCTCCGCTACTACCGTGACCACTGCGTCGGCGCGACCGAGAAGGGCCACCGCGACTTCCTGCTCACCGCCGCCGCGGTCGGCGGCATCATCAAGACCAACGCCTCGATCTCCGGCGCCGAGGTNNTCGGCTGCCAGGGCGAGGTCGGCTCCGCCGCCGCCATGGCCGCCGCGGGCTTGTGCGCCGCCCTCGGCGGCACGAACGCCCAGGTCGAGAACGCCGCCGAGATCGCGCTCGAGCATCACCTCGGCATGACCTGCGATCCCGTCCGCGGCCTCGTCCAGGTCCCCTGCATTGAGCGCAACGGCCTCGGTGCCATCAAGGCCGTCGCGGCCGCCTCGCTGGCGCTGCGCGGCGACGGCACCCACGTCGTCCCGCTCGACGCCTGCATAGAGACCATGCGCCAGACCGGCCGCGACATGAGCGTGAAATATAAGGAAACCTCGACCGGCGGCCTCGCCGTCAACCTCCCGGAGTGCTGAACGTGTCGGAGACCTCGTTCATCCTGACCCTGACGAGTGCTCCCCTGCCGGGGATCATCGCCGCCGTCTCGACGGCCATCGCCGACCTCGGCGGCAACATTCACGAGACCCACCAGCACTGGGACCGGCCAACCGACCGCTTCTTCCTGCGCGTCGCATTCTTCGGTCCCGAAGGGCTGAGCGCTACGGCGGTCGAGAAGGCGCTCGCCCCCACCGCCGAGAAGCTTGGCCTCGACCTGAAGGTCGTCGACGCGGCGCGCCCGCCGAAAGTCATCGCAATGGTCTCGAAGTTCGACCACGCGCTCCTGCACCTGCTCTACCAGATCCGCGTCGGCTGGCTGCGCGCCGAGGTCGCCGCGCTCGTCTCGAACCACGAGGACGCCCGTCGCATTGCCGATCACGAGGGCATCCGCTTCGTCCACCTGCCGGTGACGCCCGAGACCAAGCCGCAGCAGGAAGCCGCGCTCCTCGCCCTCGTCGATGAGACCGGCGCCGAGCTCGTCATCCTCGCCCGCTACATGCAGGTCCTCTCCGACGACCTCACCCGCAGGCTCTCCGGCAGGGCGATCAACATCCACCACTCGTTCCTGCCGGCCTTCAAGGGCGCGAACCCCTACAAGCAGGCCTACACCCGCGGCGTAAAGCTGATCGGCGCCACCAGCCACTATGTGACGGCCGACCTCGACGAGGGCCCGATCATCGAGCAGGACGTCGCCCGCGTCAGCCACGCCGACACCAGCGACGACCTCGTCGCCATCGGCCGCGACACCGAATCCCGCGTCCTCGCCCGCGCGGTGAAGAGCCACCTCGAACGCCGCGTGCTGCTTTGCGGCAGCCGCACCGTGGTCTTCGGTAAGTAGACCTCGGTGTGCAGTCGCAGAAGGGTGGGCGACTCAAAAGGTTCCGAGAGGAAGAATCGCCGTGTCGCTGGAGCGTTTGGCCCGGGTGATGATCAGCGTATGGGCTGCGCCAGTTCCTGCGGCACGATAGACACGTCGGCTTGGGCAGTCGTATCGTCGGCTTCTCACTCTTCCACTTCGGGGGAACGGCAATGACCCGTATCGCCGTCATCGGCGCAGGCATCGCGGGCGTCACCACCGCGTACGCACTCAGCGAGCGTGGCTACGAGGTCACGGTCTTCGATCAGCAGCGCTACGCCGGAATGGAGACCTCGTTCGCGAACGGTGGGCAGCTCTCTGCCAGCAATGGGGAGGTCTGGAACAAGGCGTCCACGGTGTGGCAAGGGATGCGCTGGATGCTGAGGCGCGATGCGCCGCTCCTGATGAATCCGACGCCGAGCTGGCACAAGTATTCCTGGATGGCGGAGTTTGTTCGCCATATCCCGGACTACCGACAGAATACCATCGAGACGGTGCGGCTCGCGATCGAGGCCCGCCGGCACATGTTCGCGATGGCCGAGCGGGAAAACATCGACTTCGATCTTCAGCGCTGCGGAATCCTGCATTTCTACCGCGACAAGGAGAGCTTCGAGAAGGCCGCGAAGGTCAACAAGCTGCTCACGGAAGGCGGCCTCGAACGGCGGTCGGTCACCCCCGAGGAAATCCGCCAGATCGAGCCCACCTTGAAGGGAACCTACTACGGCGGCTTCTTCACGCCGTCGGATTCAACGGGCGACATCCACAAGTTCACCCGTGGCCTCGCCGACGCCTGCGGCCGCCGTGGCGTGCGGTTCATCTTCGACGCGGAGGTCGAGAGCATTGTCCCGAAGAGCGGTGGCTACGAGATCCGCTGGATGCCGGTGGCGCCCGACCATGACGAGGACGAGGCTGCCGCGGATGTCTGGCGTCCGATCGAGGTCGACGGGGTGGTGATCTGCGCGGGGACGACGAGCCGACGGTTCGCGAGCATGCTCGGCGACCGGCTCAACATCTATCCGGTCAAGGGGTACTCGATCACCGTCCACCTCGGCACGCAGGAAAGCCAGGAGGCAGCCCCGACGGTGAGCATCCTCGACGAGGCGACGAAGATCGTCACCAGCCGCCTGGGGAGCGATCGGTTCCGCGTCGCCGCGACGGCGGAGTTCAACGGGTTCAATCGCGATATCCGCTACGATCGCATCAGGCCGCTGATCGACTGGTCGCGCGAGCAGTTCCCGAAGATGAGCACCGACAGGGTCGTCGCCTGGTGCGGGCTGCGGCCGATGAACCCGAACATGATGCCGCGGGTGGGGCAAGGGCGTCGGCCCGGGGTGTTCTACAACACCGGCCACGGTCACCTGGGCTGGACATTGTCCGCCGCGACCGCGCAGCTGGCCGCGGATGCGGTCGAAAAGGCCATGCCGGTGGGGCGGCGTATCGCTGCCTGAACTCCCAATCGCTGCGTCTTTCGGTTTTGTAGATTGGCAAGTGCGCGAGTTAGATCTCCTTGGGATCTCGTGATAATGATCGCCGGAAGGCACTGATCGCTTCCAAGGACGAATAGCTCGTGGATCGTCTCGAGTGTGATCGCATGTTCGTTGCGGTGGTCGAGGCCCGCTCCTTTACTGGCGCCGCTGTGAAGCTCGGCACCAGCTCCGGCCAGGCGTCCAAGCTCGTCTCGCGTCTCGAAGCCGAACTCGGCGTGCGACTGCTGAACCGGACGACGCGCGCCGTGTCCGAGACGGAAGCGGGTCGCGCCTACTTCGAGCGAGTCCGCGCCATCCTGGACGAGATCGACGACCTCGACCTGGCGATCAGGAACGTCGCACAATCGCCGCGCGGCCGGCTGCGTCTCACCGCTCCCCTGACCTTCGGAATCGTCGAGCTCGCGCGCGCGCTCAACGACTTCGCTGCGAGCTATCCCGAAATCGAGCTCGACGTCAGCTTCTCCGATCGTGTCGTGAACCTGGTGGACGAAGGCTTTGACGTGGCCGTGCGCGTGGGGCGCCCGGCCGACACCAGTCTGATCGCCCGTAAGCTCTGCGACGTCCGCATCGTTCTCGTCGGGTCGGATGCATATCTCGAGAAGCATGGCGACCCATCGACACCCGACGCGCTGCAGCGGCACGCGTGCATCATCGACACGAACTTTCGCGAGCCCGGCCGTTGGCCGTTCCGGAGCGCGGACGGCGAGACCATCGCAGTGCCGGTGACCGGCCGGCTGCACTATTCCAACGCCGAGGCGTGCCTCGGCGCGGCCGAGGCCGGG
>JAGRKZ010000146.1:0-10073 GCA_020442065.1 Bauldia sp.
AAGCTCAAGGAAATCTCCTATATCCATGCCGAGGGCTACGCCGCGGGCGAGCTCAAGCACGGGCCGATCGCGCTGATCGACGAGACGATGCCGGTGGTGGTGATCGCGCCCTATGACCGCATCTTCGAGAAGACCGTGTCGAACATGCAGGAGGTGGCGGCGCGCGGCGGCCGGATCATCCTCGTTACCGACCCCAAGGGGCGGGACGCAGCGGCGATCGATGCGGTCGAGACGCTGATCCTGCCGGAGATGCCATCCTCGATCACGCCGCTGGTCTACACGATCCCGGTCCAGCTGCTCGCGTATCACACCGCGGTGTTCATGGGGACCGACGTCGACCAGCCGCGCAACCTCGCCAAGTCGGTGACGGTCGAATAGGGAACGCTGCCTCAGGCGATGACGACCAGGTCCCCGGCCTTGACGTCGGCGCCGTCGGGCAGCTTTGCGACCAGGACCTGCCCGGCGCCGCCCTTGCCGTCCTTGTCGTAGAAGAGAGCGTCCTTCTTGTCGCTGTAAATGAAATGGTCGTCCTCGTCGGTGGCCTTGTTGCCGGCAGTGAAGAATTTCGCCTTAAGCGGCCCCTCCTTGCCGATCTTCTTGAACAGCGACCTCGACACCCCGATCACATCCTCGCCGGTGGTGAAATCGGCGACGAAGCCGGCATCTTTCTTCCGCGCGAGCCTGGTGGCGAACTCGAAGTGATCGGCGCCGCTTTCGCCGAACACCGCCCCCTGCTTGCCGCCGGCGAAGACGAAGGTGTCGCTGCCGGCGCCGAGCCGGGCCTCGCCTGTGATGGTGCCCTGGTTGCGGACATGGTCGGCCCCGGCTGTCGTCAGCTCGATGTTGCCGACGATGCTGCCCAGGTTGTCGAGGTCGACGCTGCCCTGACCGCCCGACTTGATCGCGGTGGGGGCCTTGATGATCCCCTTGGCGCCATTGTCGACGGTGATCACGACGTTGGCGGACTGGCTCGCGTACACGCCTAGGTTGGCCGAGCGTATGCTGCCATCGTTGTTGATCGTGACGGGAGCCGACGAACTGGTCTGCACTCCCGCCTCGTCCCCGTAGGTGTCGCCCCGGTTGTTGAAGACGCCGCCGCCGCCGAACGCGAACAGAACGCCGTAAAACCTGAGGCCGACCACCGAGCCGTCATTGTCGAGCGTGTTGGAGGTCGTCCCCGCCGTGCCGCCGAGCCAGACGCCGGTTTGCAGTCCGACGATCCAGGCATCGGTGGCATTCGAGACGACGCCGTTGTTGCCGTTTCGAAATTGGACGCCGATGTTGTTCCCGGAATTGACGGTCCCGTGGTTGGTCAGTCGGTTGTTGCTGAAGTCGCTGAAGATGGCGGCGTTGTTCGTCGAGGCGACAGTGACGCCGGACAGGATGGTCCAGGTGTCGCCGTTGGCCGCGTAGGTGATGGCGTAGGGCGTCGAGCTCTCGCCAATTCCGGGTTCCTTGACGATATCTGCGCTTGCGACAAAGTCCGTCATTGCCGTTTCCCACGCTACGCCCTCGGGCCCGCGGCATCCTATACCCGGTCTGGCCGCAGGCGATAGCGGTCGCCGCAGGCGCCCCCGGCGCGGTCCCGGTTCATTGCACTTGGTTCTCGGCGCCGGACCTGCGAGGGTGGACCGGTCATCCGGTCGAGGACGAGCAGCAGGCGAGCCGACATGGCCAAAGACGACGATCCCAACGAGGCGCCGGCCGACGGCCCGCGGCGGGGGCGGGCGATGCAGCGCTTTCGCAACTACTTCCTGACCGGCCTCGTCATCGCGGCGCCGCTGTTCCTGACGGTCTACCTGACCTGGGCGTTCGTCGTGTGGATCGACAGCTGGGTGACGCCGGTCATCCCGCCCCAGTACAACCCCAACACCTACCTGCCGTTCGAAATCCCCGGCTTCGGGCTGATCGTGGCGATCGCCTTCCTGACGCTGCTCGGCTTTCTCACCGCCAATTTCGTCGGCCGGAAGCTGGTCTCGTTCGGCGAGGCGATCCTCGGGCGGATGCCGGTCGTCCGCAACATCCATAGCGGCCTCAAGCAGATCTTCGAGACGGTGCTGTCGAGCCGGTCGAAGTCGTTCCAGACTGTCGGACTGGTCGAGTATCCCCGGGCCGGGATCTGGGCGCTGGTGTTCATCGCGACGCGGACGCGCGGCGAGGTCAGCCAGAGGCTCGACGCGCCGGATGACCCGATGATCTCGGTGTTCCTGCCGACGACGCCGAACCCGACCTCGGGGTTCCTCCTGTTCGTGCGGGAGAGCGACGTGCTCCATCTCGACATGACGGTGGAGGAGGGGGCGAAGCTGGTCATCTCGGCCGGGCTGGTATCGCCGGAATACGAGGTCGACGAGGAGGGTCGGCGCATCGGCAGGCCGACGGCCGTGGTCATCGACGGGAAGCGGGTGGGGGTGGGGTGATGGCCCGGCAGGGCACAACCACAAAGAAAATCAATGGTCGCAGGAGTGCAAGTTGCCGCCCTTCAGTAGATGCAAACGTTAAAATAAACCGGGGCTGCGAGAATGGTGAGCGGGAGCCAACCTAATCCGTATCTGGTGCCTGGTCGCTTATCCAACGTGATTGCGGCCATCACAGCGCTGGGAAAATATCGTTATTATAAGCTTGACTATGAACAATGTGCGGAACGTATAAGCAATCGACCGCAAGATGCGCATTTGTGGGCAAAAATATTTTCGGAGCATCCGGAATTCTTTAGAATTGTCGAATCCGAATCCAAGGCGTCTTTGGTTTGGCGACGGCAGTTTATAAAAAACTTTGACCCGAAAACTGGGCTCGAACTCACGCGCGCGGACGTCGATGCACTTTCGGCAGAGGATCGTTCGCGCCTCTCTCGTAGACCCTTAAATGAAACAGAGCTGAAAAGTCTGATTGCGGTAGCTGTAGATTTACACAAACAAGCACTCGAAGAAGCGCGCGCGAAACGGTGGTGGGTACCAATCCTCATTGGTGCGTTGGCGTTCCTGGGAGCGCTTGTAGGTGGGCTGGCCAAGGGAGAAGAGGCGGGATCAAGGAACAGTGTCGCTTGGTGGAGTAGTTCAACAGCGTCTCACGGGGCCGTTTCCGAACTGGACTACCCCGCCCGGAGCAACCGCACGGCCTCGTCGCGGCCGAAAATGTAAAGGAGCAGGCGAAGCGCCTCGCCGCGCGCGCCGATCAGCTCCGGATCGCGATCGACGACGAGGTGGGCGTCGTCGCGGGCCATCTCCATCAGCGGGGCGTGGATCCCGGCGTTGGCGATGCGGAAGCCGGGCATGCCGGACTGGCGGGTGCCGAGAATCTCGCCGCCGCCGCGGAGCCGGAGGTCCTCCTCGGCGATGACGAAACCGTCCTCGGTCTCGCGCATGATCCGCAGCCGGTCGGTGGCGACCTGGCCGAGCGGGCCCTTGTAGAGGAGCAGGCAGACCGAGGCGCGGTCACTCCGTCCGACCCGGCCGCGGAGCTGGTGGAGCTGGGCGAGGCCGAAGCGTTCGGCATGCTCGATGACGATGATGGTGGCGTCGGGGACGTCGACCCCGACCTCGACTACGGTGGTGGCGACGAGGACCCGGAACATGCCGGATTGGAAGGCGGCCATCTGCTTGTCGCGCTCGGCCGGCTTCATCTTGCCGTGGGCGAGGCCAACGACGGGACCGAGAGCCTTGGTGAGCGCCTTGTAGCGGTCCTCCGCCGCCGCGACATCGAGCGCCTCGGACTCCTCGACCAGCGGGCAGATCCAGTACGCTTTGGCGTCGCGGGCGATCGCCTCGCGGACACGGGCGACGACCTCGTCGAGGCGGGTCAAGGGCAGGACGCGGGTCTCGATCGGGCGGCGGCCGGCCGGCTTCTCGGTGAGGCGCGAGACATCCATGTCGCCGTAATAGGTGAGCACGAGGGTGCGCGGGATCGGCGTCGCGGTCATCACCAGCACGTCGGTCGCCTTGCCCTTGGACGTGAGCGCGAGACGCTGGTGGACGCCGAAGCGATGCTGCTCGTCGACCACCACCAGCCCGAGGTCGCGGAAGTCGACGCCCTCCTGGAAGATGGCGTGCGTGCCGACGACGAGGTCGATGTCGCCCGCGGCGAGCCCGGCGACCGTCTCCTCTCGCTCGCGGCCGCGCTCGCGTCCGGTGAGGACGGCGATGCGCATGCCGGCGGCGTCGGCAAGGGGCGCGATGGTGCGGGCGTGCTGGCGGACGAGCAGCTCGGTCGGCGCCATCAGGGCGGCCTGAGCGCCGCTCTCGACCACCGCCGCGGCGGCAAGGAGAGCGACGACCGTCTTGCCCGAGCCGACGTCGCCCTGGAGCAGGCGGAGCATGCGCTCCGGCTTGGCAAGGTCGGCGGCGATCTCGGCGAAGGCCTGCTTCTGGCTGGCGGTGAGCTCGAAGGGGAGGGCGGCGACGATCGCCCGGGTCAGGCGTCCGTCGCCGGTCCGGGCGGCGCCGGCGGACTTCCGCTGGCGATGGCGGATGATGGCGAGCGCAAGCTGCGAGGCGAGCAGCTCGTCATAGGCGAGCCGGGCGAGATGGGGGCTGGTCGGCTCGAAATCGGCCGGCTTTTCGGGGTAGTGGGCGGCGCGGAGGGCCGCGGCGAAGGACGGCCACTTCTCGCGCGCGACCATCGCCGGATCGAGCCACTCGGGCAGCGACGGGACGCTGTCGATCGCCTCGCGGATGGCGCGGACGAGGACCTTGCCGGTGAGGCCGGCGGTGAGCGGGTAGACCGGCTCGATCAGCGGCAGGGAGGCGAGGTCGGCCTCGCTGACCACATGGTCGGGATGGACCATCGACGGCCGGCCGCCGAACCACTCCATCTTGCCGCTGACATAGAGGGTCTCGCCGACCGGAAAGGTGCGGGCGAGCCAGGCGTCATTGGCGTGGAAGAAGGTGAGGGCGATCTCGCCCGAGTCGTCATGGGCAAAGACCTTGTAGGGGACGCGCCGGTTGCCGGGCGGCGGCTTCTGGTGGCGATCGACCCGAACCCGCAGCGTGACGACGGCGCCGGCGGGAGCAAGGGCGATCTCGGGACGGCGGCTGCGATCGATCATCGCCGCGGGCAGGTGGAAGAGGAGGTCACCCACCCGCGGCACGGGATCGGCATCGCTGCCGCCAAGGACGCGGCGGATCGCCTGGGCAAGCTTCTCGCCGATGCCGTCGAGGCTGGTGACGGGGCGAAAAAGCGGATTGAGGAGCGGTGGGCGCATCGCGATCTGTGTCCGCCCCTGCCATAGCGGATTGCGTGCCGATCGTCGAACCAAGGGTTCCCCGCCGCCATATGCGGGCCATATAGTGCGGCCACCGAGGATCGCCCTACGGAGAGACGACGGACGATGACCAGATTACAGCGCCTTGCGCCCCTGATCGCGCTGGCCGCCGCAACGATGGCGGCGCCGGCCCTTGCCGCCGAGAGCTGCCAGAAGACGGATTTCGACGGTTGGGTGAAGGGCGTCGCCAAAGAGGCGGCGGCGCAGGGCGTCTCGCAGGCGGCAATCCAGAAGGGACTTGCGGCGGTCCGATTCGATCCGGCGATCGTGAAGAAGGACCGTTCGCAGGGCGTGTTCTCCCAGACCTTCCTCCAGTTCTCCGACCGGATGGTCGAGCAGTACAGGGTCAAGCAGGGGCCGGGTTACATCAAGAAGTACGGCGACACCTTCAAGCGTATCGAGAAGCAGTTCGGCGTGCCGGCGGAGGTGATCACGTCATTCTGGGCGCTCGAGACGGATTTCGGGCAGGTGATGGGCGACGATCCGACCCTCATCTCGCTGGCAACGCTCGGCTACGATTGCCGACGCCCGGACCTGTTCCGGCCGCAGCTCATCGCGGCATTGAAGATCATCGACCGCGGCGACCTGACCGTGGAGGAGATGCGCGGGCCGTGGGCGGGGGAAATGGGCCAGTTCCAGTTCCTTGCCTCGCATTATCTCGACTACGGCGTCGACTTCGACGGCGACGGCAAGGTCAAGCTCCGCAAGAGCACGGCGGACGCGCTCGCCTCGGCGGCGAATCTCCTGGCCAAGCACGGCTGGCGGCGCGGCGAGCCGTGGCTGCAGGAGGTCAAGGTGCCGGCCGAGTTCCCGTGGGAGATGGCGGACCTCCGCATCCGCCTGCCGCGGTCGGAGTGGGTGGCCGCCGGCGTCAAGGGCATGAGCACGCCGCTTGCCAATGACGGGCTGGAGGCGGCGCTGCTTTTGCCGATGGGGCGGAAGGGGCCGGCCTTCCTCGCCTATCCCAACTTCTACGTCTTCCTCGAATGGAACTCGTCGCTGGTCTATTCGACCTCGGCCGCCTATTTCGCCACCCGGCTCGGCGGCGCCCCGAAAGTGACGCGGGGCAGCGATCCCGGCACGCTCAGCTTCGACCAGATCAAGCAGCTCCAGACCATCCTCGCCAAGAAGGGCTACAACGTCGGCAAGATCGACGGCATTATCGGCGAGCTCACCCGCGAGGCGGTGAAGGATGTGCAGCTCAAGCTGGGCATGCCGGCGGATTCCTATCCGACCAAGGAACTGCTGGCGAAGCTGAGCTGACGAAGGAAGCGACGATGGCCAAGTTCTACCACCGGCTCGATGAGAAGCTGCGCGACTTCATCGCAAAGCAGCACATGTTCTTCACGGCCACGGCGGCGGAAGGCTCTCGCATCAACCTTTCGCCGAAGGGCCTCGACGCATTCCGTATCCTCGACGACAACACCGTCGCCTATCTCGACTGGACCGGCAGCGGCAACGAGACCGCCGCCCACATCCGCGCCGACGGCCGGCTGACGATCATGATGTGCAGCTTCGAGGGGGCGCCCAACATCCTCCGGCTCTATGGCCGGGGCGAGGTGGCGCCGAAAGGCAGCGAAGCCTATCGCCGTATCATTGCCGATGCCTTCGGGGGCGCCGAGCCCGAGGCGGCGCGGCAGGTCATCCTGCTCCACCTCGATTCCGCGCAGACCTCGTGCGGCTTCGGCGTGCCGGTCTACGACTACGTCCGCGAGCGGCCCTCGCTCGCCAACTGGGCGGCCGGCGAGGACGACCTTCCCGGCTATCGCCGCCGCCACAACACGGTCAGCATCGACGGCATCCCGAGCGGCCATGTCGAGGTCGAAGAGCCGGCGGAGTAGGGCTACGCCCGGACCCGGACGTAGCTGCCGGGAGCCGGCTCGATCGCCTTGAAGCTCTTGCCGCCGGGGCGCGCAGCCGGGACCCGACGCTTGTCGCGGGCCTCGATCCAGGCCTGCCAGTGCGGCCACCATGAGCCGGGATGCTCCCTGGCCTTTCCAAGCCACGCCTGATAGTCGCCGTCCTTCTTCGGCGCCGGGCCGGTCCAATACTGATACTTGCCGCGGGCCGGCGGGTTGACGACACCGGCGATGTGGCCGGAGCCGGTGACGACGAAGGTGACCTTGCCGCCGAAGAACGAGGAGCCGAGATAGACCGACTCCGGCGGCGCGATGTGGTCCTCGCGCGTGGCGAGATTGTAGATCGGGATTTTCACCTTGCCGAGGTCGAGCCTGACGCCGCCCACCTCCATCTCGCCGGCCGAGAGGCGATTGTCGAGGTAGCAGTTGCGAAGATAGAAGGCGTGGTTCGCCGCCGGCATCCGGGTGGCGTCGGAGTTCCAGTAAAGCAGGTCGAAGGGCTGCGGCTGCTTGCCCTTGAAGTAGTTGCCGATGACGTAGGGCCAGATCAGGTCGTTGGGGCGGAGCATGTTGAAGGCGGCGGCCATGTCCTTGCCCTCGAGATAGCCGCGCATCTTCATCCGGTATTCAAGGTCGGCGAGCTGCTCCTCGTCGACGAAGACCTTGAGGTCGCCGGCCTGGCGGAAGTCGACCTGGGTGGCGAAGAGGGTCGCCGACTTGATGCGGTCATCGCCCCTGGCGGCCATCCAGGCGAGGGTGATCGACAGGATCGTGCCGCCGACGCAGTAGCCGACCGCGTTGACGCCGTCCGCGCCGGTCGCCTTGCAGGCGACGTCGACCGCCTCGATGACGCCCTCCTTCATGTACTCCTCGAAGCCCTTGCGGGCGTGGCGCTTGTCGGGATTGACCCACGAGATGACGAAAACGGTCTGACCCTGCTCGACGCACCAGCGGATGAAGGATTTCTCCGGCGTGAGATCGAGGACGTAAAACTTGTTGATCCAGGGCGGGACGATGACGAGCGGCCGGGCGAGGACTTTCTCGGTGACCGCGTCGTAGCGGATGATCTGGCAGAGCTCGTTCTGGTAGATGACCTCGCCTGGGGTGGTGGCAAGGTTCTCGCCGAGAGCGAAATTGCCCGGGCTCGTCTGGCGGATGCGGAGATCGCCGCCGCCGGCGCGGATGTCCTCGGCGAGCATGTGCATGCCGCGGACGAGATTCTCGGCGTTGGAGGAGAGGGTCTCGCGCAGGAGCTCGGGATTGGTGAGGACGAAGTTCGACGGGGCGAGGGCATTGGCGATCTGCTTGACGTAGAAGCTCGCCTTCTGCCGGGTGTGGGGGTCGAGGCCCGCGGCCTGCTCGGCAAGGTCCACCGCCCAGTGGCTGGTGATCAGGTAGACCTGCCGGATGAAGTCGAAAAAATGGTTGCCGCGCCAGTCGGGGTCGGTGAAACGACGATCGCGGGGATCGGTGTCGACCACCGGCTCGACCGGCTCGCCCATCATCCGCTTCACCGAAGCGGTCCAGAGGTCGAAATAGCCCGACCACAGCCGGTGCTCGGCCTCGACGGTCCGCTCGGGATCCGACATCCAGTATTCGCCGAGCCGGGTCAGGGTCTTTATGACGTCGGTAAGGCTGTCGGAATCGAAGGAGAGCTTTCCTTCTTCGCGCGGCTTGAGATACGCGGAGGCCGCCTTGCCGACTTCCTCGAACACGCGCGCGAGATTGTGGGCGAGGGCCTCGGGATCCCTCACGGCGTAGGCGCTCTCCTCCGGACGTTCAATCGTCATTTTTCTTCGTAGCCGCAATCTGCGATAAAGGCCCGCTTTTTCGACATAATATGGCGGGACACTTGGGTTAAACAGAGTACCGAGCGGGTGTTAATGCATTTGAATACTCTAGGCCAACACCATGGCGCTGGAACGAAGGTGGGCTGGGCGGGCGCATCGCGGTTCCCGGCTTTGCTCGCCGTTGGCCTTGTGCTCGGCGCGGCCGGATGCTCGCAGACCACCACCAAGACTCTGACCGACTCCAATCTGAGCGGGCCGGTGGTGCTGAATTCGGCGAACGGCGGCGTCGCGTCGGCCGATCCGCTCACGCCCGGACCGTCGACCGCAACCGCGCCGCCGACCGCCTCCGCCTCGACCCCGGCGCCCGCGCCGGCTGCCGCGCCGGCTCCGGCAAGCGCGCCGAAGGCGGTCGCGACGACCCCGGTCACGCCGAAGCCGGTGACCGCGACGGCCGCAGCAGAGCCTCTGCCGACGACGGCGCCAGCGCTGGTCGAGCCGGCGGATGCCGCGTTCCCCAACATCAACCAGCGGCCGCCGGCGCCAGCCGGTACGCTTCTTCCGGCCGACGAGCGCGCCCGGATCATCTCCGAACTCGAGGCGCTCCGGACGCGCCAGACCGCGCCCGCGGGCGGCGGGGACGGCGGCAACCCGTCCGATCTCGCCCAGCAGGCCACGACCCACGGCGACGCGGCGATCAAGCAGATCGAGGCGTGCTCCGCGGACGGGGCGCTCGAGAACAACCCGGACTGCGCCCCGGCCGACTGAGGGCCGGGCGTTGCGGTAAGGGGCAAGACCCGATCTTCAGCAGGACGGCCGAACGGCCACAGAGCAAGGCGAAGGAAGGACGATGAGCGAGTTCTACAGCGTGCGGCGGCTACCGCCCTATGTCTTCGAGCAGGTCAACCGGCTCAAAGCGAGCGCGCGAGCCGCCGGCGCCGACATCGTCGATCTCGGCATGGGCAATCCCGACCTGCCCACCCCCGCCCATATCGTCGAGAAGCTCGCCGATACCGCCAAGCGCGACGACACCCACGGCTATTCGGCATCGCGCGGCATCAATGGCCTGCGCCGGGCCCAGGCCGCCTACTACGGCCGCCGCTTCGGCGTGAAGCTCGATCCCAACAGCCAGGTGATCGTCACCATCGGCTCGAAGGAAGGCTTCGCCAA
>JAGRKZ010000146.1:10078-12796 GCA_020442065.1 Bauldia sp.
TCACCGCGCCGGGCGACGTGGTGCTTTGCCCCAACCCGAGCTACCCGATCCACGCCTTCGGCTTCCTGATGGCGGGCGGGGTGATCCGCTCCCTGCCTGCCGCGCCGGACGAAAGCTACTTCCGCGCCCTCGAACGCGCGGTGATGCACTCGATCCCGAAGCCGCTGGCGGTGGTGGTCTGCTATCCGTCGAACCCGACGGCGCACGTTGCCGATCTCGATTTCTATCGCGACCTCGTCAGCTTCGCGCGCCGGAACGATCTGATCGTGCTTTCGGACCTTGCCTATTCGGAGGTCTATTTCGAGGGCGAGCCGCCGCCCTCGATCCTGCAGGTGCCGGGCGCGATGGACGTCGCGGTCGAATTCACCTCGATGTCGAAGACCTACTCGATGGCCGGCTGGCGGGTCGGCTTCGCGGTCGGCAACGAGCGGCTGATCGCCGCCCTCGGCCGGGTGAAGTCCTACCTCGACTACGGCGCCTTCACCCCGATCCAGGTGGCGGCGGCGGCGGCGCTCAACGGACCGCAGGACTGCGTCGACGAGATGCGGATGGTCTACAAGCGTCGGCGCGACGCGCTGGTCGACAGCTTCGGCCGGGCGGGGTGGGACATCCCGCCGCCGCAGGCCTCGATGTTCGCCTGGGTGCCGGTGCCGGACAAGTTCAAGGCGCTCGGCTCGCTCGAATTCTCCAAACTGCTGATCGAGAAGGCGGACGTGGCGGTGGCGCCGGGTGTCGGCTTCGGCGAGCACGGCGACGAGTACGTTCGGATTGCGCTGGTCGAGAACGAGCAACGCATCCGGCAGGCCGCGCGGAACGTGCGCCGCTTCCTTGAATCCGCGGACAAGACGTTGCACAACGTCGTGCCTCTGGCGACGGCCCGCTAGGCCGCTCCGCCGCCAGCGGCAGCACTTCACGGCCGCAGACGCGGCGCAGCGCCTTACGCGTTGTGCCGCGGCAGCCCCGGCCGGACACGTTGTGAGTGGTGACCGGACATGAACCTCGATACTCCTCTTCGCCTCGGCGTCGCCGGGCTCGGTACGGTGGGGACGGCGCTGGTGCGCCTGATCGACCGGCACGGCAACGATCTCGCCATCCGCTGCGGACGGCCGATCGCCGTTACCGGCGTCTCGGCGCGGAACCGCAATCGCGACCGTGGCGTCGACGTGTCCGGCGCAACGTGGTTCGACGATCCGGTGGCGCTGGCGCGGGCTCCCGGCACCGACGTCTTCGTCGAGTTGATGGGCGGGGCTGAGGGGGCGGCCGCCGATTCGGTCGCCGCCGCGATCGAGGCGGGCAAGCACGTGGTGACCGCCAACAAGGCGCTGCTTGCCGCCCACGGCAACGAGTTGGCCCGGGCGGCCGAAAAGAATGGAGTCAGCCTCAATTTCGAGGCGGCGGCAGCCGGCGGAATCCCGATCATCAAGACCCTCCGGGAGTCGCTTGCCGGCAATACGGTGAGCTGCATCTACGGCATCCTCAACGGCACGTCGAACTACATTCTGACCCGGATGGAGCAGGACAAACTGTCATTCGAGGATTGCCTCGCCGAGGCGCAGCGGCTCGGCTATGCCGAGGCGGACCCGACTTTCGACATCGGCGGCCACGATGCGGCGCACAAGCTGGCGCTGCTCACCGCCATCGCCTTCGGCACCGAGGTCGACGCCGAGTCGATCTATGTCGAGGGCATTTCCTCGATCCGCACGGCGGACATCGAGGCGGCCGACGAACTCGGCTATCGGATCAAGCTGCTGGGCGTCGCCGCGCGGAGCGAGTCCGGCATCGAGCAGCGGGTGCACCCGGCGATGGTGCCGAAGTCCTCGACGATCGCGCGGATCGACGGCGTCACCAACGCGGTGGCGCTCGAGGCGGATTTCGTCGGTCAGCTTCTGCTTTCGGGTCCCGGGGCGGGGGGCGAGGCCACGGCCTCCTCGGTGATGAGCGACATCGCCGACATCGCACGGGGCGACCGTATGGGGACCTTCGGGCGGCCGGCCTCGGCGCTGGAGCCCTACCGGCGCGCGGCGATGCGAGCCCACGAGGGCGGCTACTACGTGCGGCTGTCGGTCTACGACCGGCCGGGGGCGTTCGCTGCCATCGCGCGGCGGATGGCGGACAAGGGAATCTCCCTGGAATCGATCGTGCAGCGCAGGCGGGCGCCGAAGTCGGCGGCGCCGGGCCATCTTGTTCCGGTGGAGCCGCAGCCGGTGATCATGATCACCTACGAGACCACCGAAGCGGCGATCCGAGAGGCTTTGGATACCATTCGCGCCGACGGTCATATCGCCGAAGAGCCGCAGATGATAAGGATCGAGGAGTTGGGCTAGGGGAGCGAACCTGACATTTGATACCCAGATACGTCGAGCGCGGGATCGGACGCCAGCTTCACAAGCACCACCAGGACCTTACAGTTGCTGGTGGTCCTTCGGTCCAGACATCGGCCCGACACTCTCGGCAACGGTAGGCAAATGTCTGGATCGGACCACTAGTCGCCCGGAGCCAGTCGCATGAATCAGCAGCATCGCTTTCCGAAGGGACCCGCACTCGACCGTATCCTCACGCTCGAGCTGGCGCGGGTGACCGAGCGCGCGGCGGTGGCGGCGGCGCGGCTTCGCGGCCGCGGCGACGAGAACGCGGCGGACCAGGCGGCGGTCGACGCGATGCGTCGCGAGCTGAACATGCTGCCCATCCACGGCCGGGTGGTGATCGGCGAGGGCGAGC
>JAGRKZ010000147.1 GCA_020442065.1 Bauldia sp.
CGAGACGATGGACTTCTTCGCCGTCGCGTACCTCTACACCTTCCACAACGACATCATCCGCAACCTCGGCATGGACAAGTGGCTGCAGAACCCGCTGCCGGCCAAGGGCGACTCCGGCCTCATCTTCGTCACCGCGGATAACGTCGACACCATCCTCGAGGCGACCGCCGGCGCCGAGTAGGCACGACATCGACCGACGACGGGCCGGGGCAAGTGCTCCGGCCCGGTTTGATTTGAGCCGTGGCTGAATGCAGTCCAGGCATTGATGACGGAGGAGCCAGGATGACCAGGAAGCTGACGCCCGCCGCGCCGGTCAGCCTCGCCGAATTCGACGCCATGTTCGAGGCGGTCAAGAACTGGGGCCGCTGGGGACCCGACGACGAGCGGGGCACGATGAACTACCTCACGCCGGCCAAGGTCGCCGCCGCGGCCGCGCTGGTGAAGAGCGGCCGGACCGTCTCGATGGCGATCCCGATCAACAAGGTGGCCGGGCCCGACAATCCCAATCCCGCAGTCCACCTCATGTCGCTGATGCACGACATCCCGATCACGTCGTCAGGCCTGTCCTTCGGCATGTGCTACCTCGCCATGGCCAGCCACGGCGATTGCCACACCCATGTCGATGCGCTGAACCACGTCGCTTACAAGGGCCGGCTCTACAACGGCAAACCGGCCGCCACGCTTACCTCGCGCGGCTCCGATTGGGGCAGCATCACCGCCTATGCCAACGGCATCGTCGGCCGCGGCGTCCTCCTCGACGCCGCGCGCCATCGCGGCGTCGACTGGCTCGAGCCGGGCGAAGCGGTGACGCGCGCCGAGCTCGAGGCGATCGAGAAGGCAGAAGGCGTGCGGCTCGGCGAAGGCGACATCCTCGTCTTCCGCACCGGCCACCATGCCCGGCGTCTTGCCCTCGGCGCGTGGAACAACGAGCCCGCCGGCGAGGGCAAGGCCGGGCTCCATGTCGACACTGTGCCGTGGATGCACGAGCGCAAGATCGCGGCCTTCCTTCCCGACGGCGACGGCGAGACCGTGCCCAGCAATGTCGAGAACATGCCGTATCCGATCCACCCGCTCCAGCTCGTGGCCATGGGGATGTGCATCTCCGACAGCCTCAATCTTGAGGACGTTGCCAAGGCGTGCGTCGAGGAGAGGCGCTGGGAATTCATGGTGGTCGGCCTGCCGCTCCGCCTGCCCGGCGCCACCGGCACGCCGTGGAACCCGATCGCGATCTTCTGAGGGCCGACGCCCTCCCAACCCATCGACAGGAGACATCCATGACACGCCGCTTCGAGGGCAAGGTCGCGCTGGTCACCGGCGCAACCACCGGCATCGGCCAGGCAACCGCCGTCCGCCTCGCCTCCGACGGGGCGCTGGTCGGCGTCAATCGCAAGCCCGGCATCGATGCGACCGAGACGCTGGATATGATCAAGGCGGCCGGCGGCGAAGGCTTCGCCGTCGAGGCGGACATGCGCGACCCGGTCGCGGTCACGGCGATGGTCAAGGAAGTCGCGGCGCGCGGCGGGCGGCTCGACTACGTCGTCTCGAACGCCGCGATCAATCCGTTCATGCCGTGGGACTCCACCTCGATCGACGACTTCGACGAGCTGTTCGAGACCAATGTCCGCGGCAGCTGGGTGATCTGCACCGAAGGCGCCAAGCAGATGATCGCCGAGGGTCATGGCGGCGCGATCGTCATGATCAGCTCGATCTCGGCCCATGTCGGCTCGCCCAACCAGGTCGCCTACTGCGGCACCAAAGGGGCGATCAGCATGCTCGGCAAGGCGCTCGGCTCGGTGCTCGGCAACAACGGTATCCGTGTCAACGTCGTCGAGCCCGGCGCGGTGAAGACCAACATGAGCGCGCCGATGCTCGATATGCCCGACGTGATGAAATACTACCTCGACCGCATCGCGCTGCACCGGGTCGCCGATCCTTCGGAGCTTGCGTCGACCGTTGCCTTCCTGCTGTCGGACGACGCGAGCTACGTCACCTCGGCGACGCTCCTGGTCGACGCCGGCTTCATCGTCAACGCCGAGCTGTGAGCGCGTCCCGTAGCTACTCCGGCAGCTTCGCCAACGCCTCCTCGGCCAGCGCCGGATCGGGCGTCTGCACGAACAACAGCATGTCGCCACGGACAATGACGTAAAGCGGCCCGCGGGTGAGCTGACCGGGATCGCCGATTCGCGTCACCGGCCGGCCGGCGATGGTCTCCTCGGCAAAGGTCAGCGGCGTCGTGCTCGACGCCTGCATCACGGCCTTGAACGCCGGCAGGAGCGCCGCGGTCTCGGCGCCTTTCACCCGCCACGCGCCAACCTCGGCCTTGAGCCCGCCCCCCATGGCGTAGGCGCTCGCGAGCGTGAAGTCCGCCCGCGTCCGGCCGAGGCCGGAGAGAAACGTATCGAACGGTCCGCTGCTGGTCGCGAGATCAGGGCCGGCCTGGCTCTCGATGGTGAGCGCCACCCCGCCGAGACTGGTGGGAAGGAGGGCCTCCAGTTCGGGATCGGCGTGACGAAGCGTCTCTGCGACGGCGACGATCGGCGGTGGTTCCGCCCCCGCCCCGGCGCCGACGCTTGCCGCCGCCGCGGACACTGTCGCCGCAAACGCGACGACGGCAAGCGCCCGAATTGACGACCGGCTCATTGGTGCGTGGCCAGGGTGAGGCCGGTCATGTCGATCGCCGGCTGCTTGCCGGACACGACGTCGGCGACGAGCTGCGATGAGCCGCAAGCGAGCGTCCAGCCGAGATGACCGTGGCCACAATTGAGGTAGAGGTTCTTCACCGGAGTCGCTCCGACATAGGGGTTGCCCGAAGATGGCATCGGCCGCAGGCCGGCCCAGACTTTCGCACTCGCCTTATCGTAGCACTTGGCGAATTCCGGAAACACGCTGATCACGTTGTTGACGATGGCTTGGGCCCGCGACTCGCTCGGAGTCGTGTCCCAACCGTTGAACTCGACCGATCCCGAGCACCGGTAGCGGTTGCCAAGACGGATCAGGCCGAACAGCCGGGTGTCGTCGATGATCGGCACTTTCGGCCCGTCCGGCCACGCCGTGTCGGGCACCGTCACCGTGACGCCCTTGGCCGGATAGATGCTTACGCGCACGCCGAGCGGCCGCAGCAGCGCCGGTGCATAGCTCGCGAGGGCCGCGATATAGGCGTCGCCGTTCATGCTTCCCTTGTTCGTCTCGACACCGGTAATCCTGTCGCCGGAGCGCACGATGCGTCGGATCTCGGTGTTGAAATGGAAGGTCACGCCAAGCTTGTCGGAGCAGTGCTTGCGAAGGCCGACCGCAAACTTGTGGCAATCGCCATGCTCGTCCAGCGGGGCATAGATGCCGCCGGCCAGCGTGTCCCGGATCGGCGCCAGCGCCGGCTCGATCTCGACGCAGCGCCTGGCGTCGACCGCCTCGAACACCAGGCCTTCGCCGCGCTGGCGCTCGGACTCGGCGACGTTCGTGTCGAACGCCTCCCGCCGGGTGTAGACCTTCAGCGTGCCGTTCTGCATCAGGTCGTACGGAAACTGGGTCTCCGCGCGCACCGCAGGCATCAGCGACAGGGTATGGTTGGCGAGACGCAGATTGACGGCCGCCGCCCTGCGGTACCGCTCGAGGCTGCAATTGCGGATGAAGTCGAGACCCCACTGCCACATCGACGGCAGTGCGCCGAGCCGGAGCAGCATCGGCGCATCCTCCTTGCCGATCCAGGACAACACCGCCCGTGGCATCCCCGGACGCGACCATGGCTCGACTTCGCTCGTATGCAGCACTCCGCCGTTGCCGAAGCTCGTCTCCATCGCGGCTTCGGGCTGCCGCTCGATGACGTGCACCTCGTGTCCGGCCTTGGCGAGAAAGTAGGCCGTCGTGGTTCCGATGATCCCGCTTCCCAGAACGATGGTCTTCATGGCTGATCCTCAGTGGCCGCGGGCCTCGATGGGCCAGATATCGACAAGGCGCCCGCCCTGCATGACGTGGAACTGGTCATGGAGGTTGGCGGTGGGGTCGCAATGCGGGGCGATCAACTCGACGATTCCGCCCAGGAGCGGTCGCGCTGTGCCCTCGGGCACGCGGATCGCGCCATGTTCGTCGCCCATGAACTGGTACGTGGAGCCTTCCGGAGCGCCCTTCGCCACCAGGGCCGGCCCGTAATCCGTCGACACCGCCTTCGACCCGGCATCGATGATCACGCGGTCGGTATGGACGTCGGAGACCACCCGCGCCGCGACGGTGAGTGAGGTCTGGAACGGCGAACCACCCGGCACGATTTCGACCTCGCCGTACTGCTTGTCGAGGAAGATGTAGGAGCCCGGCTGGATCTCGGTGAAGGGTCCGTGCGCCATGTCGAGCTGGTGCGTCCCGGTACCGCCGCCCGAGATGATACCCGGCGCATATCCCGCCGCCTTCAGCGCCGCCAGCACCTTGTCGAGGCGCTCCCACTGCTCGGCGATCTTGGCATGCCGGTCGGGCACGGCCTTCACATGCTGGAGATGGCCGTAGTAGGCCTGCACCCCGTCATAGCGGAGCTGCGGATATGCGGCGATGCGCGCGGCAAGCGCGACCGCCTCCGCCGGGGTCGCCACGCCATCGCGGCTCATCCCCATGTCGACACCGACCAGCACCCCGATCGGGCGTCCCGGCCGGGCGAGCGTCGCAAAGAGGTCGACTCCGGCCATCGTGTCGGCGAGCACCATCAGGCCCTCCGCCTTCTCGCCGGCATGCACCAGCCGCGCGGCCATTGACGGCGTCACCACCGGCGTGGTGACGAGGAGGCCCGGCAACCCGGCATCGGCGAGAACCTCCGCCTCGCGCACCGTGGCGCAGCAGAGCCCGACGGCGCCGGCATCGAGTTGCCGCTTGCCGACGATGGCCGACTTGTGCGCCTTGGCGTGGGGCCGGACCTTTCGCCCCGCTTCCCTCGCCAGCGCCGCCATCGTGGCGACGTTGGCCTCGAACAGGTCGAGATCGACCATCAGCGCAGGCGTCGCGAGTTCGCGCGCCAGCGTGTCGGCGTCGCGGCCGATCAGGTGGCGGTTGGGCCCCAGCGAGGACGTCATCCCTTTACAGCTCCCAGAGTGATGCCGCGCACCAGATAGCGCTGGAACGCGGCGACGGCGAAGAAGATCGGCAGGGTGCCGAGCACGGACATAGCCGAGATCTTGGCCCAGAAGGTCGATTGCGCGCCGAAATACTGGCTCACCTGGACCGGAAAGGTGATGACCTCGGTGCGGGTCAGCACCAGGGCGAAGAGGAACTCGTTCCACGAGAAGATGAAGGCGAAGACCGCCGTGGCGAAGATGCCGTTCCGGGTCACCGGCACGACCACCAGCCAGAGCACCTGCCAGCGCGAGGCACCGTCGACGAGGGCCGATTCCTCGAGCGCCTGCGGCACTTCCTGGATGTAGCCGCGCATCAGCCAGATCACGTAGGGCAGCGCGAACACGGTGTAGAGCAGGATCAGGCCGGGGTAAGTGTCGGTCAGCCCGAGGTCCGAATAGATCAGGAAGATCGGAAACACGATCGCAATCGGCGGCAGGAGGCGCTGGGAGATGACCCAGATCGCGAGGTTCTCGCCGCCCGTCCGGAATCGGACGATCGAGTAGGCACACATGATCCCGAGCGCCATGGCGATTGCGGTGCTGGATGACGCAAGGACGAAGCTGTTCCAAATCGACCAGACGTCGCCGTCGCGAAAGAGGACGAAGAAGTTGTTGAACTGCGGCGTCGCCGGATACCAGGCCGGCGGGAACTTGAAGATTTCGCGCGGCGTCTTCAGCGAGACCGAGAAGATCCAGTAGACCGGGAACAGGAAGACCACGACGATCGCCATCGAGGCCACGTACCAGCCGGCCCGGCGAAGCGGCCCCCCTCCCCTCACCGCGCTCATCGGGCGATCGCCATGCGCTTGAGGGCAAAGACCAGCCCGGCGGAGAAGAGTATGGCGAGGACCACGATCACCGCGGCGATGTAGCTGGTGTCGAACTCCTGAAAGCCGCGGATATAGGCGTAGATCGAAATCGTCTCGGTGGCGCTGCCGGGGCCGCCGCGGGTCAATTGCCAGACCGAGTCGAATAGCCGGATCAGGTCGAGCCCGCGGATCAGGAGCGCGATCATCATCACCGGTCGGATCGCCGGCAGCGTCACCTCGCGGAAGGTCCGGAACCCGGACGAGCCGTCGATCGCCGCTGCGTCGAGCTGCTCACGGTCGACGTTGGAGAGCGCCGCCAGGAGGATGATGAACATGAAGGGCGTCC
>JAGRKZ010000148.1 GCA_020442065.1 Bauldia sp.
AGGTGGCGCGGGTCATCGAGCAGATGCGGAAGATGAGCTACGGCCAGGCGCCGGACGCCGAAGGCATCAACGACGTCGCCCGGCCCCGCGCCGGCTGAGCGCGGACGGCCGGGCTCCGGCCCGCGACATCGGCTCCCCGCGGGCCGGGCCTCCGCCTCGGCGCGGCACCGGCGGCCGGGCCGCCGGTGACGATCGCTTGGCCCGCGTGACGGGCTTGCGGGGCGTGCCGATCAGCCTCAAGACGCCGAGCGACATCGCCGCCGTCATCGTCGCGATCCCGCCCCGAACTTCCCCTTGCAAAACACGAAAACGGCTGTACCGTCCGGACGGTCATGTCGAGGCTGTCGGTGGTCGAGAAAGTGTCTGCAGCGCCGCAAAGAGGGGCTCGGGAGCGGATTCTGGCGGCCGCGGAAGCGCTTGCGAGGGATTCCGGTCCCGGCAATATCGCCCTTGATGCGGTGGCCGCCAAGGCCGGCGTCTCCAAGGGCGGTCTTCTCTACCACTTTCCCACCAAGGCCCGGCTTCTGGAAGCCCTGGTCGAGCAGTTCCTTGCGACGTTCGACGGCGCGCTGCACGATCGCGAGGCGCAAAGCGGTGGCGCGGCCAACAGCACTGCCCGCGCCTATGTCGACATCATGGTCGAGGAGCAGCTCTGCCATCGTCCGCCGCCGTCCGGCCTGCTCGCGGCTTTGGCCGAGAACCCGGACTTCCTCGCTCCTGTCCGCCGCTTCGACCGCCAGCTGCTCGACCGGATGAAGGCGAGTGCGTCCGATCCGGTACTCGCGGTGCTGGTCTTCCTCGTCATGCACGGCATCAAGAGCGGCCAGCTGCTCAACACCGAGACCATCGACGCCGGCGAGTTCGACGGCGTCATCGCTCGGCTGCGCGAGATGCTCGGCCCGGCGCCGGCCACACCCGCCTGAGGTTTAGCCCGGAACCTGGATGAGATAGGGCGGACGCCGCTCCTCGGGCAGCGGGCCGAGATTGCGGACGATGTCGATGTTCTGGGCGAGCGAGCGGGTGAGGTGCGCCTCGAGCGCCTTCATCGCCTTGGCGCGGCGTCCGGCCAGCGCATGGTCGAGGATGGCGATGTGCTCGCCCACCATCAGCGAGATCATCGCCGAGTCGCGATAGAGGTCGAAGGCGTTGTGGATCGCCACGATCACCAGCTGGCTTCGGCGGATCGTCTCGCGGAGCTGCTGGTTCTCGCAGCGGAGTACGATGTCGACATGGAGATCGCGCTCGAGCCGCTCGATGCGGTCGAGCGTATGGCGGAGCGTGGCGGCTTTCTCGGCCCGGTCGAGCCGCTCGCGGAGCTCCTCGCGCGGCACCGCATCCATCACCTGGCCGAGCGCCGTGGGCTCGAGCAGGCACCGCATCTCGAAATGGTCGTGGAGCCCCGCCTCGGTCAGCCGGCCGGCGTACCAGCGCTGGTTGAGGTCCTGGGTCACCAGCCCGGTCCGCTCGAGCCGGGTCAGCACTTCGTGGGCGACGGTGCGGCTGACCTCGTGGTGCTCGGCAAGCGCGCTCTCGTTGACCTGGAAGCGGCCGAACGGCAGCACGCTCGCGATCGCATGCTCGACGGCGGGATACATCCGTTCGTGACGGTTGCGGGTCTTGAGGCCGGTCGCCATGTCCGCCGGCAGCCGCAGTCCCGCCGCCGGCAGCTCCAGCCGGATCGGGTTCGTCCCCTCCCGCCCGGTGAGATAGCCGCGTCCCTCATGGTCGCGCAGCAATCCCTCCTCGCGGAGGCGCCGGAGCGCGGCGGCGGCCGGCACTCGGCTGGCGTGGAAAGCGCGGGCGACGATCGATTCGCCGAGCACCAGTCCGGGCGGAAAGGTCCCGTCCTCGATGTGCTCGCGCAGGATCGCGTAGATCGCCTCGTAGAGCGGGGTCGCGACCGCCTTGTCGCGGGATGATGCCGCCGTCCGCCCGCTCATTGCCGTCGACCCGCGGCGCCTAGCGGATGATGCGGGTGCAGCCTTCGACCCGCTTGCGATCGATCGCGTCCCAGTCCCAGGCGATGCCGAGGCCCGGTTGGTCCGACGGCACCGCGCGGCCGTCGACGATCTTCATCGCCTCGGTGGTCAGGCTGTCGAGCTGGGGGATGTACTCGACCCAGCGGCCGTTGGGGACCGCCGCGGTCAGCGCGACGTGCAGTTCCATCAGGAAGTGCGGGCACACCGCCATGTTGAAGGACTCGGCGAGGTGCGCCACCTTGAGCCACGGCGTGATTCCGCCGATCCGCGCCACGTCGACCTGGACGACGCTCGCCGCATCGCGTTGCAAGTACTCTCGGAAATGCTGGAGGCTGTAGATCGACTCGCCGACGGCGATCGGCAGGGAGGTCGAGGCGGAGAGCCGGATATGCCCGCCGAGATCCTCGGCCGGCAGGGGCTCCTCGTACCAGCCGAGGTCGAAGGGCTCGTAGAGCCGGGCCCGGCGGATCGCCTCGTCGACGGCGGCGCCCTGGTTGCCGTCGACCATGATCTCGAAGTCGTCGCCGACCGCCTGCCGCACCGCCTCGAGCCGCCGGGCGTCCTCCATCGGCGGGCGGCCGACCTTGATCTTCGAGCCGCCGAAGCCGGCGGCCTTGGCGCGGAGCGCATCCTCGACCAGCGCCTCGACGGGCAGCTGCAGCCAGCCGCCCTCGGTGGTGTAGAGCGGCACCGACGCCTGGGCGCCGCCCGCCTCGACATGCAGCGGCTTGCCTGAGCGGCGGGAGCGCAGGTCCCACAGCGCGGTGTCGATCGCCGCCAGCGCCAGCGAGGTAATGGCGCCGACCGCCGTCGCATGGGTGTGGAAGAACAGCGATTTCCAGATCGCCTCGATCTGGGCCGGGTCGCGGCCGATGAGTTGCGGCGCAAGGTTCCGCGCCAGCAGTTCGACCACGGCGTGACCGCCGGTGCCGATGGTGTAGGTGTAGCCGGTGCCGACTGCGCCGTCGTCGTCGGTGATGCGGACGATGGGCGTCTCCTGGCTGACGAAGGACTGGATCGCGTCGACCCGCTTCACCTTCGGCACCAGGTCGACCATCAACACCTCGACCTGCTCGATCTTCGCCATGCTTCGCCTCCTTGCGCTGCGCCGCGCCGTCCGCCTATGCCGCCGCCCCGGTCCCGGCGTCCTCCACGGCGTGGATGCGGCTCATGATCGCCTTGCTGGTGGTGTCGTAGCGGTGGTCGTTGTCGACCTCGCCGACGATCCGGAAGTCGTGGACGATGAGGATGCGGTCGGCGACGGCGATCATCTCCGGCATGTCGCTTGAGATCAGCAGCACCGAGACGCCGCCCGCTGCAATGTCGCCGATCAGCTCGTGCAGGTAGGTCTTGGTCTTGATGTCGATGCCGACGGTCGGCTCGTCGATGATCAGGATGTCGGTGTTGGCGGCCAGCCACTTGGCGATCGACACCTTCTGCTGGTTGCCGCCAGAGAGATTGGCCACCGCCTGGTTCAGCGACGGGGTGCGGACTTCGAGCCGGTCGACGAAGGGCTGCACGGCCCGTGTCTCGGCGCCGGGCGGGATCAGGCCGAGGAAGCCGGCGATCCGCTGCCAGATGGTGATCGCGACGTTCTCTTTGACCGAGTGGATGAGGACGAGGCCCTCGCCCTTGCGGTCCTCGCTGACGTAGCCGATGCGGTACGCGCGGAGCGCCTCGTGCATGTCGCGGATGCGCGCCGGCTTGCCGCGCACGATCAGCCCGCCGCCGGTGACGCCGCCGCCGAGCATGGCCTTCATCAGTTCGCTCCGGCCGGCGCCGACCAGACCGTAGAAGCCGAGGATCTCGCCGCGGCGAAGACTGAACGAGATGTCGCGGTGGCCGAGCGTGGTGGCAAGATTCCGCGTCTCGAGGACGACGTCGGCGGCGTCGATGGTGCGCGGGCGGATCTCGGCGGCGCGCTCGTCGCGGCCGATCATCAGCGACACCAGCTTCTGCCGCGTCATCTCGGCGATCGGCACGCCCTCGGCGGCGTTCTTTCCGTCGCGGAGCACCGTCACCCGGTCGGCGATGGCGAACACCTCCTCGAGCTTGTGGCTGACGAAGAGCATCGCCACGCCTTCGTCGCGGAGGCGGCGGAGCAGGCTGAACAGCGCCGCGGTCTCGTGTTCGGTGATCGAGGCGGTCGGCTCGTCGAGGAGTAGCATCTTCGCTTCGAGCGACAGCGCCTTGGCGATCTCGACGATCTGCATCTGCGCCACCGACAGCGTGCGCACCTCGGCGCGGGTATCGATGCCGCGGTCGAGGAGGTCGAGGTAGCGGCGCGCCTCGCGGTCGACCTCGTCATAGTCGATCAGGCCGCGCTTCGTCGGCAGGCGTTCGAGGGCGATGTTCTCGCCGACCGAGAAGCGCGGCACCAGGTTGCGCTCCTGGTGGACGGCGCTGATGCCGGCGGCGATCGCGTCCCGCGGCGAGCCGAAGTGGACCGGAGCGCCGTCGATCAGCACCTGGCCCTCGTCGGGCTGATAGACGCCGGTGATGATCTTGATCAGCGTCGACTTNNCTTGCCGGCGCCGTTCTCGCCCATGAGGGCGTGGATCTCTCCCGGACGGAGGTCCAGCGAGACGTCGTCCAGCGCCTTGACGCCGGGGAAGGATTTGCTCGCCTTCTCGACCGTGAGCCGCATCAGTCCGTCCCCGTCCGGACCGCGCGCCAGCGGTTCAGCCACACCGCGGTGAGGATCAGTGCCCCGAGCAGGAACTGCACCCAGTACGGATCGACCTTGGCGAGCACCATGCCGTTCTCGATGAGGGCGATCAGCACCACGGCGAACATGGTGCCGAGCACCGAGATGTAGCCGCCGGTGAGGGCGGCCCCGCCGATGATCGGGGCGGCAAACGAGAGCAGCAGCCAGTCGGTGCCGATGGTCGGCTGGGCCGAGCCGAGCTGGGCGACGGCGAGCACCGCCGCGATGGCGGCGAGCGTGCCGGAGAGGACATGGGCGAGCACGATCACCCGCTCGGAGGAGATGCCGGAGAGCCGCGCCGCGGTGGGATTGCCGCCGAAGGCGAGAAGCTGCCGGCCGGGCACGGTGCGCGCGAAGAACACGCCGAGCACGGCGGCGACGATCAGCGGCGCGATCAGGAGATAAGGGAACGCATAGAAGCGCTGCTCGCCGAAGGCCACCAGGGTCGCCGGCATGTTGTAGAACGGGATCGACTCGGTGATGCCGAGGTTGATGCCGGTGAAGGCCGAGGCGGTGGCGAGCGTGATGATGAAGCCGTTGATGCCGGTCCGCACCGTCAGCACGCCGTTGATCAGCCCGCCGAGGGCGCCGATCAGGATCGCCAGCGGCACGGCGAGGACGAGCGGGAAACCGAGGACCTCGAGCATGCCGCCGAGCGAGATCGCCACGAGGCCGCCGAGCGCGCCGACCGAGATGTTCATCTGGCCGACCCCGAGCGTCACCATCTGGGCGAAGCCGACCAGCAGCGCCACGCAGAAGCTCCTCAGCATCACGTAGATGTTGAACTCGGTCAGGAAGTTCGGCGCGAGGAAGGTGAGGGCGATCGAGCCGAGCACGATCGCGGCGAGGAGCCCCGACCATTCGACGAGAAGCAGGCGGCGGAGCATGGCTAGCGCTGCCGTGTCGAGCGCCGTTCGGCGTAGACGCTGCGATAGCGGTCGACGAACACGGCGAAGAGGAGGATCAGCCCGAGGAACAGCTGGAGCCAGAAATTGCCGATCTGCAGCACGAGCAGGCCGCTCCGGATGGTGGTGACAAGCGCGGCGCCGATCATGGTGCCGACCACCGCGACCACGCCGCCCGAGAGCAGCGTGCCGCCCAGCACCGGGCCGAGGAACGAGGGGAGGAGCCACTCCTCGCCGCCGACCGAGGGGACCGCCGCGCCGAGCCGGGCGACCAGCATCAGCCCGGCGCAGGCGGCGAGGAAGCCGGAGAGGCCGTGGCTGAAGACGATGACGCGGTCGACCGGCACGCCCGACATCGCCGCGGCGCGCGGATTGGCGCCGGCGGCAAGGATCTGCCGGCCGAGGGTCGAGAAGCGGTAGAGCACGAAGAGCGCGGCGCCGATCACGATGGCGATGACCAGGAGCGGCGACAGAAAGGTGCCGATCTTGAGCCGGCCGAACGCGCCGACCGCAGCGGGCAGCTCGCTGTAGGGCACCGCCTTGGTGAGGATCAGCATCGCGCCGAGATAGAGGCTCGCGCTGGCGAGCGTGATGATGAAGCTGTTCACCCCGGTCTTGACGATCGCCATGCCGTTGAGCCAGCCGAGCAGGGTGCCGAGAACGAGCGCCAGCGCCATCGCCGCCGGGATCGGCAGGCCGAGGTCCTGGAGCAGGAAGCCGGTGAACATCACCGCGCAGACCCCGATCGAGCCGACGGCGAGGTTCATGCCGCCGGTCGCCAGCACCACCATCTGCGAGAAGCCGATGACGATGTCGACGGCGAGGGAGCGGCCGAGGTTGAAGAGGTTGAAGGTCGAGAGGAACCCGGGGGCGAGCGAGGAGAACACCACCCAGAATCCGATGACGATGGCGAGGAGGCCGATCTGGCCCGATGCCCCGCCGAGGCTCAGGCGCCGCCGGGGCGGTGCGTCGCGGATCGCGTCGTCGCTCATCGCCGATTCACATGGTTCGGTTCAGGGCTGGCCCAGGCCGAGGGAATGTCCGGAGCGGCTTGCGCCGCCCCGGATTCAGTCTGGTCAGCCAGGGCTGCACCCTTACTGGCAGTTCAGGTAGGTGTCTTTGAACTTGCCCTGGATATCGGCGGTGATCTTCTTGAGATCATCCTTGTAGGTGTCGAGGTTGGCCTGGTTGATGACGAGCGTCCCCGAGTCGATGAACTTCGCCGTCTGCGGGGTCTTCACCCACGGCGCGTCGTCCTTCACCGTGCAGCCGCCGCTTGCCATCAGGTCCATCACGTAGGCGCCGATATAGCCCTGGCCGTAGGGGTTCTGCGCCATGGTGCCGGCGACGAAGCCGTCCTTGATCGCCTCGAGCACGATCGGATCGTCGTCGATGCCGATGAACTTGATGCGCTTGTCGCCGAGGGTGCGGAGCGACTTGGAGGCGACCACCGAGGGGATGTAGCCGGTGGCGATCATGCCGTCGATCTCGTCCTTCTGGGCGCCGAGAAGGGCGTTGATCTTCTGGTCCGCGGCTTCCTGGGCGTCGGTGTCGGCGACGGTCTGGAGAAGGGTCACTGCGCCGTTGGTCTCGGCGACGGCGGTCTCCACCGCCTTGACGCGGAGCGTGGTGTTGGGGTCGACCAGGAGGCCGGCGAGGTGGACGATGTTGCCCTTCCCGCCCATCGCCTCGATCAGCGCCTTGGTGCCGAGATAGGCCGAGTTGTAGACGTCGGTGCCGAGGCAGAACGATACGTCGCTGGGGTCCTGGGTGCAGCCGGCGAGCGCCGCCGACGGGATGCCGGCCGAGGCGAGTTCGGCGACGGTCGAGTTGATGCCGACCGGGTCGGCGGGGAAGATGCCGAAGGCGTTGTAGCCCTGGGCGGCGAGGCTCTCGAGCAGCTCGGTCTGCAGCGCCAGCTTCCAGTCGGTCGGCACCTTGAAGTCGACCGTGGCGATGCCGAAGTCCTTGGCCGCGTCGGCGGCCGCCTGCTCCCACGGGGCGAAATAGGGGTGCGGGCCGCCGGGGATGAGGGCGATCTTGTTGTCGGAAGCGCTGGCCGCGCCGGCGACGGCGATGCCGGCGAGCACGGTGCCGCAGGCGAGCGCACGCACGAATGCGTTGGTCATGTCATCAATCCTCCCTTGGCGATGTTCCTCCGCCGCGTTCCGGCGCATCGCTCGGTCCATGCTAAGCGAAAACGCATATCGCGTGCAATATACGTTCTTCGCTGCACTGCGGTGCGGGTACGCGATCGGCGACGGCGGTCGCTGCTCCGCGTGATAGGCTGCAAGGATGAGCATCCCTCCGCTGCGCAGGCACGCGGGACGAACGAGGTCGATGATGCGGCATGTCGGGTTGCCCCTGGCTCTGGCGATGCTGGCCCTGCTTCTGGTCGGGCCGTCGCGCGCCGCCGCAGACGATGCCGCCGCGCTGGACGCGGTCCTCATGACGCTTGCCCCGCCGCCGTCGGGCGAGGCCCTCGCCCGGATCCCCGACCCCGGTCGGAAGCTCCTCGCGCTCCGCAGCTACGTCCGCTACGGCCCGAAGATCGTCGATCGGTGGAGCTGGACCGCGGAGCAGATCGCGGCGTTCGAAGGCTCGCCCGGGCAACGCGCGCTCTTGGCCGAGATCGCCGCCGTCAACGAGAACTTCGCGGCGGCCAACCCGGGCTACGCGCTCTATGTCCACGGCACGGTGCGCAGTCTCGACGATCAGATCGCCAAGTGGAACGAGAACGAGTCGGTCGGGGCGGGGGCGGAGGAGATTCTCGCGGCCTGCAAGGCCGCCTTCGGCGACGATGGGCTGGAGCCCGACAACATCGATACCGGGAGGCTCGCCGACTGGCTGCGGAATTTCCAGCCCGCGCAGCGCGCCAACCTGGCCGCGCCCGGGCTCACCCTGCACGGCCGCGCCGGCGCCATCGATTTTCAGGTGACCAAAGACGGGGACATCTATGCCGGCGCCAGTTCGCAGCAGGTGGAAACCGTCTGGCGGGCCGAGGGCTGGGACCGGAAGCTGAAGGCCAGCATCGAGGCCGCCGGTCCGTCCTTCACCGGTCCGCTGACCAACCCCGATGAGCCATGGCACTACGACTACGCACCGTCGCCCGCCGATGATGCGCGCGATTGAGCGGCGTCCGGCATCGCCGGGACGCCTCGGGCGCACACCGAACGACCGGGAAGTGACAGTCCGCGGTCACCGGCATCTCGCCTGGTAGTGGCGTCGGCGACCGTCAGCCGCAGGCCTTCCTGCCCTCCATTGGCCTGCGGGTCGCGCTGCTCAGATGGTCGTCATCGGCGACGCAGGGCAGGAGCGCTTGCCGAGACAAATATTGTGCAGTTGATCTGGTACAAATACATTGAAGTGTGTTTCGACGCAAGGCAACCCTTTTGGTTGATCGAGTGAGATAAGACTTCGTCGTGGCAGCTTTCGCGAAGGCAGACCAATTCCGAGGGGATAATGAAAAAGCCAGCGGGAACACTGGACGCAGTCCCATCGAAGCGCCTCTTTCTGTCGATTATCGCCGACTACGACCTGAACCGCTCGATCTCCGAGCTGGTCGACAATGGACTCGACGTGTGGGTTCGGGGCGGGAGGAAAGGTGCGATCAAGATTGAGATAACGCTCGACGCGGATCAGAAGACCATCACTGTACAGGACAACGCTGGCGGCGTTCCAAAGTCCGAGCTCCGCTACATCGTCGGCCCGGGGCAAACTGGGTCAGCCCCTGACCATGAGACCATCGGAATTTTTGGTGTTGGCACCAAACGCGCGGTGGTCGCCCTTGCCCAGGATATCAGAATTAGCACTCGACACCTTAAGGCGAAGACCTACGAAGTCGACTTCGACGACGCGTGGCTTAAAGATGAGGATTGGGAGCTCCAAGTCTACGAGGTCGACGATATAGAACCCGGTACGACTATGGTGTCCCTACAGAAGCTCCGGGTTCCCCTTGACGCAACTGTAATCTCCCAACTCCGGGATCACCTTGGGGCTACTTACGCAAAATTCGTGGCGGAGCCCAGTGTTCAGATCGTCTTGAATGGCGAGCCCATAATGCCCGAATTCTTCGATGAGTGGTCATATCCGCCCAATTTTGAGCCGCGACATTATCATGGAGAGTTGCCACTCGGGAACGGTCGGGCGATCCGCGTCGATGCATTGGCGGGCCTCAGTAACGAGTCAAGCCCAGCGTCCGGCGAGTATGGTGTGTATTTCTACTGTAACGACCGCTTGATTGCCCGCGCGCTTAAGACTTTTGAGGTTGGGTTCATGAAGGGCTACGCCGGTTTACCTCATCCGAAGATTTCGCTTATGAAAGTAATTGTTTCACTTAATGGCGACGCGCAGTCAATGCCATGGAACAGCAGCAAGTCCGATATTAGCACGAAACACGAGGTGTTCCAGGCGCTCCGTGGATGGCTGACAGAAGTCGTAAAAGATTACGCAGCTCTTTCCAGAAGATGGATGGGAGACTGGGGAGAAAAAGTATTTCGTTACCAAAGCGGGGTGATCGTTGACGTTCCTATCGACAATTTCCCGGAAGTGAAGAAATCATATCTGCCGCCGATGCCGAAATCACGGCCGCGTTATGGCGATGTTGTTACAGAAACTAATAGCAAAGTCGTAAAGAAAAAACCATGGACTCGCGGTCTTTATGAGGGTATAATTGCCGCAGACGTTATAGAAAAACAGCGCCTTGAGCAAAAAAATCGAATAGCACTCATAGTGTTAGACAGCACGTTAGAAATTTCCTTTAAAGAATATTTAGTGAACGACTCTGGAACGTACTATTCTGATGAAGAACTGCTAAAAATATTCAAATCGCGATATAAAGTACATTCAGAAATAAAGAAATACATTTCATTTGACGAGGATCTATGGAAAAAGATAGCCCATTACAGCGATATGCGCAACAATCTTATTCATCGGCGTGCGACGGCCACCGTCAGTGATGCCGATCTCAAGGATTTCAGAAAGATTGTCGAATTAGTATTAAGGAAACTATATAATTTGAAATTTTAGAAATCTGGCGAGGGGTGCGGCAGAGCTTGTTAGTGTATCCATGTAATGGTGTTCACTAGAGTCAGTAAGCTTAAGCCGAGCGAGTGTGGGGCGGATTAGAGGAGCGTTATCCGCTGCCATTGGGAACACGGCGCGAGTCGCACGGCGGAATACGCCCTCGGCTACTCCGCCCTACGGCCCGTCTCTCCGGGCATCACCGCCGCCCTTATCTCCGCTTCCGCACCCGCCTCTATCCTCTGTGGATCCCTTCCTGCCGGCCGTTCCCGCCCTTCCGTCGGGGTTGGCCCGCCCCTCCTCTCCCGGACGGGGAGAGGACGCGAGACTTGGCTCCGCGCCTTCGCGCGGGGCTTAGTCGCAGCGCGGTAAGGGGTGATGGGAGGGTGAGGAAAGAGGCGCGCGCGGTGCCGCGAGGCCCTCCACTGTCACGCTCCCATGACCCCTCACCAAGCTCCGCATCGGCGGAAAGGCGGCCGTGCTGCGCTATCCTCTCCCCTCCGGGAGAGGAGGAGTGGGACGTCTGGTCCCGACGAGCGGGCCGCGATGAGTCGTCGAGCACTGCCGCTGCTCCGGCAGTCCACGGTTCGGGCAACCCCCTCTCCGTCATGGCCGGGCTTGTCCCGGCCATCCACGTCTTGTTTCTTCTAGGAACCCCTGGGTGACCCCACCGTCTTCGGCTATGCCAGCCAGAGACCCAAAGAAGGGAAAGCGTGGATGGCCGGGACAAGCCCGGCCATGACCAAGGGAGGCGGCGCAGCCCCCCTCCCCCCGGGCACAACCGCCGCGCCTATCCCCGCTTCCCCAGCCGCCTCTATCCTCCGGCCGTCCCTTCCTGCCGAGGGGCGGC
>JAGRKZ010000149.1 GCA_020442065.1 Bauldia sp.
AAGATGCGCAAGTTCCGCATCCGCACCCTCGCCGGTGACCGGGTGCGGGTCGAGATGACCCCCTACGACCTCGACAAGGGCCGCATCAACTTCCGCCACAAGGCGGAAGGCGGCCCGGCCCCCGGCGGCGCCCCGCGGCGACCGCCACCGCGGCGGCGCTAGGCCTTGAGCGGGGCCGGCGCGCCGGTCCCGCTCCCTGCCGCAATCCTCAGTATTTTTGCCGGGTCAGCTCTGGAATTGGGGACGGTGCGGACCTTATAGAGGGGCGTCGCAGCCAGAAGAGGAGCCGCCCCCGTGGCCCGATCATCCAGAGCCATCGTCGCGGCCGGCCTCGGCGGGGTGCTTGCCATGGCCAGCGCGGGCCTTGCCATGGCGGCGGAGATCTCGATCATCAGCGGCCGCCCCGGCGGCGTCTACTATCCCGTCGCCGGCGCCATCTGCCAGCTGGTCAACGAACACACCGCCGAGCACGGCGTGACCTGCACGGTGGCCTTCGGCATCGGCTCGGTCGCCAACATCGAAGCGATGCGCGACGGCGAGGCGACCATGGCGATGGCGCAATCCGACACCCAGCGCGACGCGCTGACTGCCACCGGTCCGTTCGCGGAGGCCGAGGCCTTCACCGAGCTCCGGTCGGTGGCGGCGCTGTTCGTCGAGCAGGTGACGATCGCCGCGCGCAAGGACAAGGGGATCGTCGCCTTCGACGATCTCAAGGGCAGGCGGGTCTATCTCGGCCCGCCCGGCAGCGGAGGGCGCGTCCTCATCGACCGGCTGATCGCGGCCGAGGGGTGGGCGCCCGGCGACGTGACCGAGGTCAAAGAGGGCGACTTCACCGCGCCGAACCTCTCCGAGGCGCTGTGCGACGGCGCGTTCGACGCCTTCGTCATCACCGTCGGCCATCCCAGCCCGCTGATCAAGGACGCCGCCTCGATGTGCGACGTCGTTCTGGTGCCGGTGGCGGGGCCGGTGGTCGAGACCCTGATCGCCGGCGACTCGCTCTACGCCGCCACGTCCGTGCCGGCCGGCCTGTATCCCGGCGTCGGCAGGGCGGTGCCCGGCATCGGGCTCGTCGCGACGCTGGTGACGACCTCGGACGTCGACCCGGACGTCGTCTATGCCGTGGCCGAAGCCTTCGGCGAGGGCTATGAGCGCCTTCGCGCAAGCTCGCCGCTATTCTCCTCGCTCTCCGCCGACCAGATCGGCAAGGACGGGCTGACCGCGCCTTTGCACGAGGGGGCGGCCCGGTACTACTCTGAAACCGGTGTTCGATAGCCCGGAGAAGCCGGTGACCGGATCCCACCCAGCGCGGTCGCTCTGCCGCCTCCTGTTCGTCTGGCTGGCCCTCCTCGGCGGGGCGGGACCGGCCCTTGCCCAGGCCGATCTCCTTGGCGCCATCGACGAGCCCTATCCGCTCCGCGCCGCCGACACATCGAGCCCGCGCGATACGCTCCGCACCTTCCTCAGGGACTTCAGCGAGGCGGTCGAGCAATGGCGCGGCGGCAAGGACCGCGAGCAGGTCCGCCGCTCCCTCGCCCGCGCCAGCGACACCATCGACTTCAGCGCAGTACCGATCCTCGGCCGCGACTCGACGATCCTGATCGACATGGCCCTGTTGCGGGAGGTGCTCGACCGAGTCGAACTTCCGCAGTTCGAGGACATCCCCGGCGACGACGACGTGGCGGCCGGCGACCTGAACCGCTGGGTGATTCCCAACACCCGGATCGAGATCGTGAAGATCGCGGAGGGACCGCAGGCCGGCGAGTTCCTGTTCTCGAAGGAAACCGTGGCGGAACTGCCCGCCTACTACCAGCTGGCGAGGAGTATCCCCTACAAGACCGGCGCGCTGGTCGGTATCTACGAGGAGGTACTGGCAAGCCCCGGCAAGTGGCTGCCGTGGCAGTTCCCCGACCAACTGCCGGCATGGTCGACGACGATCGTCGCGGGCCAGGGGCTGTGGCAGTGGATCGCCCTCCTGCTGCTGATCGGGATCGCCGCGCCGCTCTTCACCCTGATCGTGAAGGCGGGATTGCGATGGGACCAGCAGCGCCGCTTCCGGAGCCCCTGGCTGCGCTTCGGGACGCCGGCCGCCCTGGTCATGGTCGTGGTGCTGGCGGGGATCACCTACAACATCGTCGAGAACGCCATCGGCCTGCTCGAGCTGCCGCTCAACCTGGTGGGCTACGTGACGCTCGCGATCCAGGCGATCGGGCTGTCCTGGCTGGTGTTCGTGCTGGCGAACCGGCTCGCCGACGGCATCGCCGGCATCGGCGACCGGACGGACGGACGCCGCCATTTCGACGCGGCGCTGACCCGCATCCTGTTCCGCCTGATCAGCCTGGTGATCGTGATCCTGCTCGCGGTCGCCGCAGCCGAGGCGATCGGCTTTCCGGTCGCCCCGCTGGTGGCCGGCCTCGGCGTCGGCGGCCTCGCCATCGCGCTCGCCGTGCGACCCACGATCGAGAACGTGATCGGCGGGCTGACGCTCTTCGCCGACCGGCCGGTGCGGGTCGGCGACTTCTGCCGCTACGGCGAGGACATCGGCACGGTCGAGCAGATCGGCCTCCGCTCGACCCGCATCCGCACGCTGGAGCAGAGCCTGGTCACGGTGCCGAACAGCGAATTCTCGCAGATGCATCTCGACAACTTCACGGCCCGGCGCACCCGCCTGCTGCACACGACGCTGCAGCTCCGCTACGAGACGACCCCGGAGCAGATGCGGTTCCTGCTGGCCAAGCTCCGCGAGCTGCTGATCGCCCATCCGATGGTCACGCCCGACCCCGCCCGCGTGCGCTTCGTCGGCTACGCCGCCTTCTCCAAGAACGTCGAGGTCTTCGCCTACCTGCGCTGCCAGGACCAGGACACCTTCCTCGCCATCCAGGAAGACCTCCTGATACGGATGGAGGACCTCGTCCGCGAGGCCGGCTCTGGCTTTGCCTTCCCGTCGAGCACGACCTATCTCGCCCGGGACGCCGGGATCGATGCGGAACACGCCCGGCAGGCCGAGACCATGGTGGCGCGCTGGCGCGACGAGGACCGCCTGCCCTTCCCCGAGTTCGACCCGGATTTCCGCAACGAGCGGCAGGACAGCCTTGACTATCCGCCCAAGGGATCGCCCCACTTCCGCCCGCCCGGCGCGACGCCGACATCGCCGGCCGCAGAGGAGGAAGCCGAGCGCGGCAGGCGGCACTGGCGGCTGGGTTTTGGCCGGGGCCGCCGCTCCGCCGGCCCCGCCGAACGATCCTGACCGACCGCCGGCGGGAGATTCCCCCGCCGGCCGATGCGCCGTGCGGCGCCTCAGTTCTTCAGCGCTGCGGTGCCATCGACGCCGGCAGGATAGGGCAGATCCGAGATCAGCACCGAGCTCGGCTTGTCCTGGGCGAAGATCGTGTCGAGATCCATCGACAGGAACGTCGTGCGATGGGCGTAGTCGGTGATGAGCAGGCGGTTGTGGGTAAGGTCCTTGATCGCGACGAACTGGGTGTAGTCCGAGACGACCTCGCCGTTCTCCTTGCTCTGGGCAATGCCGATGGGGATGTCGACGGTGTTGAGGATGTGGTCCATCGCCTGGATCGCCTCGTCGGCATCCTTGGGCTGGGTGATCCAGTGGCGCATGAAGGCGGCGCGAACGAAGCGCGACGGCGGGGTGAAATCGCCGGGGAGGCCGGTGGTGCCGCCGCCCTGGCCGAGCGCGGTGACGTTGACGTCGCCGACCTGCCGGGCCGACACGCCCATGCTCGACAGATTGAGGTAGTTGCGGAGATTGAGGAGGTGCCAGTCGTAGGTCGGCGCGTTGGTGAGGACGCTGGCGACGTTGTCGCTGATCTGCAGCACGCCGCCGACATACTCCACGACCATGCCGTCGCCGCTGCGGTCGGTGAAGATGAAATGGAGCATCGGCGGCGTCGGGCCGCTCGGCAGCGAGCTGTTCCACCAGACCTTGATGCCCGGTAGCGCCGCACGGAGCTCGGCGACGGTGGCATAGGTGCCAAGCGCCCAGGTGCCGAAGCCAAGGACCGAGACGTAGTTCTTGTCGTCCTTGGTGACGGTCTGGTACTCGGTGAAGCCCGGCAGGAAGTTGCCGCTCATGCCGAGGCCCTCGGAATTCTGACCCTCAAGCAGCGCTCCGCCGGGAACGACGCCGGGGCTGACGCCGACGATGGCGTATTTGGTCGCGACGTTGACGGTCGGCAGGCCAAGCTCGGCGGGGGCGGTCATGGCGACCTCGGTGCCCTTGGGCTGGCTGATCAACGTCCACTTCATGTCGAAGGCCCACTCCATGGTCCTTCCGGCAATCACCGACTTGTCGGCCGCGACGATATCGACGGCGGTGCAGGCGAGGCCCGCGTTGATGGTGGCCATGACCGTGACCACCGCGATCCCGTAACGCAACATCGGCTTTCCCTCTCTGCTCGCGGGTTCCGTGCCGGGCCGCGGACGCGTACCGACAGGGGCTGGCGGCGTGACGCCCGCCGGCAACACCTTCACGTAGCGCGGCCGGATTACCGAGCGATTGCGATACATCTACAAATTGAATGGACTCACGTTAAGAGGTGAGCTCGGGAGGCTCCCGGATGGAACGCAAAGACATGACATCGAAAAAACCGGCACTGCGCCGCATGGACAACGTCGGCATCGTGGTGGAGTCCCTCGACGAGGCGATCGCCTTCTTCACCGAGCTTGGCCTCACGCTCGAAGGGCGGGCGTTGATCGAGGGGAAATGGGCGGGGCGCGTGACCGGGCTCGACGACCAGCGCGTCGAGATCGCCATGATGGTCACACCCGACGGCCACAGCCGTCTCGAGCTCTCGCGATTCCTTGCCCCGGCGGTGGCCGCCGATCACCGGAACGCCCCGGTGAACGCGCTCGGCTATCTGCGGGTCATGTTCACCGTCGAGGACATCGACGCGACGCTTGCGCGGCTCCGGTCGCGCGGCGCGCAGCTGGTTGGCGATGTCGTCCAGTACCAGGACACATACCGGCTCTGCTACATCCGCGGCCCCGAGGGCATTCTCATCGGACTGGCCGAAGAGCTGGGCAGGAGATAGCACGAGACGACTGCGATCCGGTTTCCCCAGGCCGCCAGACGTCGTGATCGGTCGCGCCTGACCCCCGGCTAGCTGCGGCGGCGCGCGAGGAACCGGCCGCCGCCGAGCTCGCCGGTCTGGTAGAGGCCGACGAAGAAGGAATAGGCGCGGTCCCATTTCTCGTAGTGCGCCAGACCGAACCGTTCGACCGTCTGGTCCTTGAGACGGCGATACATCGCGAGGCGATCGACGAGGATGACGCGCCAGTCCTCGCCGAGATCCTCGACGCTCTCCACCGCGCAGCCGGCCTCGTCGAGAGCGCGACTGTAGGATTCGAGCGAGCCGAGCTCCTGGAACGTCATCTCCTTGCCGAGACGCGCCCGCGTGGCATCGTCCGTCCTGGCGGTGGCGAGAATATCGGTGAAAGCGATCCGTCCGCCTGCCTTCAGCACGCGGGCGCATTCGCCGACCAAGCGGCGCTTGTCGGGCACATGGCAGAAGGCCTCCTGGCTGATCAGGACATCGAAGCTGCCGTCGGCGAAGGGCATGGCGAGGGCATTGCCGATCTCGAAGCCGACCCGGCCGTCGAGGCCCGCCATCGCGGTGAGCGTCCGCGCGCCTTCGATGCGTCCGGCGTTCATGTCGATCCCGGTGACGCGGCAGCCGCAGGTGTGGGCGAGATAGCGCGACGGGCCGCCCATGCCGCAGCAGACGTCAAGGACCCGGCTGTCGGCATCGATGCCGGCCAGGCGCACCAGCGTGTCGTTGGCGGCGACGCCACCGAAGTGATCCTGGTCGTAGTGCTTGAGGACGTCCTCGGTGACGTGGGCGGGATCATGGCCGTCCTGCCGCAGCTTCTCAAGGATCTGGCGCTCGTTGATGGGGTGCGTATCGTAGAAAGCGAGCACGGCGCCCGTCGTCGCTGGTTCCGCCAAGATCTCCCCTCCCCGCTCCGGCCACTGTCCAGGCCCGTGCCTAGCACAGGCCCGGCGGCGGAACAGCCCTCAGGGGCGGGTCGCGGTCAGCATCGCAACGCGCTTGGCATGGGCGACGGCGGCGCCGGCACCGCCGGTCTTGGTGAGGAGGTCGCGCCCCTCGTCGTTGTCCTCGCCCACCGGCGTCAGGGCCTGGTCGACATAGGCGGCGGGATTGCCGAAGCGCTCGATCGCGACCTTCCACGCGACCAGCGATGCGATGGTCCAGACCAGCACGGCATGCTTGGCGACCGTCGCTGCCGCGAAGCGCGGCCAGAACCGCCACGAGGGCTCGCGCGGCAGACCGGGCCGGCGCTCGGAGGGATGCTTGAGGCGAAGGATGCCACCCTGGAGGGGGTGGACGTTCTCGAGCCGCACGGTGGTGGCGAAGCTGACCAGCACCTTCAGCAGGCTCCGCACCGGCACGCCGGTGGCGGCGGCGCGGCGGAGGAGCGTGCGCATATGCGCCGGCGAATAGTAGAGCGACCAGGCCTCCCGGTAGATCGCCTCCCATTCGGCGCGGCTCATCCGCGGATGGGCGGTGCAGACATGCTCGACGTCATAGGTGTTGAGATCCTCCTCCATGGCGACGCCGGCCTTCCACAGGGTCTGGTGGTCCTCCGACCCGGGCAGCGGCGTCAGGCAGAAGAACTCGAGGACATCGACCGGCAGCTCCTTCTGGATGATGGCGATGTCGCGGCGGATGCTCTCGGGCGTATCGGCCGGAAACCCGAGGATGTAGCCGGCCAGCGTGATGATCCCCTCCGCCTTCCAGGCGAGCAGCATCTTGCGGTACTCGGTGATCTTGTTCTGGCGCTTCTTGGCGGCGGCGAGATTGTCGGGATTGACGTTCTCGAGGCCGATGAAGACCCGGGTAACGCCGGCGCGCTTCGACTTCTCGACAAAATTCGGGATGCGATGGCAGAGCGTGTCGACCTGGATCATCAGGCCGAGCGGAATGCCGTGGACCTCGCGCAGCTCGATCAGGCGGTCGAAGATCGACTCCCATTCGCGGTTGCGGGCGAAGTTGTCGTCGGTGATGAAGAACTTGCTGATGCCCTGCGCCCAGTTGAGGCGGACCAGCGCCTCGACATCGTCGGCGGATCGGTAGCGCGACTTCCGCCCCTGGACGTTGATGATGGTGCAGAACGAGCACTGGTAAGGGCAGCCGCGGCCGGCGTCGAAGCTGCTGGAGAGGCCAAGGGTGCGCGAGACGTACTGCTTGGGCAGGAAGGGGACGGGCGTCCCCTCGATCCCGGGCAGATCGTCGAGGTAGTTGTAGACCGGCGCGAGGCGACCGGCCGCTGCATCCTGGAGCACGCTGTCGAGCCGGTCCTCCGCTTCCCCGGCGAACATGGCGATGCCAAGCTCGCGGCAGGCGTCGAGGCCGACGGCGCCGCCGTCCAGCATCGAAAGGCAGCCGGAGACGTGGAAGCCGCCGATCGCGACGGGAATGCCGGCGGCGCGGAACGGACGGGCGATGTCGAGGGCGCGCGGGTACTGGTTCGACTGAACCCCGATCAGCCCGACCAGGCCGAAGCCGCCATGCTCCCGGAAGCGGGCGAGCAGAGCCTCGATGTCGACGCGGGTGGTGGTCTCGTCGATGGCGTCGATATCGATGTCGACGTCAGGCCCAAGGACGCGGCGCTCGGCGCAGTCCCGGGCAATGCCGTAGACGGCGGCGAGCGAGTTCGAGGGAATCATCCCCCGCCACCAGCGAATGACATAGCCGTCGTCGTCGTAGTGCGACGGCTTGATCAGCACCAACTGGAAGCGGAGGGCCTCGCGGATGGACGGCAAAACGGGAGCCCTCGGAGAAAGACCAGGAGTAGAAGTCGCATGAACGCCGGCCCGCGTCGATGTCTTTCGGTCACTGCCGTGAGGAATCCGCCCGTCTGCACTCGTCGCAGGCGACGCCCCGGGGGCTAGGCAAAGACGGAGAGTTCCATCTTCTGGTGCCAGATGACGCTGTCGCACAGCGCGATCAGGAGCATGTTGGTCGGGTAGCGGCCCAGAGTCTCGGGCGGGGCGGCCAAGACCGCGTCGACCTTCGCCCAGTCGACCAGCCCGTCGAGCCCGCCCGCGACCCGCGTCTGCGACAGATAGGTCGAGAGGAAGACCTGGCGCCGGAAGATGTCCCGATAGGCCGGGGCGATCTTGCCGATATCGTAGGCCGGCAGGTTGGGGTCGGGACGCGACCGGAACGACACGGCGTCTTCGGCCAGTGGCGCCAGCTTCTTGCGCTCCGGCGAACTCCCGAACGACTTCGGCGTGCCGGCCGTGATCGCCGGCGCCCGCAGCGCCAGGCGCTCCTCGGGCGAGGCGAACAGGGACGGATCCCACTGCGCATCGGCGAGCGGCAGCCCCACGATCGCGTCGCCACCGATCTGCCGAATGAGGTCGAAATTGACCTTGCCCTTGACGCGCGCGAGCGGCGGGACCTTGAGCGCACAGAACTCTAGATGCATGTCGTAGAGGATGTCGACGTAGTTCCGATTCTGCGAGCGTTGCCGCGAAATCACCCCGAAATGCGACCGCAGGCGACCATCGTTGTAGTAACGCAGGGGCGCGTCGGCCGCCGGCATGCCGGCGTCCCGGTAGTGGCCGAGGCGCGACACGAGACGCTCCCGCAGCCACTCGACGCCGCGCGTGGTGAAAAAGTCCAATATCCCGAGGGCGCCGAGCCGCGCGACATAGGTGTCCGCCAGCGCCGGATAGGTCAGCGGCCCTTCCCGGCTGAGGAAGCGCTTGCCGTCAGGCGAGGACCCGGCGATCTCGCCGTAGCAGCCATGAAGCTGCGCCACGTCCCGATTGGCCGGCCGGATCGTCCAGCCCTCCTTGGCGCCCACGCCCATGGACGCGAACGTCTCGAAACGCATGCGCTCGAACGGCGACATGAGGCGGCGTAGGTCCGGCGGAATGCCCTCCGTGCGTCCAAGGCCAAACCGCTCGCCAATCAGCGCAGCGCAGTGCCCGTCCGGGTGGGGATGGTCGAAGAGGGTGCGATAGTCCCAGTGAAGCCGCGGCGCACGCGAGACGATGGCGGCGAGCACCATGCGGCTGTCCATCCCGCCCGTGAGGTCGAAGAACACCTCGGTCTCGGGAAAGGCGTCGGCGATCACCTCGATCCGCCCGCGAAGCCGCTCCCCCGCATGCGCGAGGCTCTCCTCGTAGGAGGCGCCTCCCGTCACATCGTCCGCCCCGATCGCACGTTCGAGGACGCGCAGCCCGTCTCCCCCCTCAAGGCTCTGCCGCGGCCTTACGATCTCAACTTCTTCATAGGGGCTCCCCACGTCGTAGGCCGAGCCGAGGGCAAAGTCGCCGAGATAGGGCAGGACCGTGCGCGTCAGCCGCGTGCCGGCGGCGGTGACGATCGCGTCGATGAAATGGATGTTGTTGGATACGGCGTATCGGTCCCCGCGCCGGTAGACGAAGCACGGGTAGGCATTGAGCGCGTCGAACTGAACCTGAAATCTCTGCTTCGCCTTGTTGACGGAGACGAGACAGAAACATCCGACCACGTCGCTCAAGCGCGCACCGGCGACCCGTCTCAGCTCCCGCAGCGTCGCTAGGTCGTTGTTGCGAAAGAGGGTGACCAGCCGGTTGTCGAATATCGCCGACCCATCGAACGCGAAGTCGTTGAGCGCCCCCTGCGCAGAGGCTCCGTTGATGTACAGACGGAACTTCCCGTAGTCATTGGCGGAGACGTGCGCCTCCTCGCTGATCCTCAATGCCGTCAGGTGATCGAGAAGCGCCTTCCGGTCGTCGACGGCCAGATTCGAAACGAGAAATTCCACGCAAGTCCCCACAGTCCCACGGCAACCCACGCGCCGGCGGCAGCTTCCGGCGGAGATCAATCTTCAGTCGCCGCAAGACTGAACTACTGCCCCAGATTGAGCGGTTTCGGGTTCCCCGGCAAGCCCGGCATTCGGCCGCAGCGAGCAACGCACCGGTGACGCCGGCCCATGCAGCGTCGAGCCGCCGCGGGACCGTCAACCGCTGAGCCGCCGGGCTCGCCCGACGGCCTTGTGGCAATGAAAGATTGTCCATGGAGCGCGATATGTAAGCGCTCCTCAATCGTCGCGGAAACGGTACTATCCCGCGCATGTGGGCAGAGTTCTTTGCGTTGAAAGGACATTGGCCCGATAATTGGTGCGCCGAAACCGACCGGTCAGGCAGCGGCGAGACGGGGTCAGAGTCGAAGATGCGCTTGCTCCGTAGCCCGGGCCGACGCCCGAAATCTGCCAATCGAACCAAGCCAACCGGCTGTGGCGGCGGATATCCGAACGGCACAAACCGAGGCTTGCAGCAGGTGCTGCGCGGCTTGCTGCTGCTGTGGGTGCTCGTTCCCGGCAGCGCGGCAGGGTTGGCGAGCGAACCCGACCGCCCCGGCGCGACCGACGCGCCGTCTCCGCTGCGGGCGGCCGATACCTCGAGCCCGCGCGATACGCTCCGCACCTTCCTTGACGACTTCCGAGCGAGCGTCGAGGCCTGGCGCAGCGACAACGGCGACGATGAGCTCCGGGCGCTCGCCCGCGCCCGCGACACCATCGATTTCAGCGAGGTTCCAAGCCTCGGCCGCGAGACCACCACGGTCATCGACATGGCGCTGCTGCGGGAGGTGCTCGACCGGGTCGAACTTCCGGCGTCCGGCGACATTCCCGGTGACGACGAGGTCGACGCCGACGACCGCCTCACCCGCTGGGTGATCCCCAACACCAAACTGGAGATCGTGAAGATCGCGGACGGCCCGCGCGCCGGCGAGTTCCTGTTCTCGAAGGAGACGGTGGCCGGTCTTCACGAGTATTACGCGCTCGCCAAGGACGTCCCCTACCAACCCGACGCCCTCGTCGGCATCTATGCGGACGTGGCCTCGAGCCCCGGAGTCTGGGTGCCCCGGCGGTTCCGCGAGAGCCTGCCGGCATGGGCAACCGCGGTCGTCGCCGGCAAGGGGGTCTGGCAATGGATCGCGCTGGCGATCCTGACCCTGGTATTCGTGCCGCTCATCCCGCTCCTCATCCGGACCGGCCTGCGCTGGGACGACCGCCATCGCTCGCGCAGCCCCTGGCTCCGCTTCGGCACGCCCGCCGCCCTCGTCCTTGCCGTGGGCCTCGCCAGCCTCTACCGGACCATCGCCGAAAAGGTCATCGGGCTGCTGGAGCTGCCGATGGAACTGGTCGGCTACATGGTCCTCGCCATCCAGGCGGTCGGCATCGCCTGGCTGGTATTCGTGCTGTCGAACCGCCTGGCCGACGCGATCGGCGGGCTGGGCGGCAAGGACGAAAGCCGCCCGCTGGTCGATGCGGCGCTGACCCGGATCCTGTTCCGCTTGGTCAGCCTGGTCTTCATCGTCCTCGTTGCGATCGCCGCCGCCGACACGATCGGCATTCCTCTCGCGCCGGTGATTGCCGGCCTCGGCGTCGGCGGGCTCGCCATCGCCCTCGCCGTGCGGCCGACGCTCGAAAACGTCATCGGCGGGCTGACGCTGTTCGCCGACCGCCCGGTGCGGGTGGGCGACTACTGCCGGTACGGCGACGAATACGGCACGGTCGAGCAGATCGGGCTCCGCTCGACGCGCATCCGGACGCTCGAGCAAAGCCTGGTCACCGTTCCCAACAGCGAATTCTCGCAGCTTCACCTCGACAATTTCACGGCCCGCCCCTCGCGCCTCCTGCAGACCGAGCTGCAGATTCGCAACGACACGACCCCCGAGCAGATCCGTCTCCTGCTGGCGAAGCTCAACACGCTGCTGGCCGCCCATGCGAAGGTCATTCCGGATTCTTCGTACGCCCGCTTCGCCGGCTACCGGGGCTCCGCCAAGACCATCGAGGTCTTCGCTTACCTCCGCTGCGAGGACGATCGCGCCTTCCTCGATGCCCGCGAGGCGATCCTCCTCGGCATCGAGGAGGCAGTCCGCGATACCGGTGCAGGCTTCGCCGCGCCGTTGCCGCACGAGACGGCCGGCGGCGCGGCGCCGGCGTCGGGTTCCTCCAAACCAAGGAAGCCGCGGCGGCCGCCAACCGACGACGACTGAGCCGGCCTGCTTTCCGACCGGGCGCCCGGCCGGAAACGGCTCGTTGCCTCGCGGAAATGCGCCTCCCTGTCGCAATTGATGGCGACCTTCCCTAAATAGGCTGCCTGGAGCCGTGAGGGCTCCGCTTCCTCCAGGGGCTGGAGTGGGGCCCGCAATACGGGACCGCGCCGGCCGGCTTTCAGGGAACGATGTGTGCGATGAGTGAGAGAGAACCCGCCACCTGGCACGGCACCACCATCCTGACGGTGCGCAAGGGCGGCAAGGTGGTGGTGGCCGGCGACGGGCAGGTGTCCCTCGGCCAGACCGTGATCAAGCACAATGCGCGGAAGGTGCGGCCGATCGGCAAGAGCGGCGTGATCGCCGGCTTCGCCGGGGCGACCGCCGACGCCTTCACGCTGTTCGAGCGGCTCGAGGCCAAGCTCGACCAGTATCCGGGCCAGTTGATGCGGGCCTGCGTCGAACTCGCCAAGGACTGGCGGACCGACAAGTATCTCCGCCGGCTGGAGGCGATGATGATCGTCGCCGACAAGACCACTAGCCTCGTCGTCACCGGCACCGGCGACGTGCTCGAGCCCGAGGGCGGGGTCGCCGGCATCGGCTCCGGCGGCAACTACGCCTATGCGGCGGCGAAGGCGCTGATCGACACCGACACCGGCGCCGAGGAGATCGCGCGGAAGGCGATGGCCATCGCCGCCGAGATCTGCGTCTAC
>JAGRKZ010000150.1 GCA_020442065.1 Bauldia sp.
GTCTTGCCGGCGCCGCGGCCGCCGAGCACGAGCCAGGTCAGCCAGCCCTCGCCTGGCGGCGGCAGCTGGTCGGGCCGGGCGCGCATCCACCAGGCGTCGTCGAGCCGCGCCTTGTCGTCGGGCGGCAGCGCGGCGATCAGGTCCTCAATATCCCGCTTCGCCCCGAGCCCACTTTCTAATTCGTTCCGCAAGGCGGGCGTCGGCTTCTTCGTCACGGTCAGGCGGCTCCGCTTCCTTCGAGGTAGTGCCGCCCTCACCGATCTGCTTCAGCGCCCCGAGGGTCCTCGCCAGGTGGCCGAGGATGCGCGCATCGCGCTCTTCGACCGTTGCGCCCCTCCGGCCGAGTCGCTTCTCGACCAGCGCGATCTGCCGGTTGACGGCCGAGAGCAGCCGCGCCCGCGCGTCGCGGGTATCGCCATCAGGCGCGGCCGGCTCCCGCCGCCCCGCCCGGCGGCCGGGCAGCGCCTGCGGCGCCGTCGCTGGCCGGGGCCAATCCTGATCGTTGACCCAGGTGCAAAAGGTCTTCTTCTCGATGCCGAGCCCCCTCGCCATCCGGCTCAGCGACTCGTCGGTCTCGGTCACCCGACGGCGGATGTCGGCGTAAAGGGTCGGGTCGGCCATCAGCGCCGCGAGCAGCGCCTTTGCCGTCGGCCGGCGCCTGCCGCCGGCCCCGTGGCCGGCGGCGACCTCCGGTCCCGTTTCCGGCTTGGCGGCAGCCATGATGGCGCTATCGGTCCCGCCGCGCCCGGCTTCGGGCTCCGCGGCGGCGGCGTCCGTGCACGCCGGCGGGTGCGCCGGGCCGCGGCCGTTCAGGCCGGCTGCCGCCGCTGTCTGTTCCTGCATCTTGACCTCGTTCGATGATGGGGTGCTGTCGGCCACACCGCCGGACCAACCCTCTCCGCTTCCCGGGGAGAGAGCCCGCTCCGGCCGCGGTTCTCACGCCAGCCTTGACCCCGGGCCAACCCGGGGCAGGCTCTCGCCTCGCAGGAGAGAGCCTGCCCCGGACTTGATCCGTGGGGTGGCGCGCGCTGCGCACCGGGTGACGGCTCGGGCCGGACCACGCCAAAAGAAAGGCCCCCGCCGTTGCCGGCGAGGGCCTTTGAAGGAAGCGCGCACACCAAAGCCCCGGGGAGGAGGACGGAGCTTTGCAAAGGAAGCGCGCGAGTCGCCTTGGGGCCGGACCCAGCCGCGCTGTCTTGGCTTCGACCGCGGCTGTCCGACGTTGGCCTTCATATAGGCGAGCACCGTCACGGTGTCAAGGATTTTGTTCCTAGCAATGATCGCGCTACGCCGCTCTTCGGAAATGGGTAATACTGACAGGGTCAAGCGCGATCGCGGCGGGTCCGTCCGCGGCCGACTTGGATGGCGTTCGAAAAGAACACAGGAGGGTGCGGATGGCAGCGATCTACGTCCCCGCCGGCACGGAGCGCTCGGGCACGGAGCTCAAGATGTGGGGCCTTGCGCCCCTCCATACCAGCTGTCGGGCGCCGACACCAACGGTCAATTGTTCGTCTGCGAGATCATCGGCGCCGGCTTCGGTCCGCCCCGCCATCTGCACTACGAGCAGGATGAGTGGTTCTACGTGACCAGCGGCATGTTCCGCATCGAGATCGGCGGCGAGCTGTTCGATGCCCGGCCCGGCGATTCGCTCTTTGCCCCGCGCAACGTCCCGCATGCCTGGGCGCCGACCGGCGACGGCCAGGGGACGATGGTGTTCGCGCTCCAGCCGGCCGGGCCGTTCGAGTCCTTCATCCGCGCGGGCGCTGAGCTCGGGCGCCTGCCCACGCGGCAGGAGGCCGATGCCCTGTTCGAGGCCCACGGCATGAAGATCACCGGCCCTCCGCTCGACGTCGCGAAGACGAGCTTCGACGGCGGCTAGGCGCCCCGGCGGCCGCCCGGGCCGACGGATGGACCTCACTTGGTGACGGACGAACCGCCGAGGACCGCCACATCCAGGCACTGGGCATAGATCCAGTCGGTGTCGTGGACGCCGAGCCGGCCGCACAGGGCCTGCGAGGATCGATTGTCCTGCCGGACCCCGGTGATGAAGCCCCTCGCCCCTTCGTTCACCCACATATGCTCGATGGCCATCGCCCCGAGCTGCAGCGCGATCTTCTCGCCGCGCCGGTCTTCCCGTGTCGCCAGCATCCCCCAGAACACGTCGCGGGGGTGCGCACCATCGGCGTGATGAAGGAAGATCGAGGAGGCGCTGGCCACAGGGTGGCCCGAGCCGTCGATGGCGACCAAAGTGATCCCGGGCTTGGCCCGGCCGCGCAGGAACGCGCCCGGCACCGGCATCACGCCGCAGGACTGGAGGAGCGCGGCGACCTCCCGGACCAGCCCGGTCGGGGTCGCCTCATCCAGTCGCTGCACGGTGAGATCGTCCGGCAGGCGCATCTCCGCCGCCACCTGCCGGCTGGCGCGGAAAGCGTCCTCGCCGCCGCGATAGTGCTCGTGACGGTCCCAGGTGAAGCCGGCCGCTTGGAGGGTGGCAAAGAGACCGTCTGCATCGCTCTTGGGAAAGTAGTAGCAGACCCCGGCGCCCTGCATCCGGGCCAGGGCCATCATCGCCGGCAGCATGTCTGCGGTCGGACCGGTGAGGGCGACGACGCGCCCATAGTAGGAAAAGCGCGGATCGTCCTTCAGCAATTCGTGCAAGGCCCGGGACCGGCGCATCAGCGCGACTTTCGCCGCGTCGCCGAAATATTCTTCCTCGTTCATCGCAAGGCCTCGGTTCGCTCGCCGACGGAAGACCGGACGGTGGTCCCGTGCGTGACAAGTCTGACGCCGACCCGGATCCGTTCCCGGCCGCGCCCCCGCCTCACTCGTTTCCGCAGTCGGTCAGGCCGTTGACCATGAAGGTGCTGACGTCGGCGAACTCCGTCACCGACAGCGCCGCCTGGGCCTTCTCGCCGGCGGCGGTGTCCTCGCTCAGCGCCGCGACGACGTAGTCGCGCTGCACCGGCGACAGCGAGGCCGATCGCTTGGCGAGGCACTCGCACGCCGCCGCCGACCAGCTCGTGCTCTTGGCGCAGGCGGCCTTGACCGCAGCGGCATCGGCAGCGCCGGCCGGGCCGGCCATCGCCACGAGCGCCATGAGACCTGCAACGAGACCGCTCTTCATTCCGTCCTCCGCCATCCGGTGTTTCTCGCGTGCGGCAACGATAGTGCATCGCCCGCCGCGGCGCACCCCTGCCGACGCCGGCCGCGGGTCCGGGGGCGCCCGCTCACGGCGCTGCCGCGCGCGCCTTCAGCCGGAGCCTCCGGACCATCGGCGCGGCGAGGGCGTAGACCATGCCGACCGACAGCCAGATCGCCCCCGGCCAATGATCCCGGACGACGAAATAGAGGCTCGAGAATGCGAGCGGCGCGACGATCGAGGCAAGGCTCACGGTCGCGGCGAGCACGCCCTGAAGCTCGCCCTGCCCGCTGGCGTCGACCTGCCGGGTGGCAAGAGACTGGAGCGCCGGCACGCCGATGCCGCCGAGCACGAAGACCGGCATGATCGCAAAGACCATCCACCCCGCGGCGGCGAAGGCCATGACGGTGAGCGCGATGGTCGCGCCGGCGATGCCGATCAGCACCGTGGCGCGCTCGCCGAACCGCCGCACGGCCGGGCCGGGCAGGAAGGCCTGGGCGGAGGCCTGGAGCGCCCCGAAGGTGCCGAGCGAAAGCCCGATCATGAACCCGCTCCAGTCGAAGGCGTCCTTGCCCCACAGCGCCCAGCAGGTGCCGTAGGCCTCGCCCGTGGCGCTGAAGAGGAAGAAGACGACGATGATCGGCCGGAGGCTCCTCACAGACAGCATCGCGCCAAGTGGCCGCAGCGGATAGAGCGCCGCGAGGTCGACCGGCATTCGGCTCGGTGCGCGGGACTCCGGCAGGACCAGGGCGGCGAGGAGGAGATTGCCAGTGTTCAGCGCCGCCGCAGCGACGAACGGCAGCCTCAGCCAATGGTCGCCGAGCACGCCGCCGAGGACCGGGCCGACGATGAAGCCGAGGCCGAACATGGCGTTCATCAGGCCGAACCGCCGGGCGCGGCTCTCCTCCGGCGTGATATCGGTGATGTAGGCGCTCGCGACGGAGACGTTGGCGCCGGCCAAACCGGCGATGGCGCGGGCGAGCAGGAGCAGCCAAAGCGAGGGCGCGATCGCCAGCAGCAGATAGTTGACGGCGGCTCCGGCGAGCGAGGCAAGCAGCACGGGACGGCGGCCGAGCCTGTCGCTGAGGGCGCCGAGCACCGGCGCGAAGATGAATTGCATGACGGCATAGAGCGCAATCATCGCGCCGATGAAGGGCGCGACATTGGCGGCGTGTGTGACGTCCTCGAGGAGCGAGGGCAGGATGGGAAAGACCAGGCCGATGCCGACGGCGTCGAGGGCGATGGCACTGTAGATGACGATGAGAGGTCGGTTCATGGCGCGTTCCGATCGACGCAGGCCAGCCGCGCCTGTTCGGCGCCGGTGGCGTGCGATGAGGCCCGACGGTGCGTCGGGCGCTGGCTTCCGGGAGACGCTGGCCGGTCCACGCTGAAGGTGCATGGACGGCGTGTGCGCGACCGCCTGGACGAAGTTTTCGTCCACCCCTTCCCCGCGTTTGTCGGATCATGGGGGCAGCGGTCGTTTTTCGCGACAGCCCGGGATACGCCGCACGGCCGGCAATGACAAGCATCGGCAATCGTGCGCTCCGCCCTCGCCCGGCGTGAACCGGCCAGGGGCTAGAGGAACGCCGCGACCCCGAGGAGGATCAGGAGGAAGCCGGCGATGCCGTCGAGCCAGCGCGCCGCCAGCGTCACCGATGCGCCGTGACGGGCGAGGAAGGCGACCACCCGGTCGCGGGCGAGCACGGTCAGGGTTGCGACCGCGGCAAGCGTGATGCCGATGCCGACCAGCATGGCCGCGGCAAAGACGAGCCCGGCCTCGGGGATCCCGCGCGAGATGGCATAGACCATCGCGAACAGCGTGAGCGGGCACGGCACCAGCCCGGCCGCGACCGCCACGGCCGGTCCTTCGCCGTGGAGGTGCCGGCTGCCGCGGATCGCCCGCAGCAGCAGCCATAGTCCGATCACCGCGATCAGCCCGCGGCTCGCCGCCTCGATGGCGTCGGCACGGCCTGCGCCGGCGAGCGTGCGGGCAAGGAGCGGCGCGCCGGCCAGCGCGAGGACCACGGCGGAGACGACATGCGTCGCCGCAAGCAGCGTCGCCACCCCGATGCTCCGGGCGAGACCGTGGCCGGAGCCGGCGACATAGGAGGCGAGGATCGTCTTGCCGTGTCCCGGCGTCAGCGCGTGGATCGCGCCGAAGGCGATGCCGAGCGGCACCATCGCGGTGAGCAGCGCCACGTCATGGCTCGCGCCGAAGCCCGCGAGCTGGTCGCCGACCGCCGCCCGGATCCACTGCTGGAGGCCGACCAGGAACTCCATCCCGTCGCCTCAGTGCGCGTGACGGTGGCGGTGGTGGAGGTCGGGATAGTGCGGGTGGCTATGGACCATCGGCGAATGCCGGTGCCGGTGACTGTGCGGTTCGCCCGGCGGATCGTCCGGTCCGTGGACGTGCTGGTGGTGGACGTCGTGCACATGCCGGTGCTCGTGGAGCATCTCCTCGTGGTGGTGCATGTGGTCGTGCCGCTCGGTGACGTGCAGGTACACGCCCGCCGCCATCAGCGCCGCCGCAAGGCCGAGCTGGACCGACAGCGGGTCACCGAGGAGCGCGACCGCGATGACCGCGCCGATGAACGGCGCCGTCGAGAAGTACGCCCCGGTTCGCGCCGCGCCGAGATGGCGGAGCCCGACGACGAAGAGGACGAGGCTGACGCCATAGCCAAGCAGGCCGACCAGACCCACGAGCGCCACCGTCCCCGGCGACGGCAGACCGCCGCCTGCCGCGAGGCCAAGCGCGACGTTCACCACGCCCGCCACCAGCCCCTTGATCATGGCGATCTGGATCGGGTCCGCGGCGGAGAGCTTGCGGGTGAGGTTGTTGTCGTTGCCCCAGGCGAGGCAGGCGCCGACGATCGCAAGCGCTCCAAATCCGATACCGCCTGCTTCCCCCTGCCACGACAACACCAGGGCGCCGGCGAGAATCGCCGCGGCCCCCGCGAGCAGCCGGCGGTCGACGCTCTCGCGGAAGACGATCCAGGCGATCGCCATTGTCGCCAGCCCTTCGAGGTTGAGGAGAAGCGAGGCCGAGGAGGCCGGCGTGGCCGCGAGGCCGGTCATCAGGAGCACCGGGCCGACGACGCCGCCGAACAGGACCACCAGCCCCAGCCGGGGAAGGTCGGCACGGCGCAACGGCGCCTCTCCCGTCGGCATGCCGATGGTCCGTCGGGCGAGGCCGAAGGCGCCGAGGCCGAGTCCGGAGCCGAGATACAGCAACCCCGCAAGCACCAGTGGCTCCACGCCCTCGCCAAGGAGGAGTTTGGAGAGCGGCGTACTGGCGCCGAACAGCGCGGCCGAAACGAGGGCGATCAGCGGGGCGGAAATCGAAGGCATCCCCTCACCATAAGACGGCCGTTTTGCGTCGCAAGAGCCGGCCCGGTCTTGGACTCCCTCGTCGACGCCGTGTTACCCCCGCGCCCATCACGGACGGGGAGGACAACCGATGTTCGCGCAGCTCGGACTCGGGGGCCTGATGATCGGGCTCACCACCATCATCCACGCGAGCTTCATGCTCGCCGCGATCGGCCTGGTCGGCTGGGTGCTGCGCCGCGCCCGCCTGCCGATGCCGCACTGGCGGGCGGCCGTCACGGTCTCGTGGTTCGTGCTGGTGATGTTCTGCGCGACCATCGTCGAGGTCTGGACGTGGGCGGCGCTGTTCGTCTGGGGCGGGGCCTTGCCGACCCTCGAGGAGGCCACCTACTTCTCGGTCGTCACCTTCTCGACGCTCGGCTACGGCGACATCGTGCTCGATCCGTCGTGGCGGCTGCTCGGCTCGATCGCGGCGGTCAATGGCGTCATCCTGTTCGGCTGGACGACGGCGCTGGTCTTCATCGTCGTCCAGCGCGTCTACGGCCGCGACGGCGCCACCCCCCGGTTCTGAACACGGCGCGCCGCTATTCGGCCGCCTCGGGCAGCGGGTCGGCTATCTCCGCCGGTGGCGAGACGAAGCTCGTCCTGCCGGGCCGGCCGCGTTGCCCGACCTCGCGAAGCCGTGCGCGCCGCTTCGGCCGGGCCGCCTCGATCGGCGATGGTGACACTGCCGCTGTCTGAGGCTTCGTCGCTGCCTTCGCTCTTGCCTTTGTCGGCGCCGGGCGCCGGGCCAGCGCCGCGGCCAGCCCGTCGAGCTGCTTCACGACGGTGGCAAGCTCGATCGTCTTCACCTCGCGCGCGACGCGGAAGGCCGCCTCGGCGGTATCGGGCGGGGCGAGGAAGGCGCGGCCGCTGTCGTGGGTGTACCAGAGTCCGGCGATATAGGCCTGCCAGCGTTTCCGCGCCGCCTCGTAACGCGCCATCGCCGCGACGGGCCGGCCGGCGACCGATCCGCGCCGGGCATCCGCGGCGCGGCGCTCGCGCGCCGCCGCCTCGACCTGGGGCATCAGTCCGACGATCTGGCCGAGGAGGAGCGCGTGCGCCTCGCTGCGCAGTCCGGCCGTCCACGCCCCGGTATCGTCGCGGAGTGCGGCCACCGGCCTCGGCCGCCTGGCCGCCGCCTTCGTCGTCTGCTTTGGTTTCGCTGTCATCGTCGACTCCTCGCCAAGCCGACCCCCTGCGGTGATCCTGCGTCAGGGGACCTTACCGGGAGGCAAACGTCATGCTTCGCCGTCGGCGAAGCCCCGCAGCCGCTCGGGCTCGAGGATATCGATGTGGCGATAGCCCTGGCGCAGCAGGCCGCGTCCGGTCAATGCCTTGAGCGCCTGCAGGGTGAACTTCCGCGAAGCGTTGGCGAGATGGCCGAGATCGGCCTGGGTCATCGGGATCGACTGGCCGGCCTGCCCTCCGGAGGCGCGCCATAGCACCGCCGCCACCCGCCGCTCGGGGTCCGCAATCAGCAGGTCCTCGACCGCCCGGAGCGCCATGTCGATATTGATCATGGCGATCGCCGCGAAGGCGCGCATCACCTCCGGGTCGCCTCCGACGAGCTTTTCCATGTCGGCGAGCGCCAGGTAGGCAAGGACACACTCGGTTGCCGCTTCAAGCCCAACACGGCGCGGCCTGCCGGTCAGGAACGAGCCTTCTCCGAACCACGACCCCGGCACCGCGACATGCGCGAGATGTGGGCCGGCTTTGCCTGGCGCGATCGTGACGCCGATCGATCCTCGGATCAGGCCATAGATGCCGCCGGGCGGATCGCCAGGAGTATAGATCGTGGCGCCCGACGGGAAGATCGTCAGGCTGAGCCGATCGAGAAGCTGGCCCTGGAACGCCGGCGCCTGCTGCGACAGCCAGCCCCGGGCGAGGAGGGGCGCGAAACTAGCGCGCGTCCGCGTGGGCATCGCACACTGTCCCCCTAGGGATAATTCCCGATGTGAACAGTAGTAGACTGCGGGTTGTGGAAAGGAAACGTCGTTCAAGGAGTGAGGCCATGAATCGATCGCTAAGCCTTCTTGCGGCCGCGGCTGCTGTGCTCGTCGCTGGGGCGACGTCAGTTGCGGCCCAGGATGCACAGCGCCCCAACATCCTGGTGATCTGGGGCGACGATGTCGGCTGGACCAACGTCTCGGCCTACGGCATGGGCGTGATGGGCTACACCACACCGAACCTCGATCGGATCGCCATCGAAGGCATCCGCTTCACCGACCACTACGCCCAGCCGAGTTGCACGGCCGGACGGGCCGCTTTCATCACCGGCCAGTACCCGATCCGCTCGGGTATGACCACGGTCGGCCAGCCCGGGTCGCCGCTCGGCCTCCAGGCCGCGTCGCCGACGCTCGCCGAACAGCTCAAGCAGATCGGCTATCACACCGGGCAGTTCGGCAAGAACCACCTCGGCGACCGCAACGAGCACCTGCCCACGGTGCACGGGTTCGATGAATTCTTCGGCAACCTCTACCACCTCAACACCCAGGAAGAGGCCGAGCAGCGTGACTACCAGCGCTTCGGCGAGAAGTTCTCCGGGTCTCTCGAGAAGTACGAGGCGCAGTTCGGCACGCGCGGCGTCCTCCACGCCTTCGCCACCGATGAGGACGACCCCACCGAGGATCCCCGCTTCGGCAAGGTCGGCAAGCAGCGCATCACCGATACCGGGCCCCTCACCCAGGAGCGGATGAAGAACTTCGACGAGGGCGAGGTCATCCCGATGGCCGAGGCGTTCATGGCCAAGGCCAAGGCGGCCAACGAGCCGTTCTTCGTCTGGCTCAACACCAGCCGCATGCACCTCTACACCCGCCTCAACGACCAATGGCGCTACGCCGCCGAGGACTACACCTCGGAGGCGGACTTCCATGGCTCCGGCATGCTCCAGCACGATCACGACATCGGGCTAGTCCTCAATTGGCTCGAGGAGCAGGGCCTCGCCGACAACACCATCGTCTGGTACTCGACCGACAACGGGCCGGAGCACGCGTCCTGGCCGCACGGCGGCACCACGCCGTTCCGCGGCGAGAAGATGACCACCTACGAGGGCGGCGTCCGCGTCATCTCGATGGTGCGGTGGCCGGGCGTGCTGCCGGCAGGTGTCACCCTCAACGGCATCCAGGCTCACCAGGATATGTTCACGACGCTGGCCGCGGCCGCCGGCATCGAGGACGTCAACGCCGAGGTGATGGCCGAGAAAAACCAGTACATCGATGGCGTCAACAACCTCGCCTACTGGAAGGGCGAGCAGGACCGCTCCAACCGCGACAGCATCTTCCACTACTACGAGAGTCAGCTCACAGCGATCCGGATGGGACCGTGGAAGTTCCACTTCGCGACGAAGGAGGACTACTACGCTGACGTCGTTCCGCACACGATGCCGATCGTCTTCAACATCCGAATGGACCCCTACGAAAGCTACGATTCAACGGATTCCGAAGGACATCTGATGCAGAAGGTGTCGTGGCTGTTCCAGCCGATGAATGTTCTGATAGCGCAGCACCTCCAGACGCTGGCCGACTACCCGCCGGTTCAGGGCGGCGCATCGTTCGATATGTCGAACCTCGTTCAGGACTTCCTGGCCAAGGCCATGCAGTAGCGACAAGCGAGGCGGGTGGCGCAGTGCCCGCCTCTACCGGTACCCAGGAGGGGAGAACGACGATGGTCTCGAATAAGAAGGTGACTCACACCGCGAACCGGGCCGCCAAGAAGACGGCGCGGGCGGTGACCAAGGACGCGCCTCGGGCAGCAACCAAGGCCGTCAAGCAGGTGACCCGTACGGTGACAAAGAAGATCTAGCGAACGGACTTCCTGCGTAGACGGCGCGGCTCAGTGGCCGGAGGAGTCGGCGTTCCGGCTCGTCTCGAACAGGAACCACAGGCGGCGCTCGGTCTCGTCGATCCACTGCTCGATCAGGCTGGTGGAGCCGAGGTCGTTGTGATCCGCGCAGACCGCATGGGCGGCGCGGAGCCGGGCGACGAAGTCCTTGTTGTCGTCGCGGAGCTCGGCAACCATGTCGGAGGGCTCAACGTAGTCCTTCTCGTTCTCTAGGATGCGTGTCGTCCGGGCGATCTCGGCGGTCGAGTGCAGCGTCTTGCCGCCGACCTTGCGCACGCGCTCGGCGATCGGGTCGGTCATGGCGAAGATCTGGTCGGCCTGCTCGTCGAACATCAGGTGGAAGTCGCGAAAATGCGGGCCGCTGACGTGCCAGTGGAAATTCTTGGTCTTGAGATAGAGCGCGAAGGCGTCGGCGAGCAGAAGGTTCAGCGCCGCCGAGATGTCGCCGACGGCGTTGGCGCCGAGGTCGGTCGGCGGATCGAGCCGGGCGTCCCGCTTCCTGGTCCTGGCGGCGGCGGCCCTGGTCGCGGCCTTCTTCATGGTCATTCTCCTCGTTGTTAGGGGCGTCGTCCGCGCCGGGTGCGTCTTGCGTCGGGCGTCTCGCCCGGCCAGTCGACTATGTAGGTCTCATAGTCGTCGACCGGGATACCCTCCTCGCTGCGCGTCCGGTAGCGAGCCGAGATGCCGGCGCGGTGGACCGTCTCGCGATCCCCCGAGACCAGCGGGTGCCACCAGTAGAGGTCGCGGCCTTCGGCGATGAGGCGATAGGCACAGGTCGGCGGCAGCCAGGTCAACGTCCGCACCTTCTCAAGCGTCAGCGTCTCGCAGTCCGGCACGCGGCGCGAGCGGTTGCGGTAGTCGGTGCAGCGGCAACTGGAATCGTCGAACAGCCGGCAGGCGATGTCCGTCCAGGCGATTTCGCCGGTATCGGCGTATTCGAGCTTGTTGAGGCAGCAGCGTCCGCACCCGTCGCACAGCGACTCCCACTCCGTCCGCGACATCTCCTCGAGCGTCCGCCGCTGCCAGAACGGCCTGTCGTCCACAGTGTCAGACTCCCGCCTCGCCAACGGCGGCGCGCTTCCTGTCGGAATGTCCAAGGCTGCGATCCGGCGCCACCTTGTCGCGGACGAGCTGCTTCAGTTCGCTGATGTCGGCATGCCGGCCGGCCTCCTTGCGCGACCACAGCAGCACGCCGTTGACCGAGACCCTGAACACGCCGCCGGTCCCCGGCCGGAGCAGCACGCCGCTGATCTCGTCCTCGAAGGTCGTCAACATCTCCTGGGCCATCCACGCGGCGCGGAGCTGCCAGCGGCACTGTCGGCAATACTCGATCTCGATAACGGGAAGCGACATCTGCATTTTGACCTTGGCGGGTGCTTCGCGGCTGCCCGGCTTGACGCTGGTCAATGCCGCCGGACTCGCGAAGCCTCAACGTCCCCACCATATACTGCGGGACCAAGACAACCGCCACGACCGCCAGGGAGTTCCGGATGAACGAGGCCGTCCGCCATATCGTGTGCCCCCACTGCGACAGCGTCAATCGGCTGCCGGCGGCGCGCGATGCCTCCGCCGCCAAGTGCGGCAAGTGCAGCAAGCCCCTTTTTTCCGGCGCGCCCGCGCCCGCCACCACCGCCGGCTTCGCCAAGCAGATTGAGCGAAACGACATTCCGGTCGTTGCCGATTTCTGGGCCGAGTGGTGCGGTCCCTGCCACGCCATGGCTCCCTCTTTCGCCAGGGCGGCGGCCGAGATGGAGCCGAAGATGCGCTTCCTCAAGGTCGACACCGAAGCCGAGCCGCAGCTCGCAGCCCGCTACCAGATCCGCAGCATCCCGACCCTTATCGTCTTCCGCGGCGGCAAGATCGTCGGCCAGCGCGCCGGCGCGATGAATGCCGGCGCGCTGAGGGACTGGCTCGCCCAGTACGTCTGAGCGAACGATTAGCGCGGGTGCTTGATGAAGGTGCCGTTGCGCAGTTCGTTGACCGCGGTCCGGAGTTCGTCCTCGGTGTTCATCACGATCGGCCCGTACCAAGCCACCGGCTCGGCAATCGGCTTCCCCGAGATGAGCAGGAAGCGGATGCCCTCGTCCCCGGCCTGAACCGTCACCTCGTCGCCGCTGTCGAACAGCACCAGCGAGCGGTTTCCGGTGGTCTCGCGGACGAAATACTCGTTGTCCGGTGTTCCCTTCTCGGTCAGCACGCCAAACGGCCGGGAGGCGTCGCGGAAGCTGCCGGAGCCGTCGAAGATATAGGCAAAGGCGTGCCGGTTGTTCTCGACCTTGAAGGTCTTCTTCAGTCCCGGCGGCACGAAGATGTCGAGGTAGCGCGGATCGGCCGCGACGCCCTCGACCGGCCCCTTCTTGCCCCAGAAGTCGCCGGTGATGACGCGCACGATGGTGCCGTCGTCGTCGATGACCTCGGGGATCTCGGCGGCCTTGACGTCCTGGTATCGCGGCGCCGTCATCTTGTGGGAGGACGGCAGGTTGGCCCAGAGCTGGAAGCCGTGCATCCGGCCCTTGGCGTCGCCCTGCGGCATCTCCTGGTGGAGAATGCCGCTGCCCGCCGTCATCCACTGCACGTCGCCGGCGCCGAGCATGCCGCGATTGCCGAGGCTGTCGCCGTGCTCGACGGTGCCGTTGAGAACGTAGGTGATGGTCTCGATGCCGCGGTGCGGATGCCACGGGAAGCCGGCGAGATAGTCCTCGGGCCGGTCGTTGCGGAAATCGTCGAAGAGCAGGAACGGATCGAACGGCGTCGTTTCGCCGAAGCCGAAGGCGCGATGGAGCTTCACCCCGGCGCCTTCGATATGCGGCTTGGCCTGGACGATCTTGTTGACGGGTCGAAGGGACATCTGTCGTTCTTCCTGATAGTAGCCATCAGTTTCAATGATGGATTTGGGCCAATTTCACTCGGGAACACAGATAGATGGCCAACGCCGTCTTGCAAGTCACAAGAAGCGGCGCGGAGGCTTGGGGCGTGTCGCAAGGCGCGGGCCTGCCATGCAACCGGCGCGTCGGTCACGCCCCCACGAACAATGCGGTCCCCGAACTTGCGAACTTGCCGCGCCCGCGGCACCCTCTTTCGCCACTGCAGAAGGAAGCCCTCCAAATGTCCGATACCCCGCGGCGGCGCACCGGCCGCGACCCGCGCGAAGCCGCTGAAGCCGCCTTCCGCGCTGTGAAGAACCCCGCGCCGGCGGAAGAGCGCCGCAATGTCGTACCCGGCGTGAAGGAGAGCGTTACGCTCCGCATCGACAGCGACGTGCTCGCCTTCTTCCAGAAGGACGGGCCCGGCTGGCAGGAGCGGATTGTGGAGGCACTTCGCTTGGCGGCGGGAACCGCCGGCGGCGGTCGCTCGATCCCGGTCGAGGACCTCAACGCCTCCAACGACGAGTAGGTCGGGGGCATGCAGCGGAAAAGGCGGCCCCTTCCTTAACTTCGCCCAGATGCCTATCCTCTATTCCGTGATCTGAAATCCGAGTCCTGGACGGCAGGCTTCCGTGCGCGATCCATTCGAGAACCAGGCCCGGCGACATCGTACTGTCCGGGCGATCGACATCGACGCCTGGGTCGATTCGAGCCTCTTTCGCGCCGGCCGCTTTATTTCTGGACGCGCCGAGGCGTTCTCGCTGTTCATGCGCCGCTTCCGCGTCACCGGTTACAAGCGCGGGCTCGTCGAGGTGGCGGGCGATGCGCTGACTCTCGGCACTGGCGGACTGGTCCTGATGATGATGCTCGCCCTTCCCGCATGGGAGGCGACGCGCGGCGACTGGCGCGCGGTGGGGGAATACTCCGTCACCTTCCTCGACCGATACGGCAACGAGATCGGCAAGCGTGGGGTGAAGCGCAACGAGTCGGTGCCGCTCGACGAGATGCCCGACTATCTGATCAAGGCTGTGCTCGCGACCGAGGATCGCCGGTTCTTCAGCCATTTCGGCATCGACGTCATGGGCACGATCCGTGCGCTCGGTGAGAACGTCCGTGCCAACTCCGTGGTCCAGGGCGGTTCGTCGCTGTCGCAGCAGCTCGCCAAGAACCTGTTCCTGTCGAACGAGCGCACGATCGAGCGCAAGATCAAGGAGGCGTTTCTCGCGCTGTGGCTCGAGGCGAACCTCTCGAAGCAGGAAATCCTGAAGCTCTACCTTGACCGCGCCTACATGGGCGGCGGCAATTTCGGCGTCGAGGCATCATCGGAATTCTACTTCGGCAAGTCGGTCAAGGACATCAACCTCGCCGAGGCCGCCCTCCTCGCCGGCCTGTTCAAGGCGCCCGCGCGCTACGCCCCGCACGTCAACTTGCCCGCCGCCCGCGCCCGCGCCAACGAGGTGCTGTCGAACATGGTGCAGGCCGGCTTCCTCACCGAAGGGCAGGTGATCGGCGCGCGCCGCAAGCCTGCCGATGTCATCGAGCAGGCCCGCGGCGTCGGCTCGCCGGACTATTTCATGGACTGGGCCTACGAGGAGGTGAAGAACCTCCGCCTCGGTGGCGATCGGGCGCTCATTGTTCGCACCACCGTCGATCTAGGCATGCAGAAGGTGGCGGAGGAGTCGGTCGAGACGGTCATGCGCGAGCAGGCCGAGAACTATCGCGTCCGCCAGGCGGCTCTTGTGGCCATGGATACCGATGGCGCGGTGCGCGCCATGGTCGGCGGCCGCGACTACGGCGAGAGTCAGTTCAACCGTGCGACCGGTGCGCTCCGCCAGCCTGGCTCTTCGTTCAAGCCATTCGTCTACGCGACTGCGATGATGAATGGCTACACGCCCGAAAGCATCGTACGGGATGGCCCGCTGTGCATGGGCAACTGGTGTCCGCGCAACTATTCTGGCGGCTATTCGGGCAACGTCACGCTGACCACGGCACTGGTGAAATCGATCAACATCGTTCCCGTTCGCCTCGCCAATGCGATCAAGGACGGCCGCGCCAAGATCATCGACACCGCCCACCGTATGGGGCTGCGCACGGAGTTGCGCAGCAGCAAGTCGCTGCCGCTCGGCGCCGCCGAGGTTACCGTTCTCGACATGGCCGGTGCCTATTCTGTGTTCGCCAATGGTGGCTGGAAAGCCACCCCATACGCCTTCACGCAGATCCTCTCCAGCAGCGGCGAAGTCGTTTACGACCGGCGCAAGGACGGACCGAAACCTGAGCGCGTGCTCGACGACGAAACCGTGCAGAAAATGAACTCGATCCTGGCGCAGATCCCGGAGTGGGGTACCGGCAAGCGCGCGAAGCTTGACGGCATCAGGACGGCCGGCAAGACCGGCACCACTTCGGCCTACCGCGACGCTTGGTTCGTCGGTTTCACCGGCAACTACACAACCGCGGTGTGGATGGGGAACGACGGCTACGCCCCGACCCGTCGGCTCACCGGCGGTTCGCTGCCGGCGACGATCTGGAACAAACTGATGACCTATGCCCACACCGGCATCGAGATCAAACCGATTCCCTTCGTCGAGCCGGAGGCGCCGAAAGACAGTGGCGAAGTCGCTGTTGCGGAGGCCACCACGGACAACGACACCGTTGCGCCCGCCGACGGAGCGACCAGTGTCCTCACTGCGCTCACAACCACTCGGCTGCTCCAGATTGAGAAACTGTTGCGGACAGCGCCCCACCTCCAGCCTATCGCCGACCTGGGCGTTCTGTCGCCGCTCGCCATCGCAGCCGGTAGCGGCGGACCGGGCGCACCCCGGGCACAATAGGGGCCTTGCATCGGTGGCCATCCCGGCGTAGCGCCATGCGCTCACGCCAGAGCTATCGGGACCCCGGCCCTTGCGCCTCTTGATCGATATTGCGATTGCCGTTGTGGTCGCCGCCGTGCTCGGCCTCGCCAGCGCGTGGCTCGCGGTCGATCGCGGCTTCCTGTTCGGCGGCATCGCAGTCGGCCCGTGGGAGGCCTGGCCGAGGGCCGGCAGCCCGGACGCCGATCCCTACTCCGTCGCACGGCTGGCGCGAACCGGCGAAGTCCCACTTGGCGCCGGCGAGGGACTGGCCTTCGCGGCGTCCAGCGACACTGCGGGCGAAATTCTGTCCGGCAACTGCACTTACGCAATCGACGGCCAGACCCCTGCCGCCCGGCTGTGGACGCTGACTGCCTATGACGCCGGCGGACACCTGATGCCGAACGCCGCACGGCGGACGGGCTTCCACTCTCGCGAGGTCCTTCGCCACCAGGATGGCAGCTTCGCCATCACAGTGGCACCGGACGTCCATTCCGGGAATTGGCTGCCGGTCACGACCAGCGGACCGTTCACTCTGGTCTTCCGCCTCTACGATACGCCGCTAACCACTGGCGGCGAGGTCTCGGATACCGACATGCCGAGCATCGTCCAGGAGGGCTGCCGGTGAAACAGACGCTGCTCTTCGTTATCGGCGGAATCATGCTGGCTGGAATCATCCACATTGTCGCGGTGATGCTGGTTCCGCACTTCGCCACCAATGACGCATGGGAGGAAATGCGCCGCTTCGGCCGGCCCGATGTCTTCCATGTCCTGCCGATGGCGGAGGCGGGCACCGAGCCCCTGGCCGAACTCGACCCTCAGATGCTCTATGCCGTCTGCCGCTTCTCGCTCGAGGACGGGCCGGTCCGCATCAACGCCAGCCTCCTCGACGATTTCTGGTCCGTCGCGATCTTCGATCGGCGAGGGCGGAACGCATACAGTCTCAACGATCGCTCGGCCGCCAGCCCCCAGCTCGATCTCACCGTTATCACTCCGGTACAGATGGCACAGCTCCGCCAGGACCCACCGGAGGCACTGGAGACATCCATCGTTGTCGAGATTCCGATCGACGAGGGCATGGCCCTGATCCGAGTCTTCGTGGCCGACGAAACCATGCTGCCCGAGGCCCGCGCCGCGCTTGGAACCGCCGACTGCTCCGAGACGCTGTGAGGAACGGGTTCAGCCGAGCGCAGTCGAAGCCGGTCGAATATGGCCCACACCCGGCTCCAGGCATATTCCGGCACCTCACATGACGACCACTCGATTGTCGTTCGCCTGAGCTCGCTTCCCGCCAATGCAGCAAAGAAGAATGGGGGCGCCGTAGCGCCCCCAAGTTTGTCGTCGTCGGATCAAGGGGAGGGTCGTCCGGACGTCTTTGCTATTTGGCGAGGCAGGAATCAGCGGTTTCCTGCGTGCACTCGTCGAGGCCGGTGTAGAGGGGATCATCGACCGCCTTGCCGTTGATCAGGTCGATCAGCACGGTCGGAGCCCGGTAGCCCATCTCGAACGGCCGCTGCCCGACCTGAGCATGGCTGTGACCGGCCTTCAGCGCGTCCATCTGCGGCGGAAGCGTATCGCCGGCTATGATGATGAGATCGTTCGCCTTGAGCCTCGGCTCGAGCTGAGTGGTCGTGGCGGCATATGCCTCCGGGCCAAACTGCGCCCAGCCGCCGACGAGGATGAAGGCGTCGAGGTCCGGGTTCGCCGCCGTCACGTCGGCGAGTTGCTGGTTGGCGGTGGCGATGTCGTCATTCGTGAACACCGGGCAGCCGTCGATCTCGGTCCAGCCGTTCTGGCCGGTGAGACGCTCGATGCCTTCGGCGCCGGCGATCGTGTCGCGGAAGCCGGCGGCACGCTCGTTGATGTTGTTGGCGGCGACATTGCCGAGCTGGAGGCACACCGTGCCGCCTTCCGGCTTGAGCCCCATCAGGTGCTGCGCCATCTTCACACCCATCTCGGTGTTCTTGGTCCCGAGATAGGTCTTGCGCAGTTCACGGTCCTCCGACTGAAGGTCGGCGTCGATCGTCATGATCGGCATTGTCGGTGCCTTCTCGCGAAGCATTGCGGCCATTGCCGGGGCATTCGACGGCGAAATCGCGATGCCGGCGACACCCTTGGCGATCAGGTCGGCGACGAGCTGCACCTCACCCGCCTCGTCCGAGGAAAGCGCCGGGCCGGTGTAAAGGCACTCGTATTCGGAATCCGGATTCTCGGAGTTCCACTTGGCGCAGCCGCTGCCCAGTACGCTGAAGAACGGGTTGTCCAGGCCCTTCACCACGACTGCAAGGGTCTTCTTCTCGGCCAGTGCCGGGCTCGCGACGAGCACCGCAGCGGCAGCGATCAATAGTAGCCTCTTACCCATGCCAATCCTCCCATGATTGGAGGGGCGCCCCTCGGAGCGCCCACAAAGCACATCTGTCGGGATCGAAGCGTGCGGCGTCGAGGCCAGTGCGAGATATGCTTTCACCCGAGCCCGTTGACACATCGTCTCCTCCCGGCTCTCGGGATAGACCGAATGATGGCCGCACGTCAATGTTGAAACGCAATAATCATCGTATGAACAGCTGAGGAGATGCCAAAATGCCGTGCATTCTCGTCACAAACATCCTCTTCACGAGTGAACCGATCGGATTTGATAACGAATCATCATATCTTAACGAGCGCGCCGGATTGACGAGGCGTATGTTGTCGAGCTAGTGCATCGAGCAATGAGGTGCGCCTTTCGGACTCTCCCGAGTCACGGACAGGCAAGCGAAGCAGGAGCGCGCTCGGCGCATGTCAGTCCTTCGACTTACCGACATCAGCAAGCGTTTCGGGGCGATCCAGGCCCTCAACGGGATCTCGCTCAGCATCGAGCCTGGCGAAGTGATCGGACTGATGGGGGACAATGGCGCGGGCAAGTCGACACTGGTCAAGATTATTGCCGGCAACTTCCGGCCTACCCACGGCAAGATGTCGGTGGCTGACCGCGAGGTCGAGTTCCACAGGCCGATCGAGGCTCGGGAGAATGGGGTTGAGATCGTCTACCAGGACCTCGCTCTATGCGACAATCTCACTGCCGCCGCCAACGTCTTTCTCGGCAGGGAGAAGTATCGCTGGATCGGGCCGATCCGCATTCTCGACCATGCCGCCATGTACAAGCATGCAGGTGGACTTTTTCGGGAGTTGAAGTCGGAGACCCGTCCCCGCGACCTCGTCAAGCAGATGTCAGGTGGCCAGCGGCAGGCCGTGGCGATCGCGCGCACAATGCTGTCCGAGGCCAAACTCGTGTTGATGGACGAGCCAACCGCTGCCATCTCCGTCCGCCAGGTTGCCGAGGTGCTGACCCTCATCCGCCATCTCCGGGAACGTGGGGTCGCGGTCGTGCTGATCAGCCATCGCATGCCCGACGTGTTCGCCGTGGCTGACAGGATCGTCGTGCTGCGCCGTGGCACCAAGGTCGCCGACAAGGCGGTTTCCAAATCATCGCCCGAGGAAGTGACTGGCCTGATCACCGGCGCGATTGAAGTGGCGTAGTTGAGAAGATAACGGCGAGACCGGCGATGAGCGCGATATCCACGACCCTGGACGAGACCATCAACCGGCAGACCCACGGCCCAATCGGTCAACTCCTGACCAAGCAGACGTTCTGGGTTTTCATCGCCTCAATTATCGCCTTCGCCGCCCTCTCGCTCAGCACCGATGTCTTTTTCACGCCGAGCAACCTCTTCAACGTCGCTCGCAACTGCGCCTTCGTCGGCATCATCGGTCTCGGCATGACGGCAGTGATCATCACCGGCGGGATCGACCTTTCGGTCGGCGCGATCCTCGCCCTGTCGGGGATGGTGGTGGGCATGATGATGGCGGCGGACTATCCAATCTGGATCGCTGCGCCGTGTGCGCTGCTGGCGGCCATGGCCTGCGGCTTCTTCAATGGCGTCTTCATCGCCTATGTCCGCATGCCGGCCTTCGTCGTGACGCTCGCGATGATGTCGCTGGCTCGCTCGCTGGCGATGGTGCTTTCAGGAAACCAGATGGTCTACCAGTTCGGTGTGGACCACAAGAAGCTGGTTGCCCTCGGTGGCGGCTCGACGGCCGGATGGTTCACCTGGCTCGCCGACGTCGTCGGAACAGACACGTCGCTGGGCGCCTTCTTCACAAGACTCTCCGAACTGATCTACATCCCCAACCCCGCGATCTTCCTCGCAATCTTCGCCTTGATCTTCGGTTTTGCGTTCCGCTGGACGCGCTGGGGCCGCTACATCTTCGCTATCGGTGGCAACCAGAAGGCCGCGATTCTGACCGGCGTACCGGTGCGACAGATTAAGACTTCGGTCTATGTGATCTCGGCCCTGATGGCCGGCATCGCCGGTATCCTTCAAGTCGGCTGGCTCGGGACCATTACCACCGGCATGGGCCTCGGCATGGAGCTGATCGTCATCGCGGCGGTGGTCATCGGCGGCACCAACCTTGCCGGCGGCTCGGGGACGGCGTTCGGTGCCGTCGTCGGCGCCGTGTTAATCGAGATGATCCGGAACAGCCTCACGCTGCTCGGCATCAACCCCTTCTGGCAAGGGACTTTCGTCGGCGCTTTCATCCTCATCGCCGTCCTGTTTGACTCGGTGAAGAAGCTGAAGCAGGACGAGGAGTAGCAAGCCGCAGCGCGCCGCCCGGCCGCTGCCGCCTCGCCGACTACACCGTATCGAGAAACGACCGGCCCGCCCGGTTCTCGACCGCGACAACCCAGATGTCGGAGTCGAACCGGGTCTCGCGGGCAATCCGGTCACTGATCGCGAGGCCGTCCTCGGCCTCGGCTACCTTCTGGAACAGCCGGTCGATCGCGGTGTCGTCCGGAACCTCGGCCTGCGGGGCGGGACCATAGAGGTCGTTGGTGCCATCGAGCCGATCGACCACGACGAAGATCGCCCCGGCCTCCTCCGCGCCCCGCCGCATCACCACGGCGGGAGCGCCCTCGACTTGGCAACGACGGATGAAGGCCGCCACCCAGATGGCCGATTTGAGCCGCATCGGCCGATCAGGCCGCTGCCATCGCCCCGATGGCGACGAGCCGCTCGATCACGGTGTCGCCGGCCGCGCCGGTGATCGGCAGGCCGTTGTCGAGTTCGAACCGACGTATCGCCGCGACGGTACCCTCGCCGGCTACGCCATTTTCCGGCACCGGTCCGTAGCCGATCTGGTTGAGAGCCTTCTGCACGGAGAGCGTGCGCCGCGAGCCGACATCGGCGGCCGGCGCTGCATCCGGCTCAGGCGCAGCCGCGACGGCGATGTCGGCTGGCGGTGGGGCGGGCGCCGCTTGCGGCTCCGGTGCGGTCGAGACCTTCGTCACTGTCGCCGGTTCCGCACTGGCGCCGGGATAGGTGAGAAGTCGGTCGATATCGTCGCTGGGCTCGACGGCGGCAACCGCTTCCGGCGGCGGCGCCACGGGGACCGGTGGCAAGAAATCGGCGGCGGCAGAGGTGTCGGGGCTCGGCTGTGCGGTAGACGGCGGCGGAGGCGCCGCGGGTGCAATCGAGGCGGTGACCATATGGTCGAGCAGCACCGGGCTCGGTTGGCCGGTCACTGGCAAGCCCTGCGACTGCTCGTAGGCGGTGATCGCGGCGCGAGTGCGCGTACCCGAAATGCCGTCGATCTTGCCGCGATAGAGTCCGAGCTCGCTGAGCGCCTTCTGGACGTCAGCGACCAGAGTCGCCGCCGGCGTGGATGCGGCCGGTGAAGGCGGCGTCTGGGGCTGGAGCCGCGGCGTCGGCGGCTCCACCGGTGGTGTACCGCGCGGGCGCGGATCGGGAACGGCGACCGCATTCGTGCCCGGCGCCACCGCGACCAGGTCGGGACGGGTCGCGAACCATGGCTCGGGATGGCGGGAATGCTGGAGGAACAGCGCGTTCGACACCACCGCCGCCGTCGTCAGCGCCATGACGAAGAGGCCGCCGGACTTGGCGGGATTGTCCATGACTCGATCGGCCAGGCGGGCCATGATGCCGTCCGGGATCAGTTCGCTGTCGGGATCGTCGAATTCGACGGGGTCATCACGCCTTCGACGACCTGCGGATCTTGCGCTCACGGTCCAGACTCACGGGTCGATTTGCTGAAAATGTGGCGAATTAGGCTTAAGGAATGCTGAATTTCGGCGCGCGGATCGCTCGCAGTGACGTTCGGATTGGATAAAATTCGAGCTAAATGCTGAACCGGGCCTTCAGATGGGCGACGTTAGGTTGGCCGCACAGGAGCCGGGAAACCGGCGCGATTCCCCAGTGGAAAGGGACGCGGGATGTTTGTCCTCCGATCTGTCTTCTGGCTCACCGTCGTCATTCTCCTCTTGCCCGCCGACCCCAACACCGGCGAGGCGCCGCGATCGGCCATCATCGAAGCTGTGATGTCGGCACGGTCTTCGGTGGCCGGGCTGTCCGGCTTCTGCACCCGGAACCCCGACGTTTGCATGACTGGCGGTGCCGCCATCGACCTCGTCGCGGAGAAGGCGGAGGACGGCGTCGAATTGATCTACGACCTGATCGACGGAGGCGGACCCGATCCGTCCGGCGCCGAGAGTCAGCGCGGCACGCTCACGACCGACGACCTCGCCCTGCCCTGGCGTGGCGGCGGGCCGGACGACAGGGTTTGATCAGAGGGGATGACGCGCCGTTTGCAGGTGGCCGCCCGCTTCGCTTAAATAGCTTCATGGATGCCAAGGTTGCAGCGCAGCTCTCGATCGACGATGTCGTAGCCGACTTCGAACTGCTCGACGACTGGGAAGACCGGTACCGCTATGTGATCGAACTCGGGCGGCGGTTGGAACCGCTGCCGGATGCCGAGCGGACCGATGCCAACAAGGTGCGCGGCTGTGCCAGCCAGGTCTGGCTCTCGACCCACGTTTCCCCGACACGTGATGGCGTCCGGCTCGACTTTCGCGGCGACAGCGACGCACTGATCGTCAAGGGACTGGTTGCCATCGTCATCGCTCTGTTTGGCGGCAGGACGCCGGAGCAGATACGCGCGACCGACGCGGAGGCCCTGTTCGCCCGGCTCGACCTGCGCTCGCACCTCACCACTCAGCGATCGAACGGGCTACGCGCCCTCGTCGATCGCATCAAGAGCGACGCCGAAGCGGCGAGCGCAGCATGACAAATGACTGGGGAGAGGCCGACAAAGCACAAATGCCGACGTTGCAGGCCTGTGAAATTTGTAAGACAATTCCAACCGTCGCGGTGAATATCACCCTTTGAAAGACGCGACATTCCGGAGGCGAGCATGACCATTCGCAAGGAACAAGAATATCTTCTGCAGCAGGCGAATCTGCGTCTGTTGAACAAAGGGGCCATCGATCGGCGTGAGTTTCTCACCCGCACGGTGGCTGCCGGCCTCGGGCTCGCCGGCGTAGCCGCCGTCGCCCGCGGCGGCGGCATCGGTACCGCCTACGCACAGGACCGGCCGCTGACCCCGACCTTCTACCAGTGGATCGAGGATCTCCACCCCGGCATCCCGACGGTGAACGGCCAGTTCCCCGGCATCAACTACCAGATCGCCCCGGTCGAGGGCTTTGGTATCGAGCGCTTCGTCGCCGAGGCCAAGGACAAGAAGAGCACCTGGGACGTCTATGTCGGCCAGACGCCGTTCGTCGAGATGTCGGCGATGGCCGCGGCAGGCGTCATCGAGCCGTGGGACGACTACATCCCCAAGGACGTGCGCGACGACATCATCGCGTCGATCGGCGAGGAGAACCTCATCGACGGCAAGATGTACGGCTGGCCCTTCCTGCTCGACGTGATCGGCACGGGCTGGCACTCCGGCATCATTGCGGAGGCGGGCCTGCCGGACGAGGCGCCGGCAAACTGGGACGTCTATCTCGAGCGCGCAAAGGCAGTGATGGACTCGGGTGCGGCGCCGTTCGGCGCGACCTTCGACAGCCATGGCTGGCGCTCGCTTGTGCCGTTCACGCACTCGATGAGCCCTGACGTCTACAAGAACCACCTGTTCGACTTCACCAGCGACGCCGCCATCGAGGCGTTGATGCTGATGAAGAAGATCATGGCGTATGCCAATCCGGATATCCTGCTCGAGGGCGCCACCGACGGCGGCGTCAACGGGACACCGGACGAGGTGGCCTTCGCCGCACAGCGCGTCGGATACTACAACAAGTACTTCAACGCTCCGCTGCGCATGGCCCAGAACTGGGACGATCCAAACCAGCTGCACCTCGGGCCGCTGCCGAAGTTCGCGAACGGAGCCGGCTCGACGGTGTTCTGGACGACCGGATCGGCGCTCTTCAAGTACGGGCAGAACAAGGAGAAGGCCGCCGAGTACATCAAGGCCCTCACCTACGACCGCCAGATCTGGAAGGACTCGATCGTCGGCACCCCTAGCGGCCATCCCGGCCAACTGCCGCCGTACAAGTCGATCTACGCCGAGTGGGACGCCAACCCGCCGGACTGGATGCCACCCTTTGTCTCGCTCGTTCGCGCTCAGCTCGACAATGCCAAGGCGATCGAGAACGACATCTTCGGCCTCCAGCAGTTCGTGATCGGCAAGCCGATCTGGGAGACCTACCTCAAGGGCGAAGAGTCCGACCCCAAGGTCGCCATGCAGAAGGTGATGGAAGCCGTCCAGGCCGAAATCAATCGCGGCAAGTAGCCCTGTGAACGACTGCCGGGACCGGAGGGCCATCGCCTTCGGTCCCGGTTCTCGCCGGGTCGTCGGGGCATGACGGCGGCATCGGTCACCGCGGGCGGCGCGAGTCTTGCTCGGAGCGGAGGAACCGGGCGGCGAATGGCTGGCGGCGTGAGCAATCGGGGCGGCGAAGCGGTCGCGCCATAAGGACGGTCGGGGTGAGCATGGCGCAGGCAGTTGCTGCACACGGGTACGGGCGGGCCACTTCGATCCGTCAGGGATTGGCCCCTTGGGTCTTCCTCCTTCCGACACTGATCTTCTTCATCGGCTACCAGATTTACCCGATCGTCAGGGTCATCTGGATCAGCTTCACCAACTACGAGTTTCTTTCGAACGAGCCCGCCGACTGGGTCGGCTTCGCCAACTACATCGAGGCGATCAACGACCCCCTGATGTGGCAGAGCCTCTGGCGTGCCGCGCTGTTCACCATCATGTTCCTGCCCGGCACGATCATCTTTCCACTGCTGCTGGCGGTGCTGATCGACCGCGTCACCCAGCCGCGGATTGCCACCGTCTATCGCGTCATCCTGCTGATTCCGGCAGTCATCCCAAGCACGCTGGTCTTCGTGCTGTGGAAGTGGATGTACAACTATCAGGTCGGGCCGATTAACCACTTCCTGGTCGACGTGCTCGGCCTCTTCACCGTCTACGATGCCCCGCAGTGGCTCGGCGGCACCTCCCTCACCCTGCCCGCAATCGCCATCATGGAAGTGTGGTGGGGGCTTGGCTACCACACGATCTTCTTCCTCGCCGGCCTTGCCGCCATTCCCAAGGATCTGCCCGAGGCGGCGCGGATCGACGGCGCGAATGAGTGGCAGATGTTCTGGCACGTCATCTTGCCGCGGCTTGCGCCGATCATGATGATCCTGGTCGTGCTGCGCTTCGGCACGGCGATGGCGGTTATCGACGAGTACCTGATCTTCGGCGGCTTCAACCGCGAAACGCCGACATACACCTGGACGATCTTCATGTACGACCAGGCGTTCAAGCTCGGCCTCTGGCGTCAGGGCTTCGCTGCGGCAATCGGAATGGTCGGCGCAGTCGCGATGGTGTTCGTAATGATCTTCCTCCTCCGTATCTTCCGCTCGAGGGACTAGCCATGAGCGTTCAGGCTATCGACCAGCCGACCTTTCGACCGGGCGAGATCGCTGAGACCGGGGACCCTCGCGGCTGGTTCGAGCGTAATCGCGGTGCGGTCGTGCGCCACGCGGTGATCAACTTCTTCATGATCGTCATCCTGGCGCCGCTCGCCTGGGTGCTGATCATGTCGATCAAGTCCCGGCCAGACTCGATGCGCGGCGACTTCTGGCCGCGGAAGTTCGACTTCACCCACTATGGCTACGTGTTCGAGAAGATCGACACGCTGCCGGTCAACCTCTTCAACAGCATCTACGTGACCATGGCCACGGTGTTCCTGACGGCCACGTGCGCCGTACTCGCCGGCTATGCGCTCGTCCACATGAAGGCCCGCGGGATGGGCATCATTATCGCCGTCCTTCTGGTCTCCCTCTACCTGCCAATCCGCGTCGTCTCGATCATCTCGATTTACGAGATTCAGAGCTTCCTCAACCTCATCAATTCCACCTCCGGCCTGATCCTCCCCTACGTGACGCTGAACCTTGCGATCAGCGTCCTGATCATGCGCTCGATGTTCCAGCTCGTGCCGCACCAGATGATCGAGGCCGCCAGGATGGACGGCGCCGGGCACTGGCGCATCCTGTGGTCCATCGGCCTGCCGCTGGTGCGCAATGGCCTTGTCGTCATCTTCATCGTCAACTTCGTCACGGCCTGGGGCGAATACCTGCTCTGCTCGACGCTCACCAACGACCAGGACGTTCGCACCATGCCGGTCGTGCTGGCTGCCGCCCAGGGCGGGCTGGGCCAGTGGACTTGGCCAGCGCTGGCTGCGGTCTATGTGCTCGTCGTCGCGCCCGGCATCATCGCCTTCGCCTTCGCCCAGAAGCTGTTCTTCAAGGGCCTTGCCGAGGGTGTGGTGAAGGGCTGAGCGGCATTCGCCTTCGGCCAGGCCTCGGCCCGCCGCACGGTGGCGGGACCACCTTCATAGCCGCCCGGGTACTTGCGACTGCGGCCGTTGACCGGAAGGTCGCGGCCGGCTGCGCCGGCCGCCAGCCCAGCTCAGTTCTGCGTCCGATCTGGTCCTGAATCGGCGTCGGATGTGGTCACTCCTGGCGCGCTTTGCGGCCGGTAGTCGTCGCTGCCCCAGTGGACCAGCCTCCTGACCGGCGCGCCTTCGGCCGAACCGCCGAGCCCGTAGTGCCGGGCGAGGGCGACGAGCGCCAGGCGCAGCACGAGTTTGGCTGATCGGGCGGGCCAGGCGCGTTCTCGCTCGATCTCCTCGATGCCCTTGAGGAAGCAGCAGACATCGATGAGAAGCCCTGCAAAGTCCGGTCCGACGCCTCGCAGCGCCCGGTCGACGCGCTGCCGGGCCGCGACGATCGCTTCGTTCATCTCCGCCATGCCGCCGGCATCGCCACGACCGCGGCGTCCCCCTGCGATGGACCAGTTCGACGTGACCCTCGGCATCATCCGCCCGGTGGTGAAGTCGCGCCGAAGCCGCTCGCCGGCCTCGAATTCGGCCGTGCCGATCAGCGGTTCGCCATTCCTGCTCCGGGCACGGCGGAGCCGTGTCAGGGGGCTTTCGTCCTCGTTCCTCGTGACGCTCACCCGGCCAAGCAGCGGATCGTCGATGCCGACGCGGGCTCGGACCTGATGCTGGACGGCAAAGCCATCGGCCCCGGCGAGATGGCGGCGGAGCGCGGAGAGCCCGAGCCGGGTGGGGATCAGCCGCTCCCCGTCGCGCTCGATCAGGCCGTCGCGAAGGAGTTGCGCCACCGCCGCTGCGTCGGCTTCGGGCGGGCGACCGGTCCCGGCCGCAACGCGCCGCAGCAGGCGGAGCGCGCCGCGATCGCGCTCAGCCACCGACGGCCCCCTTGCGCGGAAACAGCGAGAGGTCAAACGAGACCTCGAGCGCCCGTTCGAGACACTCGAGCAGCGCGTCGACTCGCGGGTCCTCGCGCCGGTCCTCGATCCGTCTGCACGCATGCCGCACGGTCGTCCGGTCGCGACCGAATATTCGGCCGGTTCGCGCCAGCGATATCCCGAGCCGGGTGTGTGCGAGATACATCGCCACCTGACGCGCAAATGAGATATCGGCCGAGCAGCGCCGGACCGACCACATCGCATCTGCCCTGATCCCGAATGCCGCCGCGACCAGCGCCGCCAACGCTGGGCCAGTTGGGTCGCCACCGCCTCCCTCTCCGCCGCCACCCGACACCGCGGCAACCAGTGCCGGGCCGCGCACTACGGCACTCACTCGATTCAGCATTGCACGCCTCCCGCTACTCGGAACTAGGATTATTATCCTATCTTAGTCACCGTGCGCGCGGGAGGGGATAAGTTTCCTCGATTCCTCTGCGGGTTGTCGCGCGGCCATGTGGGGATAGGCCTGCAACCAATCCCCGTGCGGCAGCGCGGCCCGATGCTGGCGCCTCCTAGAGACGCGAGCGAGAGGTGTAGACGTGCCGACAAGGACGGAAGAACTGACGATGCTGAACCATTTCCCGGGGCGCATGAGGCGACAGGCCCGGCAGAGCGTCGCCACGTCGATCACGGCGGGCATGGCCGACTACGATCGACGCCGTCATCTTGCCCGGCTCATTCCCGTCACGCCGGCGCTGATTGACGATCCCGGCACGGAGTCGCAACGCGAGATCATCGCGAAGCTGCGGCGTGCGCTACGGGCGGAGGCCAACCGCGGCAGATCAGGGCATTGGAGCTACGACCTCAACCGGCACATAGCCCTGAAACAGGCCTACGACGCCGAGAAGAGGCAGACCCGATAAAAAAGCGCCGGCCGCATCTGGCGGCCGGCGCTCTTCTGGAAGACTGTTCAGCGCCGCTATGAACGGCGTCGGCGCTGCTGGCCGAGGCCCATCTTCTTGGCCAAGGCAGAACGGGCGGCGGCGTAGTTGGGCGCCACCATCGGATAGTCTGCCGGCAGACCCCACTTCTCCCGGTATTCTTCGGGCGAGAGGTCATAATGCGTACGAAGATGCCGCTTCAGCGATTTGAACTTCTTGCCGTCTTCGAGGCAGACAATGTAGTCGGGGAAGACGGACTTCTTCGGGTTCACGGCAGGCTTCAACGGCTCCGGCTCAGCCTTGGTCACACCCTGCTGCGTGCTGCTCAGGGCGCGATGCACTTCCGAGATCAGGATTGGCAATTCAGCGGATGGCACTGAGTTGTTGCTGACATAGGCAGAGACGATTTCTGCAGCCAGATCAATCAGGTCGGAACCAACGGTTTGATCGTTCATGCTTACACCTTGCTATCGTTCGGTCGAGAACCCGGGCCCACAACCTCGGCGGCGACTTAATGTCTCTCGTTAGCCATCACCCCGACGAACCCGAAAGACTGGCGGATCGATTTCACGACCCGAATCCTTTGCTTGCCTCCTATATATACCGCTTTTCGCAAAAACAAGAGTAATTGCACCTGAGCGATCCAAGTGAAGATGCTGTCTCAATCACCAAGGCTGCGGCAAAAACGAGTACAAGTCCTGCGTTCGCTTGGGTTCTGCGGCCTTGGGCCGCTTTGCATTCACAGCGGCGACAGAATGTCGCCCGTCTTGCACGGCGACTAGTGGAGCGAGATTAGAATTCGACCCCCCGCCCGCCTGAAATTTGGTGTGAAATATCGGATTCGAGATGTCCACGCGTTTGACGGATTTGCTTGGGTCTTGCCGGGAATTTCGGGGCCTGTCGTCACCGTGGCGAGTGCCGGCACCCGTCCGCTGGCTCCACGCGAAACGATGGCGAAGTCCTCACAAGTAGTAGAAGACCAGATACGCTCCCAGCAGGAAGACGGCCCAAAGCGCCATGCTTCCGGTCGGCCAGGCCCGTGCGAGAACGCCCCGCGGGCCGTGGTGACGATAGATCGTGCGGATGATTCTCTCGGCGCCCTGATAGCCGCGCTGCACGATCGTCTCGCGCGCCCGGGCCGAACCGCCATCGAGCCGCCGGTAGACACGCGGCCCCAGCCACCGCCACAGCCAGTCGACGTCGAGCGTCGTGGTGTGTGCGGGAGTCAGCCAGCGGCGCAGCGCCATGAAGCCGAGGCCGGCAAAGACAAGGAGCTGCAGCTGGGCGACGACGTGGCTGAAACTATAGGGATTTTCGCCGGCCGGCGTCGGCAGCAGGCTGTAGAACGCCGAGGGAAACAGGCCGATCGCGACCGAGACCACGGCGAGCAGCACCATCGCCCACTGCATGCTCACGGGTGGATCGGACGCCGCCACGCCGGCATCACGACCGAAGAACACCGTCCACGGCAGCCGCCACCCGGCATGCAGCACCGCTGCCGCCGATCCTGCCGTGACGACGAACCACGCGACGGCACCACCGCTGGCGGCGATCGAATCCGAGATCAGTGCCTTGGCGACATAGCCGGACGTGAGCGGGAAAGCCGCGATCGACAGGGCGCCGACCAGAGTGCAGACGGTCGTGACCGGCATCGCCCGATAGAGGCCGCCGAGGTCGCCGCAGTCCTGCTTGCCGGTGACGTAGAAGACGGCGCCCGCGCCCATGAACAGCAGGGCCTGGTAGATGATGCCTGCGACCGCGTGGGCCGCAGCGCCGTTGATCGCGAGGTCGGACCCGACCCCTGTCGCGGTCAGCATGAATCCGAGCTGGGCCACCAGCGAGTAGGCGACGATGCGCCGGATATTGCTCTCGCGGGCGGCATAGAGAGAGGCGTAGACGATTGTCGCGAGGCCCGCGACCACAAGGATATCCGCCCCGGCAAAGGTCCGGATGAGGGCAAGCACCGCGGCCTTGGTGGTGAAGGCGGACAGGAACACGGTGCCTGACCAGCTCGCCGCCGGATAGGCATCCGGCAGCCAGGCGGAGATCGGCCAGGCCGCGACATTGACGAGGAAGCCCAGAAGAATCAGCCAGGTGGCGGGCGAATCGAGGGTGAGCGGACCAATCGCAACCGTCCCGGTCGCAGCGACGTGACCGGCAATGCCCGCCATCAGCAGCACACCGCCGAGCAAGTGGATGACGATGTAGCGCTGGCCGGCGCCCCGCGCCTTCGGCCCGCCCATCCAGACGATCACCGCGGCAAGCACCGCCATCGCCTCCCAGAAGACGAAGAGCGTCAGAAAGTCGGCGGCGAAAGCGACGCCAATGGCGCCGCCGGCATAGAGATAGGCGACCGGGCTCTCGGTCCTGCGCTCCTGGCGAATGGCGAAAAGCCCGGCGGCGAGAGCAACGACGGCGAAGGCCGAGGCGAACAGCCGGGCAAGGGGGTCCGAATCGAAGGGGACGAGTTGGTAGCCGAGCCAGGCAACCGGCTGCGACGGGCCCTCCGGCAGCAGCCAGACGAGCGCCAGCACGACCAGCGGCCCGGCGATCACCATGGCCGCCCGGGCCACACCGCGGAGCGGCAGCATGGCAAGGCCGCAGACCATCATCACGAAGCCGGGGAGCAGCAGGTAGCCCGGCCCGGCGAGGCTAACGGTCATAATAGTCTTCCGGCCGGGCAAGGAGCGCGCCGAGCAACCGCGAGAGGATGGTCAGGGCAATTGCGACAAGGAGCCCGTACCAGGCGTAGAATCCGATCGAGCCATCGACACCGAACTTGCCATGGTGGTCGATGAGAAGGTCGACAGCCAATGTCGCCGCCGCGATGACCACGAACACGATCCACACCGCTCTGGCGCCGGCGAACCGGGCCGCATTTCGATCGTGGCTATCCTTCGACGCGGGCATCGCTACTCCTTCGGGGAAGAGGCAGGCGATAGTGTCCGCCACGATCACGGAGATCAAGCGGAACCGGGCGAATGCCAGACAGGAGACGCGATGTCGAAACCCTGCCCTTCCGTTCGACGGGAATAGAGAATCCAGCAGCGGTCGAGGGGCCTTTGAGATGATCACCGGTCGATGCCATTGCGGCAGCGTGTCCTATGAATATCACGGCGAGCCGATATGGGCCGGCTTCTGCCATTGCCGAACGTGCCAGCGGCTGACGGGCTCGGGCCACTCCTGCTCCCTCGGGGCCGCCCGCGACCGCCTAGTCATCCGCGGCGAGACCCGCACCTACCCGGTTCCGCGGCCGGATGGCCCGCCGTCGGTTCGCCACTTCTGCCCGACCTGCGGCAGCCAGATCTTCGGCGAACCCGGCAGCCTGCCCGGCTTCATCTCGATCTACGCCGGTACCCTCGACGACCCCGACGTCTTCCAGCCGACCAACGCGATCTTCACGCGGTGCCGGCCGTCATGGGACCACATCAAGGGCGATCTCCAGGAGTTCGCCGGGCATCCGAGCGAGCCGGTCGCCGCCGCGCGGCCTCGCTGAACGCGTCCGAGGAGCCTCACAGACCGGGTAACCGGAGGGCGGCGATCTACGGCTCGGTCGGGCTCGGCAGCGACACGGCGCCGGGTGCCGCCTGACTCCGCTGACCTTTGCGTTCCGCTCCCGGATGAGCCATGGCCGCTGCCCGATCGGAGGCCGCCTTTGACTTCCTGCGAGGTTTCGCCTTCGATTCAGCGCCGCCGGTCGTCTGACGCTGGCGCCGGCGCCGCTCGCGGTGCAATTTTCGGCGTTCGCGTTGCGCCTTGCGCTCCTTTCGCGCATCGCCCGGCAGCTTCCAGCCAAAACGGTTCGCGACGGCCCGGGTGAGGATGATGGCGACGTGGACGGGAAAGAGCAGGATGTCGAGGATCCGCTCGCGCCGCGACTCCGGCGGCTTGGGCACGAGGTGCGGCCGGCCGTTGGTCCGGCGGAGCGCCCTGCCCATCTCACCGCCGAGCCAACCCTCGCCTTTGACCAAGATGTCGTTCATCCAGTCCCACCGGCGGCGGTGGAGGCGCACCCAGCTCGCCGCCCGCCGGCTCGAGGTGATGATGAGCAACGCGGCGACAGCCAGGATCGGAATGCCGCCCGGGCCGGGCAGCGGCGCAATGATGATGCCGATGGGAATCAGGATGATCCCGATCCAGAGATAGATCGCCTGCTTCCAAGGGCGCGGCGGCCGCTGCACGGTCTTCATCACTCCTTCATGGCCGGCGCAGATCAACACCGGATGACAGTGGCGCTTTGGCGGCGGCACGCGAGCGGCGCCTCCGGCCGGCGATGGTATCAGCGGAATCCTCCTTCGAGGGGGAATTCAACGACGCTGGAGCCACTGGCGTCAATTGCGGCGTTGCCGGCCAGCATTTCCGCCAATTGGAAGGGTGCACCGGGCCATACGAAGAGGAACACCGTGACGGCGGCGGTGATGACGAGCGAGGCGACCATCGGCCACGGCGACTCGGCGATCCGCCCCTCCCCCTTCGCCGGCGCGCGCGCGAAGGCGCGATAGACGATGGGCAGGAAGTAGCCGGCGTTGAGCAGGGTCGAGACCACGATGACCGCGACGACGAACCATTCCTTCACCTGCAGCGCCGCGATCAGGATGAACCACTTGCCGAGGAAGCCTGCCGTCGGCGGCACGCCGATCATCGACAGCGAGCCGATGGTGAAGGCGCCCATCGTGAACGGCATGCGGCGGCCGATGCCGTCCATTCGGCTGATGTCGTCGACGTGGGCGCCGACATGGACGGAGCCGGCGGCGAAGAAGAGGGTGATCTTGGACACCGCATGGGCGGCGATGTGGAGGGCTGCGCCGAGGATGGCAAGCGGCGTGAACAGCGCTGCGCCGAGAATGACGTAGGAGAGCTGGGAGATCGTCGAATAGGCGAGCCGGCGCTTCAGGTTGTCCTGCCGCAGCGCGATCAACGATGCCGCGATCACGGTGATCCCGGCGACGACCACCAGCCAGTTGGCGCGGTCGGAGGCGGCGAGCGTCTCGGCACCGAAGATGTAGACGATGACCTTGAGGATGGTGAAGACGCCGGCTTTCACCACGGCCACGGCATGGAGGAGCGCCGAAACCGGCGTCGGCGCGACCATCGCCGCCGGAAGCCAGAAGTGCACGGGCATCACCGCCGCCTTGGCGGTACCGAAGACGTAGAGGGCCAGCAGGATGCCGAGGCCGATTCCCCCCACATTGCCGGCGAGGATGCCGCCCGGCGTGAAATCGAGCGTGCCGGCAGCCAGCCCGGTCCAGGCGATCGCCGGCAAGAGCAGCATGGTCGAAGCGCCGAACAGCATCAGGAGATAGAGCCGACCGGCGTCCCTCGCCTCCCGTGTCGCGCGGTGCGTCACCAGCGGCCAGGTGGTGAAGGTGAGCAGCTCGTAGAACAGAAAGAGCGTGAAGAGGTTCCCGGCGAGCGCAATCCCCATCGTCGCCGCCAGCGCCAAAGCGAAGCAGACATAGAACAGCGTCTGGCGATGGGCCTGCTCGGCCCGCATGTAGCCGATCGAATAGATCGAATTGAGGATCCAGAGCCCCGACGCGATGGCGGCGAAGAGCATGCCGAGCGGCTCGACGGAAAAGGCGATGGTCAGCCCCGGGATCACCGTCCAGACCGGCAGTTCGGGCGTCTCCCCGGCAAGCACCAGCGGCATGAGCTGAAGCACCGTCGCAAAGAGCAGGACGGCGCCGAGCAGCGTCGTCCCTTCCCGCACATTGGGGCGACCTGCGAACAGCGGCAGGAGCACGGCCGTCGCGGCCGGGATGAGCATGATGAGCGTGATCATCGTCGCCGCGCTCACTGGATGCCCCCCATCAGGACGAGCGCCGCCCGCTCGGCGAGACCGGCGGTGAGCTGGGTGTCGATGCCGAAATAGACGGTGGCCCCGGCAAGGATCCAGGTGGGGATGAGCATCTCGGCAGGCGCCTCGGTGACATCGGCCAGCGCCTTGGACGGCTCGCGGAAATAGGCCGCCTCGACCACCCGGGCGACATAGGCGAGCGTGATGAGCGTGCTCATCACGATGAGGGCGGCGAGCCACCACCAGCCGAGTTCGAGCGAAGCGACCACCAGGTACCACTTCGATATGAACCCCGCGGTGCCGGGCAGACCGATGAGGCTGAGGCCGGCGAGCACCAGCGCGGCCGAGGTGAGGGGCATCTTCCGGCCGATGCCGGCGATATCCTCGAAGCTGCACTTGCCGATCCGGAAAACGGCGGAGCCGAGGGCCATGAAGATCGCCCCCTTGATCAGCGCGTGATTGAGGACATGGACCAGCGCGCCGGTGACGCCGCTCAGCGTCGCCAGCGAGATGCCGAGGGTGATGTAGCCGACCTGCGCGACCGACGAATAGGCGAACATCCGCTTGAGGTTGGACTGGAAGACCGCCACGGTGCCGGCGCCGAAGATCGCCGCAATCGAGAAGGTGAGGAGCGTCTCCGTGAGCGGCAGGTCGGCGAACACGAAGCTCCGTCCGAACACCGAGAACACGTAGCGGGCGAACAGATAGATCGCGACCTTGGTGGCGGTCGCGGCGAGGAAGACGGTCGCGACCGACGGCGCGTAGGCATAGGCGTTTGGCAGCCATACGTGCAGCGGAAAGAGCGCGAGCTTGAGGCTGATGCCGACGACGATGAAGGCGAGCGCGGCAAGGATCGGCCGCGACAACTCGATGTCGGCGATCCGCTCCGCCATCAGCGTGAGATTGAGCGTGCCGGTCATCATGTAGATGAGGCCGACGCCGATCACGTAGAAGCCGGCGCCGATCGTGCCGACGATGAGATACTGGTACGCCGCGACCAGCGCCCGCCGGTTCGTGCCCATGGCGATGAGGGCATAGCTCGACAGCGAAGAAACCTCGAGGAACACGAAGGCGTTGAAGGCGTCGCCGGTGATCGCGATACCGAGCAGCCCGGCGAGGGAGATGAGGTACATGGTGTAGAACCATGCGACCTTGTCCTCGGGGATCTCCGCCGCGACCGACAACCGGGCAAAGGGCGCCACGACTGCGGCCACGGCCGACACCAGCACCAGGATGAGGGCACTGACAATGTCGACCCGGTACTCGATGCCGATCGAGGGGTCCCAGCCGCCGAGGTGGTAGGAGATCACTTCACCGCCGATTACCTGGCGGAGCAGCACGACCGAGATGACCAGCGACGCCACGCTCACGATGGCGGTCACCAGCCAGGCTGCGACGGGCCCACGCACCAGCGCCGCAATCAGTGCGCCGAAGAGGGGCAGGACGACCTGGAGCGCCGGCAGGTGCTCCCTCATTTGTCGTCCCTGTCGCGCTCGAAGATCTCGTCCTCCTCGATGCTGCCATAGGCCTCGTTGATGCGGACGACGAGCGCGAGCCCAAGGGCGAGCGTGGCGATGCCGACCACGATCGCGGTGAGGATGAGGACATGCGGCAGCGGGTGGGAATAGACGGTGAAGCCGGGGTCGATGATCGGCGCGGTGCCGCCATGGACCTTGCCGGCCGAGATGTAGAGCAGGTAGACCGACGACTGGAAAAGCGACAGCCCGACCAGCTTCTTCACCATGTTGCCGCGGGCAATGACGATGTAGAGGCCCGACACCATCAGGAAGATGGTGATGTACTGGTTGTAGTGGTCGAGGAAGCCGCTTGCCGCGGCGACGAGATCGCTCATCTCGACCGTCCCCGCCCGGTGAAGGCGTAGAAGATCGCGACCATGGTCGCGCTCACCGTGATGAACACGCCGAGTTCGACCAGGAACACGCCCCACTCCTGGCCATGGACCGGATCGTGGGCGAGGTGGTTGTATTCGAGGTAGTTGCCGCCGGTAAGCCAGCCAGCGACGCCGACGGCGGCGTAGATGAAGACGCCGAGCGGCACCAGGGTCTCGACCAGCGCCGGAGGCACGATGCGGCGGGCGGCGGCGAGGCCGAAGACCAGCGCGTAGAGGATGATGCCCGCCCCGGCGATCGCCCCGGCCTGGAAACCGCCACCGGCGCCGTAGTCGCCGTGGAGCTGCACATAGACCGCGAAGAGCAGCATGAACGGCAGGATGAGCTTGGTCGCAACCCGCAGGATGAGGTCGAGGCGCATCGCTTGACCCTACCCGCCCTTGTCGCCGTCGCCGCGGCGGCGGGCCGGCGAGCGCTTGAGCAGCATGAGCACGGCAATGCCGGCGGTGAAGATCACCACCGTCTCGCCGAGCGTATCGAAGCCGCGGTAGCTCGCCAGCACCGAGGAGACGACATTGGGAATGCCGGTCTCGGGGATGGAGCGGGCGATGTAGTCCGGCCCAAGCGCGGTAACCGGATTGGACGGATCGCCGAAGGGCGGCGTGTCGCTGACGCCGAAGAGAAGGGCGGCGGCGGTACCGGCCGCGACCACCAGCGGGAGGAACATGCCGTGAATCGGCGGCGACTCGTCGGTCTTGGTCAGATAGAGCGCGCCGACGATCAGCACCGTGCCGACGCCGGCGCCGACCGCCGCCTCGGTGAGCGCGACGTCCGGCGCGTCGAGCACCAGCACGACGCTCGCCATCATGAACGAGTAGATGCTGCTCAGCACCGCGACGGCAAAAAGGTTCCGCACCCGGACGATCGCCAGCGTCGTGACGGCGAGCAGGGTGAGCAGGACGAAATTGACCAGCGAGACTATGGCGAACCTCCCTCGTCATCGTCGTCGTTGGCCGCCGCCAGCGCCGCCCCCTCGGCGTCGAGCGGCTTGACCCCGGCGTCGAGCGCAGCGCGGGCGACGGCATGGGTCGCGACCGGTCCGGTGAGGAACAGGAACGCGAGCAGGAAGGCGAGCTTGAAGCTGACCAGCGACAGGCCGCCGATGAGGATGAGCCCGACCAGGATCAGGCCGACGCCGAAGGTGTCCGACACCGAGGCGGCATGAAGCCGGGTGAAGACGTCGGGCATGCGCACCATGCCGAGCGCGCCGATGATCATGAACAGGGTCCCGAGGAGGACGATGACGCTTCCCGCGATCGCGGCGATCTCGGCGGCGCTCATACCCCCTCCCCCTCCTCGCCGCTGCCGCCGAGCGGTCCGTAGCGGAAGAACTTGAGGACGGCGAACACGCCGATGATGTTGAGCAGCGCATAGGCGAGCGCGATGTCGAGGAAGTCGGGCCGGCCGTTGAAGAAGCCGAGCACGGCAAGAAAGACGATGGCGGCGTTGCCGACGGCGTTGGCGGCGACCAGGCGATCGAAGATGGTCGGTCCGCGGAGGGCGCGCACCAGCATCAGCGCCCCCGCAACGAGGATGCCGAGGAGGGCGGCGGCAAGCATCAGCGCTCGTCCTCGAAGCTCGTGACGCGGCGATCCATGTCACCGCCGGCGAGACCGCTGGCCCCGTCCTCGGTGAGCGCGTGGACCGTGACCCAGTGGTGGTGGCGGTCGGCCTCGATGGTGATGGTCCCTGGGGTGAGCGTGATCGAGTTGGCGTAGGTCGCCATGCCCACGGCGGTGCGCGGGCCGGCCTTGAGCTTCACGACGCGCGGACTGATCGGCAGCGACGGCGAGAGGATGACGCGCGACACCGACAGCGACGACTTGGCGATCTCGACCACCAGCCAGGGCCAGTAGCGGAATCCGGACGCGATCAGTTCGACCGGATGGCCTTCGCGGTCGGCATAGCCGAATGGGCGTCCGGCAAGCGCGATGCCCACCGCCGCCAGCGCCCCGGCGCCGAGCAGGAAGGGACTGTAGTGGCCCGAGAGCAGCAGCCAGAACAGGTAAAGCACAAAGGCCAGGCTCGCGACCCGCACGGTCATCCCCTCGGGAGCTTTCGATTCAGAGAACCATACAGGGCAAGCCCGGACGATCAACCGAAAGCCGTGGGGCGCCACCGGATTGACACGTACGATGTCCGCCTTTCGGCGCCGCGGGATATCCGTGAGGGCTCCGAACCGCCGCTGTCGGCGGCGGTGCCGGGGTTAACATCTTGACGTTGCAGTCATTCTGCCTTCGTCTTTGGCTTCCGCAGCTTGCCGTTGCGGGTGCCCTTTCCGGTCTTCATCGAAGCCAGCGGCCCGGTCCTGCCTTTCTCGAACACGACCACGTTTGCGTAGAAGTGCATCGACAGTGTCGTGCGGGTGAACTCGGTCGGCGGCAACGCGCCGCGCGATGAGCGCGCGTTGAGTTCGTCGACGAGGCCCTTGCAGCGCTCGACGAACGTATCCGGGCGACGCAGGCCGCCGCCATAGTTGGGCCAGTAGGCTGTTTGCATGTCCTCGACAAGGTAGACGCCGCGCCTTTCAAGGCGCGGATAGAGCGTCGTGAATGATGCATTCACGTGCTCCATGATGTGGCTACCGTCGTCGATCACGATGTCGGGCGACCCGAATTCGTCGCAGACCCCGTCAAGAAAGGCGGAATCGGCCTGGTCGCCAATGCGGATCTCGATCTGGTGTTCCGCGTACGCCGCGCATTCAGGTCGGTTGTCGATGCCGACAATCCTGGCGTAGGGCCCGAGATACTGTTTCCACATTTGAAGCGACCCGCCTTGGCCACAGCCGATCTCGAACAACACAACGTCGGTGTTGGCATAGCGTCCGAAGTGCCGTTCGTAGACGGGGAAATAGTGGGTCCACTTGTGCGCCACGCGCTTGCGGTTGCTGAGGAAATCGGACCACAGCGTCATGAAGCGCTCCTCCGGCCAACATCTGCGACCGAGCAGACGTGAGGGGGCACTGTGCCGATGCCCTGCAGCCGTGGCAAGATTACCGACCGGGGCTGACCGATCACGACCTGTTGTCGTTGAGGCGTCGGGCGGCTAACACCATATCTCGGCCATGATCGGGCGCCCCGCCCGATCCCCCACTAACAACAAGAACAAGAGGTTATCGGCCATGGATGACACCGGACGGAGCGGCGCGACGCCGCGCAAGATCGAGAAGAGCGAGGCGGAGTGGCGCGCCGAGCTCACGCCGGAGCAGTACTACATCACCCGCCAGGCCGGCACCGAGCGGCCGTTCACCGGCCCCTGGCTCAACGAAAAGCGTGCCGGGACCTACCTCTGCGTCGCCTGCGGGCAACCGCTGTTCCACTCCGAGACCAAATACGACTCCGGCAGCGGCTGGCCGAGCTTCTACGAGCCGGTCGCGGAGGGGGCCGTCGCCGAGATCACCGACAGCTCGCACGGGATGGTCCGGACCGAGGTCCGCTGCGCGGCCTGCGAAGCCCATCTCGGCCACGTCTTCCCTGACGGGCCGCAACCGACCGGCCTTCGCTATTGCATGAACGGAACCGCATTGAAGCTGGATGCCAATGACCCAGAGACTGCGTGACGAGAGCGCCGAGGGACAGACGGGCGGAGGGGCGGCCAGGCCGCCCGCCGCCGAGAAACGTCCCGTGACCACCACACGGTTCGGCGTCACCCGTACCGACGATTACGGCTGGCTGCGCGCCGACAACTGGCAGCAGGTGATGCGGGAACCGGCGGTGCTCGCGCCGGACATCCGCGCCTATCTCGACGCCGAGAACGCCTACACCGATGCGGCGATGGCGGATGTCGCCGCCCTCAAGGACACGCTCGTCGCCGAGATGCGAGGGCGCATCAAGGAGGACGATTCCTCCGTCCCCTCGCCCGACGGCCCCTACGCGTACGGCATCCGCTTCGCCCATGGCGCTGAGCACCCGATGCTGATCCGCACTGATCGCGACGGCGGCAACGAGGTCGTGCTGCTCGACGCCAATGCGATGGCTGAGGGCAAGGCGTACTTTCACCTCGGGGGAAGCGCCCACAGCCCCGACCACCGGCTGCTGGCCTATGCGATCGACGAGATGGGCTCGGAGTATTTCGAGATCCGCATCCGCGATCTCGAGCGCGGCGAGGATCTGCCGGATCGTATCGCGGGCACCTCGGGCGCACCCGTTTGGGCGGCGGATTCGGCGACCCTCCTCTACGTCCAACTGGACGCCAACCACCGGCCGGCAAAGGTTCTCCGCCATACGGTCGGCGCAACGGAATCCGAGGACGCCGTGGTCTTGGAGGACGCCAACCCGGCATACTTCCTCGCCGTCGGCAAGACGCAGTCGGACCGGTATTTCACCATCGACAGCCATGACCACGAGACGTCGGAGACCTACTTTCTGCCGACCGACACCCCCGGCGCGACCCCGAAGCTGATCGCGCCGCGCCGGCCGGCAGAGAAGTACGATGTCGACGAGGCGGATGGGGTGTTCTACATCCTCACCAACGCCGGCGACGCGGAAGACTTCAAGATCGTCACGGCGCCGGTCGACGCGCCCGGCCGCGAGCACTGGCAGGATCTGGTGCCGCACCAGGACGGCCGTCTCATCCTCTCCCACACCTCCTATCGCGACTGGCTGGTCCGTCTCGAGCGCGAGGGCGGCCTGCCGCGGATCGTCATTCGCCATCTGGCGACCGGGGAGGAGCACGGCATCGCCTTCGACGAAGAGGCCTATTCGCTCGGCATGATGGGCAGCTACGAGTTCGCGACCGACAGCCTCCGCTTCACCTACTCCTCGATGACGACTCCCGGCCGCGTCTACGACTACGACATGGCAACCCGGGGACGCGTGCTGCGCAAGGAGGACGAGGTCCCGTCCGGCCATAGCCCGGCCGACTACGTCACCCGCCGCTTGTTCGCTCCGGCGGAGGACGGCGAGACGGTTCCGGTGTCCCTGCTCTACCGCAAGGACACGCCGCTCGACGGCTCTGCGCCGATGCTGCTCTACGGATACGGCTCATACGGTGTCACCATCCCCGCGTCCTTCTCCACCAACCGGCTGTCGCTGGTCGACCGTGGGTTCGTCTACGCCATCGCCCATGTCCGCGGCGGCAAGGACAAGGGGTTCCACTGGTACGCCGACGGACGCCGGGAGAAGAAGGTCAATACGTTCAAAGACTTCATCGCTGCCGGCCGCTACCTCGCCGCCGAGCGCTACACGACCGAGGGCCGGATCGTCGGCTGGGGCGCCTCGGCCGGCGGCCTCCTGATCGGCGCCGTCGCCAACATGGCGCCCGAGCTGTTCGCCGGGCTGATCGCCGAGGTGCCGTTCGTCGACACGCTCAATACGATGCTCGACGACACGCTGCCGCTCACCCCGCCGGAATGGCCCGAATGGGGCAACCCCATCCTCAGCGAGGCCGACTTCCGGACCATCCTCGCCTACTCGCCCTACGACAACGTCGGACCGCTCCGCTACCCCGCGATCCTTGCCCTCGGCGGCCTCACCGACCCGCGCGTCACCTACTGGGAGCCGGCCAAGTGGGTGGCCAAGCTCCGCGACAAAGCGGTCGGCAGCCCGCTGGTCCTTCTCAAGACCAACATGGATGCCGGCCACGGCGGTGCAGCCGGCCGGTTCGACCGGCTGCAGGAATCGGCGTTCTCGATGGCCTTCGCGCTGAAGGTGACGGCGAAGGCCTGAGGATCATGCGCCGATCGGGATCTTGAGGACCTGGCCGACGAAGATGCGGTCGGGGTCCGAGATCACCAGGGGATTCGCCCGCACGATGCGATCGTAGTGGCCGTCGGTGCCGTAGGCGTCGCGGGCGATCCGGGTGAGGGTATCGCCCCGGGCCACGGTGTGGAGCCGGTAGCCGATGTAGCCCGCGACAATCCGCGGTCCATAAATCACCGGGACGATCACCTTGTTGATCTCCGACCCGTCGCGCGCGCTCTCCTCGTAGACCTCGACAAAGAGCCGATCGAGCTGGAACGCCGCCCCGGTCAGGTCGACCGCGAACGCGAACTGACCGTGCTCGCCGGTGCCGCCGCCGACGTTGAAGAAGCCGGTTCGCTCGTCGTGACCGTCGTGGATGCGGTAGTTGAGCGTGGCCTCGAAGCCCTGGCCGATGCCGCCGACAAGGACAGGGTTGCCGACGAGATCATAGGCTTTCGGCTGCTGAATCTCATTCGCCATCGTCGCCTCCTCTTCTGCCCCGGTCCGCCCCCGGGAGCAAAAGCCTAGGCTGGATCGCGATTTCCTGCAAAATCGGGCAGAATGATCGCCGAGGAGGCGAAGCCGGTCGGGAAGGTCTGGACCGGCGATGCGTGGAGCTGAAGATGAAGATAGTGAAGCTGGGCATCGCCGCCCTGGTTGCCGTCGCCCCTGTCCTCTCGGCGGTGACGCTCCCTGCCGAGGCCGCCAACCCCCCGCGCGTGCAGGGCGGAAACTGCAACAAGCTGAAGGCCCAACTCGGCCGCGCCAACGTCTGGCAGACCTCGTTCGTCGGCCAGCGGATAGGGCCGTTCGACCAGCTCGAATCCTACCACGCCGCGCCCTGCTTCCGCAGCCAGTCGGACTGCAAGGCCTGGCTCTACTGGGCGCAGACCGACTGGGACCGCTACCAGTACTTCACGCCCTGCAAGAAGGGCATCCGATAGGTCTCCTTCACACAGAAAGGGCGCGGTGGAGACACCGCGCCCTCTGGAGACTCAGCCGGCGCTCGCCGGTCCGCAATGACCTTTCCGCTCAGCGGCCGCCCATGGCCTTCTCGTACATCTCCAGCACGTAGTCCCAGTTGATCAGGC